>DJBY01000052.1:0-5931 GCA_002430605.1 Opitutia bacterium UBA5964 | reverse complement strand
ACAGTCTGTTTGACGGTTTTTTTAGCTTCAGTTTTTTTAGTCGCAGTCTTGTTGACGGCTTTTTTAGCAGTCTTTGGGGACGCGGGAGGCTTGGTCTTTGTGATAGTCATTGATGAAGTAGAGTGGGGTGTTATTTAGTAGTGTGTGAAATTTGTTTGAGTGCTTCGGCGCACCGCGGGGAGACGGCCCCCCAAGTATCGGTCTCGACGAGTGCAGGCACCCAGCGCCAACTGCGTGGGCAGCGCACGCCATCGGCATGAGCGACTTCGACTGTAAGTTCGGTTGCAGTGGCATCTTCGACTGCAGTCACCTGCGAAAGGATGAAGAGTTCCGGCAGCTCGGACTCATATTGTTTAAGGCGAGCGAATTCTGGATCACTCAGCGAACCTGTAATCGTTGCTTTCGCGTCGAGGCTTTGCCCGATTGTTTTCTCTTGGCGGAGTTTTTCTAAGCCATCGTTGAGATTTTCGGAGAGGAAGGTGCGTAGGGCGCGGATGTCGCTGGCGACTTCCGGCTGATCCCATGCGCTATCCACATAGGGCCAGTCGCTGAGTGCGATTGGCTCGTCGGTAAAGTCGCTATCGTTTTGGGCATAGCTCCATGCCTCGTCCGCGGTGTGCGGGATCAATGGCGCGACTAGACGTGTGAATACACTGAAGATGATGCTAATCGCTGTCTGTGAAGAGCGGCGTAGCGGATCATTAGGCGCACAGGTGTAGAGACGATCCTTGAGGATGTCATGGTAAGTGGCCGAAAGCACATTCGCGCAGAATGGATCAATGATGTCCTTAAACGCGCGGTGGAATTCGTAGGCTTCGTAGGCTTCGGTGACTTTACGGACAAGTTGCGCGAGTTCGTCGAGCACCCACTTGTCGATTGCGTTGAGATCGGCGAGTGGCACCGCATCGGTGGCTGCGTCAAAGTCGAACAAGTTACTGATCTGGAAGCGCAGCGTATTGCGCATATTGCGATAGTTATTTGAAACATTGCGCACGATCTTATCGGATACTGGTACATCGCCACGGTAGTCCTGCGAACAGATCCATAGGCGCACGACGTCTGCACCGTAGCTTTGGATCCACTCGGGAAGTGGGCGTGCCGCACCGTCACTCTTGGATAGCTTGGTGCCGTCTTCTTTGACGACGAAGCCGTGGGTGAGTAGATTTTTATACGGCGCTGCCTTGTCGGCGATAACCGAAGTCCAGAGCGAGCTTTGGAACCAGCCGCGGTGTTGATCGCTCCCTTCGAGGTACAGGTCTGCAGGCCAGCTCAGGTTGTCGCGTTTCTGCAGCACGGCGCGGTGGCTAGTGCCTGAGTCGATCCAGACGTCGAGTGTATCCGTGCCAGATTTGAGCTGATCCGCAGCTGGCCAAGCTTCTGGCAAGGTAATGCCTTCGAGTAGTTCAACTGTAGTTTGCTCAAACCAAATGTTAGTGCCACCGACGGCGACTTTCTTAGCAATGGCACGGATGACGTCGGCGTCAATAAACGCTTCGCCGTCTACATTGTAAAAGGCAGGAATTGGCACGCCCCATGTGCGTTGGCGGCTGATGCACCAGTCTGGGCGGTTCTCAACAGCGGCGCGGATGCGCTTCTCACCCCATGCTGGGATGAAGTTGACATCCTTGAGCGCATCGAGTGCCAGTTGCCGGTCGCCGCACTTGTCGAGTGCGATGAACCATTGATCCATGGCGCGGAAAATCACGGGAGTCTTGGAGCGCCAGCAATGCGGGTAGCTGTGGGTGATCGTCTGCTTGGCGATCAGTGAGCCGTTTTGGCCAATGATTTTGAGGACGCCACGGTTGGCATCGCTGATCTTGCCGTCTTCGAGCACGGACAGGCCGACCAGTTCAGCGGGCACTTGGCCATCGTCGATGTAGCAACCGTTGTCATCGAGTGGGCAATACACCTCGATGCCATTGTTGATACCAGTAATATAGTCGTCTTGACCGTGGCCAGGAGCAGTGTGCACGCAACCAGTGCCACTCTCGGTGGTGACGTAGTCGGCGAGCAGGATCGGGCTCGGGCGGTCGATGAATGGGTGGCGCGCTTCGAGTTGCTCCATTACGGAGCCGAGGAAGGTATTGATCGTTTCAGCATCTTCAAGGGCACAAGCTTCGATGACTGCATCGCGTAGTGCCGTGGCGACGATGATCGTGCCTTGGTTGCTGGTCTTGATCGCGCTATATTCGATCTTTGGATTTACGGAGACTGCCATGTTGGCAGGCAAGGTCCAAGCTGTAGTGGTCCAGATCAGCACCGAAGCGGGCTCTTCTAAGGCGAGCGTTTTGAGTGCATCAGCTGAGAGGGCAAGCTTTACGTAGATCGACACGCTCTTGTGGTCGCGGTATTCGATTTCGGCTTCGGCCAAAGCAGTCGCGCAGGGGATCGACCAGTAAACTGGCTTCTTGCTGCGATAGACAATGCCTTTCTCGACGAAGGTGGCGAACGTTTCGAGCTCAGTCGCTTCGTAGTCTGGGTGGATCGTCCAATATTCATTGTCCCAATCTGCCAAGACTCCGAGGCGTTTGAACTGCTCGCGCTGGCTCAAACGGTATTTATCGGCGAATTTGGCGCAGGCTTCTCGCACTTCGAGGGCGGTGTAGTCGGTGCGTCCAGTCTCTTGCAGTTCGCGTGAGACCTTGTGCTCAATTGGTAAGCCATGACTGTCCCAACCTGGGATGTAGGGGGCATTGTAGCCCTGCATCCACTTGAATCGTAAGATGGTGTCCTTTAATGTCTTATTGAGGGCATGGCCAAGGTGCAGGTCGCCGTTGGTAAATGGCGGGCCGTCGTGCAAAATAAAGCTCGGACCAGCGGCATTCTTCGCTTGAATTTTGCCGTAAAGATCGAGTTTTTCCCAGTGCTTAATACGGGCTGGCTCACGTTCCACGAGATTACCTCGCATAGGGAAAGCGGTTTCCGGAAGGTTGAGCGTATTTTTGAGGTCTAGAGCCATGATTTAGAGACCGAGGGCCATGTAAAAACGCGGCAGTGTGTTTTTTTGACTTCTCAAGTCAAGCACACAGAATTTTCTCGCAGATGTTTAGCTTTCACGATTGTTAGATTGCGTTCAATCAGGCACCTACAGTGCCTTTTTTTAATCTAATGACACTCGCACTTCTCAGTCTTCCGTATACCGATTTTCCACTATGGGCACTCTTAGCTGTTATGCTGGTGGGTTTTGTCACGCTGACTTTCGGCGGCGATTGGTTGACCCGTGGGGCCGTGGCGATTTCGAGTAACTTGAAGATCAATCCCGTGGTGATTGGCCTGACGGTGGTGTCGATTGCGACCTCGATGCCGGAAATGGCGACTTCGCTGATGGCAGCGCAGGACAATCCTGGTATCGCATTGGGTAATATTCTCGGCAGTAACATCGCCAATATCGGCCTGATTTTGGGTATCGCCGCGATGATCGCACCGCTGAAGATCAACTTGCGGCTGATTCGCCGTGAGGTGCCGATTCTAATTTTGGTCACGCTGTTATTTGCCGTGTTTGCGCTTGGCGGTGGATTTCATCGCTTTGAGGGCATGGTTTTGCTCGCGCTATCAGTGGCCTATCTAGTCTATATGGTGCGTGGTGCCAAACAGCAGGATTCGCAATCGGTTACGGATGAATTCGCGGAAGGTGCAGGGCGGGTGATGCAGAAACCCACGGGGGTCGCTTTGCTGATGATTGCACTTAGTACCGCTGCGTTGGCTTTCGGGGCGAATTTACTGGTTGGTTCAAGTGTCGAGATCGCGACTCGGATGGGAGTCAGTGAGCTGTTTATTGGACTCTCGATTGTGGCGATTGGCACGAGTTTGCCAGAGCTTGCCGCTTCGATTTCTGCGGTACGCGCGGGACATGGCGATCTGTGTGCTGGTAATATAGTCGGCTCTAACTTGTTTAATATGCTGCTGATCGGTGGCGGCGTGTCGGCTTTTGCGGGTATGGATGTACGCAATGAATTGCTGTTGATCGAGTTCCCTGCGCTGGTGCTTTTGTCTGTGCTGCTGCTGTGGATCTTTAAAAGCGGACATATCGTATCCCGGCGTGAGGGTGCATTCTTGGTTTTACTCTACCTTGCGATTCTGTCGATTTCCGGCCTCTCTCAGTTCGGCTATTTTTTTTAACAAATTCTAGAATTTTCATTCTAACATACACCTATGTCTGATTCCTATAAACCTGTAGTCCTTATCATCCGTGACGGGTGGGGGGAGAATCATAATTCGGAGCAAGACTCCTACAACGCGGTAAAGCTTGCCAAGACCCCTTGCGCGGATCGACTCACCGCCGAGTGGCCTCGTACGGAGATCATGGCATGTGGGCTCGAGGTGGGCTTGCCGGTCGGTATTATGGGCAACTCCGAAGTGGGCCACCAAAACATCGGTGCCGGTCGTGTCGTCGACCAAGAGCTCGTCCGCATTAACAAGGGTATCGAGACTGGCTCGGTGAAGGACAGTGTTACTTTTAAGGCATCGCTTGCCAATGTGAAGGCAAACGGCGGTGCGCTGCATCTCATGGGCCTAGTATCTGATGCTGGTGTACATGCGATGTTGGATCACCTATATGGCTTGATCCGTATCGCAAAAGACGAGGGCATTGAAAAGCTCTACGTGCATGCGTTTACGGATGGTCGCGACACGGGGCCGTTCAGTGGTAAGCATTTTATCCAGCAAGCCGAAGCCGAAATGGCGAAGATCGGCCTCGGCAAGATTGCATCGATTTCTGGTCGCTATTGGGCGATGGACCGCGACAACCGCTGGGATCGTGTGCAACGCGCATACGACTGCCTCACTGGTCGCAATATCGAAACCACTGCCACTTCAGCTGAAGCGGCCATCCAATACCAATACGACCATCCAGAGACGCCCGGCACCAAGGGCGACGAATTCTGTCCGCCAACCGCGGTACTCGATGCCGATGGCAAGCCAGTCGCGACCATTGCGACGGGCGACTCGGTGATTTTCTGCAACTTCCGTGGTGACCGTCCACGTGAATTGACTCGCGCCTTCATCCAAGACGATTTCGATGGTTTCGATCGCGGCGCGAAGCTCGACATTCACTTCTCGACATTGAGCGAATACCAAAAGGGTCTTTGCGATAACATCATCTTTTTCAAGCCGGAGAAGATGAAGGATATTCTCGCGAGCTACATCTCTGACAAGGGCATCCCGCAGTTCCGCTGCGCGGAAACTGAGAAATTCCCACACGTCACGTTCTTCTTCAACGATTACCGTGAAGAACCATTCCCAGGCGAAGATCGTGCGCTCATCCCAAGCCGCAAGGATTGCGCGACTTACGACGAGAAGCCAGAAATGTCGGCCTACGGCATTCGCGATGCGGCGGTTGAGGCGATTCAGTCCTGCAAGTATGGTTTGATCGTAGTGAACTTCGCGAACCCTGATATGGTCGGTCACACGGGAGTGATCGAAGCTTGTATTAAGGCTTGTGAGATCGTGGACGGCTGCGTGCAAGACCTGCTCGATGCGGTCGATCGTGTGAGTGGTTATGCACTGATCACCGCGGACCACGGCAACTCCGATCAACTCTGGAATCCAGAGAACAACGGGCCGCACACCGCGCACACGCTCAACCCGGTTGAGATCGTTGTTTATGGCGAAGGTTGCAAGGGACGTGCGATTGCCGATGGTGGCGCTTTAGGCGACATCGCTCCAACGATTCTTGAGCTCATGGGTCTTGAACAACCCGAAGCGATGACAGGCAACTGCCTGCTCAAATAGCGCGGACGTATTTCAATCACAAAGCCCGGCCGTCATGATATGAAGGCCGGGCTTTTTTGTGAAAAAATTGGGGCGTCATTCACGGTAACTGTGCGGGCATCGAGACGATGCCCACACAGATAATTTTATCTAAGAGGCAACGGGTCCCTAATGTGGGGGGGCTGGTTGAAGCCATTGCCGGCGATAGGAGTGTGGGCGACT
>DJBY01000107.1 GCA_002430605.1 Opitutia bacterium UBA5964 | reverse complement strand
TTATTTGTATTGGAATATTTTTAATCGCTGCTGGCAGTGCTTTTGCAAAAGTGGCGCCGGACCAGGTGATTGAATATAAGACGGTGGGCGATGTTTCGCTGAAGCTGCATGTCTTTAATCCAGAGGGGCACAGTGCGAGCGATAAACGACCGGCGATTGTGTTCTTCTTTGGCGGGGGATGGATGGGCGGTAGTCCCAGTCAATTCTATAACCAGAGTAAGTATCTTGCATCCAGAGGGATGGTGGCGATCTCTGCTGAATACCGGGTTCGAAAGACGCATAAGACATCGCCTAAAGCGTGCGTGATGGACGGGAAGTCTGCAGTTCGCTGGATTCGTAGCCATGCCGCTGAACTTGGGATTGACCCTGACATGCTGGCTGCTGGCGGTGGCTCCGCGGGTGGACATGTTGCGGCGGCGACTGCTACCGTAGCTGGATTTGAGGAGGCGGGGGAAGATGCTTCCGTCAGTTGCCGTCCAGATGCATTGGTTCTTTTTAATCCTGTTTTTGACAATGGCCCCGGTGGATATGGGCATGATCGAGTTGCGTCCTATTGGCAGGCATTTTCGCCGATGCATAATATTGATAAAGGCACACCTCCGCCGCCAACCATTGTATTTCTAGGCACCAAGGATACACTGATTCCTGTTGCGACGGCAGAAGATTATAAAAAACGCATGGAGCAGGCTGGGGTGCGCTGTGACTTGCACCTGTATGATGGGCAGGAGCATGGATTTTTTAATAGTGCTCGATATGATGAGACTGTTTTTGAGGCGGATAAGTTTCTCGCTTCACTTGGTTACCTTAAAGGGGAGCCGACATTGCAGGAAAAATAGGAATGCGGTAGGTGTGACTGTGCGATGTCTTTTACTGTAGAACTCAACGTCCGCGTTATCCCGAATGCCTCGCGCGATGAAATCGTTGGTTGGCACCCAAGGGCATAATAACATGCGGGGGCGCTGAAGATTAAGACTGCTGTGGCGCCGGAGTCGGGGGAAGCGAACAAGGCGATTTGTGCATTGCTGGCCAAGCACCTCGGCTTGCCAAAGCGCGCGGTGTCAGTGTTGCGCGGGCAAACGAATCCGCAGAAGTGCTTGCTGGTCGAGGGATTGAGCGAGGGCGAGTTGCGTGAGCAATTGGGGGCGAGGCCATGCTTGCGCGGACCGAGAGGTGTTTGAGGTCGTTGATTCTGCTGCGGTCTTCGTCAGGAGGTTGTCTCAAAAATACAGTGAAACGGGATTTTTGGAAAAGGCATTAAAAGTGGAGGGATCGCGTCCCCGCGGTCTTAGCAGAGCGACTCAGTATTCATCAAGTTCACGGCCTTGTCCCCATCCACTGCGGACACCGAGGACGGCGGTCCCTCCACTGAATAAAGCAAACGATTACCCCGCGATCTACATTTTTGAGACAGTTTCGCAAGCAAAGTCCCTACAGGTTTGATCTTCATCGGCAATACCGCTACAGGCTTGCGGTCTACTCGAAAGTGTAGCCAATTAAAGAGGTCTTATGTCGAACCCGGAACACCCCCATGATTGGCCTGAAGCTGCGCGAATGTTGTATGCGCAAATGAGCGAGCCCGCTTTGCATACAAATGTCCGTGCGTTGTTGGCTGAGGCGTCCTGTCAGCGTGTGCTTGTGGCTTGTTCGGGGGGCGCGGATTCGATCTTTATGCTCTGCCATTTGTGGGCACAGGTTGACGATTTGGGCATCGAATTGGTGGTCGCACATTACAATCATCGCTGGCGCGGCGAGGATTCGCAGCTAGACGCGGCGTTTGTGCAGGAATTGGCGCAGCAGCTAAACTGTCCATTTGTGACTGCGGCTCGGCCGGAAAATGAGGCGGCGTTTACGGAGACGACTGCGCGGGCCTTGCGCTTGGACTTTTTACGCGGGGCAGCGAAGGAGCACAGTTGCCAGTGTATTGCATTTGGCCATCAGCTGGACGATATTCTAGAGACGCAGTTGCAGCGCTTGGCGCGTGGGAGTGGCTCGGATGGGTTGGCGGCGCCGCGACCGATCCATTTTTTTCAGGCCTATCCGACACACGTTCGACCGGTGTTGCATTGGGGTGCGGGGGCAATTCGTATGGCGTTGAATACCTGCGAGATCCCTTGGCGTGAAGACATTTCCAACGAGGATACGGGGATTTCGCGCAATGCGCTGCGCCACAATGTGATTCCTAGTTTGAGCGATGCGTTGGCACGGGATGCTTCGGCGGGCGCGGCTCGTTCCCGATTTTTACTAGAAGAAGAAGCGGATGCGCTGGATGGGTTGGCACGGAGCTTTTTGCCGGATGCGTTTGGCGCGAGTGCCTTACTGGACCGTGCGGCGTTGCGTGCCGCGCCACGGGCACTGACGCGGCGGGCCTTGTCTGCGTGGTTGAGTGCACATGATTTGATTCAGTCACTGAGCGCGCCAGCGATGGATTTGCTGCTGGATGCGGTCTATGCGGCAAAGCCGAACAACCGTCTGAGCGCGGGGGCATTCTATATCGAGCTCGATGAGGCGACGGTTCGGCTCGAATCGGCACAAGCTGTGGGGCAATTCTTGGTGTCCGGATCGATCGAGGCGGGCGAGTCGCTGATGCTGTCGACGGGTGCTTTGCTGGAAACGGAGTTCGTGGAGTTGGACGATGCGTTGCGAAGCACGATTATGATGGGCGGCGTGAACGCCGACCTTGAGGCTTACGTGGCAGTGGCAGCAGAGGAGGCACTCGAAGTGCGGGGTTGGCAGCAGGGAGACCGCTTTAGACCGATCGGTGCGCCGGGCACGAAGAAACTGAAAGACTGGTTTATTGACCGGCACATTCCAGTAAAGGAACGAAAGTTGCTACCGCTTGTCTTATCGCATTCAGGAGAGATCATTTGGGTGCCAGGCTTCCCACCGGCGGATACCATGAAAATCGCAGCCGCAACGAAGCGGGCTCTTAGATTGACTTACCAACGAAGAAACCCAATTTGACCCGCACAAATGTCATCACAGCAAAATCCACAACAGAAAGAGCCCGCGAATAACGGCCAACCAGAGCGCTTTAACCCTAAAGTGCTTTTGATTTTTTTGGTCATTATCTCGGCTATCATCGGACTCTGGTTCGCGCAACCGGGTGCCGGTTCGAATCATGAACGCCTGACTATCAGCGAATTGGTGCAAGCCGTGAAAGATGGACAGATCGAGGCGGGCGATGGTGTCATGAAGCCCGACCCTTCGCTTGGCGAAGCTGGCTATATCGTTGCCGGTAAGATGCTTAACCCGAAGTATGATGCGAATCTCTCGGATGCGAGCGTGCCGGAAAAGGTGCAGTTTTCTGCCGAGGGCCGCTTGCTGGAGAAAGATTTCGATCTCGTGCGCGCAGTGCTCAAGGAGAGTCGGCGCAGCACCGCGTTCCAAGATATCTTGATCAGCTTTCTGCCGTTTCTACTGATTATTGGCCTGCTTTATTTCCTCTTTGTACGCCAATTGAAGAGCGCAGGGAAAGGCGCGATGAGTTTTGGTAAGAGCAAGGCCAAGATGCTGACGCGTGATAAGGATTCACTGACTTTTAAAGATGTTGCGGGTTGCGACGAAGCGAAGGAAGAAGTCAGTGAAGTCGTCGACTTCCTCAAAGACCCTAAAAAATTCCAACGTATCGGTGGTCGCATTCCTAAGGGTGTGCTGATGGTCGGCCCTCCGGGCACTGGTAAGACACTGCTCGCAAAGGCTGTGGCGGGTGAAGCGGAAGTGCCGTTTTTCTCAATCAGTGGTTCGGACTTCGTCGAAATGTTCGTCGGTGTCGGGGCGGCACGTGTGCGTGATATGTTTGAGCAAGGCCGTAAGAATGCGCCTTGTATTGTATTTATTGACGAGATCGATGCCGTGGGTCGCCAGCGTGGCGCAGGTGTGGGTGGTGGTAATGACGAGCGCGAGCAGACGTTGAACTCCCTCCTTGTGGAGATGGATGGTTTCGATGGCCACGAGGGTGTGATCATCATCGCCGCAACCAATCGTCCAGATGTGCTGGATTCCGCGTTGCTACGCCCTGGTCGTTTTGACCGTCAAGTCACGATTGATTTGCCCGACCGCAATGGGCGATACGAAATTCTCTTGGTGCATGCCAAGAAGATCGCACTCGCTGAAGAAGTGAACCTTCAGCACGTTGCGCGTAACACACCGGGCTTTTCTGGTGCGGATCTTGCCAACCTTCTGAATGAGGGGGCTTTGATCGCGGCGCGCTATAATAAGGATGCCGTGGAAATGAACGATCTCGACGAAGCGCGTGATAAGATCTCCTTCGGTCGTGAGCGACGTAAGTTGATGGATGACGAGGATCGCAAGATCACTGCTTACCACGAAGCGGGTCATGCTTTGATCCAAGCGGTGGTGGATGATGGGCATTTACCCGTACACAAGGTAACGATTATACCGCGCGGTCAGAGCCTTGGCTCCACGATGTTTATGCCGAAGAAGGATTTGCTGAATCACTCCAAGCGTCGTCTGTTGAATCAAATCTGCACTGGCATGGGAGGCCGTTCGGCGGAGGAAATTGTGATGGGTGACATTACCAGTGGCGCGTCCGGTGATATTCGTATGGTCACATCGACTGCGCGCCACATGGTGTGCGATTGGGGTATGACTGAACTTGGGCCGATCGCTTATGGTGAAAGCCAGAGCCATGCTTACATGGGATCGATCGGTGGTGGTTCAAAGAACTATAGCGAACAGACTGCGCAGAAGATTGATCAGGTGATCTTCAAAATCGTGGAGGAACAGTATCTACGTTCCCTCGAAATTTTGAAAGAGCACCGCACTGCGCTCGATGTGATGGCCGAGGCCTTGCTGGAGCACGAAACGATCGATGGTATCCACGTACACGAAATTCTTGAGCATGGAGAAATCCGCTCGCCGATTGTTAAGCGTGAAATTATCGAACCCAAGCCAGAGCCTGAAGAAGACTCTGACAAAGTGGTCAAGAAGCAGGCTGCCGAGGATGATGACAAGGGTGATCTCGCCGGGGAAGAAGCCGCTGCCCCATCTCCTGCGTAAGTTTCTGATTCAGAGTTGAATTTTCAAAAGGCTGCTTTCCATATTTGGAAGTAGCCTTTTTTGTTTTGTAGGGCTCATGCTAGGAGGCGGTCTCAACAAAAATACAAAGGCAATTTGCTTACTATTTTTGGTGGAGGGATGCCGTCCTCGGCGTCCGTGGTTAGATCGGGAGGTCCTTTCTATTGCGATAAAAACTGGCGAAGGAAATGCGCGGACATCGAGACGATTCCCTTCAGTCTTGCCTAGATCGAATCAAAGGTGCCGCTTCTCATTTTGTCGCTAATCGCGCTTTGCGCGAGGCCTTGTCGACGAGCGCGAACAGCTGGTCGACCGGACTACGCTTTTGCGATGATTGATGCCCTTTCACTTTGATTAGTTCAAAGTTTAAGGGATCAGTGCTGCGAAAATAGGCTTGGTAGAGCTCGGTGTTGCGCAGCGGTAGGCCTCTTTTCGAATGGTAGTCGTGGGTTTCGAACCGTGCCCGACGCTCAGCCAGATTGACGATGTTTTGCGAGTCGGTATAAATCGTGAGATGATCGCAGTCCTGGGCTAATTCGGACAGGGCCCAGAGCAGGGTCTGTAGCTCTAGCTTAGTTGAAGAGGTTTTTACGAACTGCTGAATCTGAATGCGATGGCGTAGCATCTTCAGTGGTAGCGATACTTCATTTGTTCGAATCAAGAGTGAGGCGCCAGAGCCAGTCTTCGTCTGTGCATCGACACTACCATCGGTGAATAAAATGTAGTCATTCATTTTCGTGATTCTTCGGCTGCTGATGGAATATTACTTTGATTGGCTTACGAGAAACTGGCTGTGAGCGCTACTGCTTGCTGACGGAAACACGGGCGTTTTTTTCGCTTCTCATCCAGCTAATAGGTTCGGGCGAATCCAAGAATTAAGACTAGTAGGTCTTTCTTTTGCAAGTTGACATATATTTCTTCATACTTTGACTATTCAAAGTATCAAATTTGACAGACCATACTTTATCTTTTCGAGCCTCGTAATTGTTACGGCGTTTTTAACTGGCTGTGACCGCTCAGAGTCATCGTCGGATGTCGATTCCTCGAGCCATGCGGCAGAGCCCTATACGGTGGTGTGCACGGTCGGCATGATTACGGACATCGTGCGTAATATCGCGGGCGACTACGCGCAGGTCGAGGGGATCATTGGTGAAGGTGTCGACCCGCACCTTTACAAGCCAACTCGGAGTGATGTGGTAAAGCTCAGTACTGCGGATGTGATTTTTTATAATGGTCTGTTGCTTGAAGGTAAAATGACGGCGGTGCTGATGCGCGTGGCGAGTTCAGGGAAACCAGTCAAGGCGGTGGCTGAAGCGATCTTTGAGACTTCGGATTATCTATTGCAGAAAGATGATGGCTCCGAGCACACGGATCCACACGTGTGGATGGATGTGCGGGGCTGGATGCAAGTCGTGCCAGTGGTAGCGGAGACGCTGTCGAGTTTCGATCCAGCCCATGCGGATATTTATGCTGCCAATGCAACCGCTTACGTAAAACAGTTGGAAGCCTTGGGTGCGTATGCACAGCAGGCGATTGGATCGATTCCAGAATCGAAGCGTGTGTTGGTGACGGCGCACGATGCGTTTAATTATTTGGGCCGCGCTACGGGGCTAACTGTCCGAGGTATTCAAGGTGTGAGCACTGAGTCTGAAGCTGGAGTGCGGGACTTGGAGGACTTGGTCAACTACATCGTAGAACAGCAGATTCCAGCGGTTTTCGTCGAAACCTCTGTGGCTGACAAGAATGTGCGTGCCTTGGTGGAAGGTGCAAATGCACGCGGGCATGCGGTGCGGATTGGTGGAGCGTTGTTTTCGGATGCGATGGGGCAAGCTGGAACTTACGAAGGGACTTACATCGGGATGATCGACAGCAATATTACCACGATCACCCGTGCGCTTGGTGGCGCGGCTCCTGAACTGGGCATGCAGGGCAAATTAACTGGAGTGGCACACTGATTATTCGGCCACATTCCGAGCGCAGCGACACTCAACCGAAGGGCGAAGCCAAAGGCACCAAGAACCACAAAAAAGCTAGATGGGTGCAATAACCTAGATGGTTTAAAAGGGTTCATTAAACGCTCTACATAATCTATATTACTTTAATTTTTTTGCGCCTTTTCGTGGCAATAAAAATAGATCCTTATGAACGCAGTATCCAAACAAACCATACAGCCATTAACGAAGGTCTTTGAGCAGAATCCGCTGCCGCTTGTGATCCGGGATTTGACGGTGGCATATCATCGCAAGCCTGTGGTGTGGGACATTGATTTAGAGATCCCTGCTGGCAAGCTGGTGAGTATCGTCGGGCCGAATGGTGCGGGTAAGAGTACTTTGATTAAAGCGTGTCTCGATTTGATTCCGCGTACGTCAGGCGAGGTGTCGATCTTCGGCGAGTCGTATGGCAAGGCGCGCAAGCGGGTCGGGTATGTGCCGCAACGTGAGAGTGTGGACTGGGATTTCCCGGTCAGTGCGCTCGATGTGGTGGCGATGGGCACCTACGGCCAGCTCGGTTGGTTTCGCCGGGTGAATAAGCGCTCAAAGGCATTGGCACTGCAAGCATTGGATCGTGTCGGGCTGGCGGACTATGCGCATCGTCAGATCAGTCAGCTTTCGGGCGGTCAGCAACAGCGCACTTTCCTTGCGCGTGCTTTGGTGCAGGATGCGGATATTTATTTTATGGATGAGCCGTTTGCCGCTGTCGATGCAGCGACCGAGCGAGCAATCGTTGCGCTGTTGAAGGAACTCCAGCAACGTGGGAAAACCTGCTTGGTGGTACACCACGATTTGGCGACGGTGCCTCAATATTTTGATTGGACGGTGTTGTTGAACATGCGCGTGGTCGCATCGGGGCCAACAAAGGATGTCTTTACTCAAGAGAATCTCCGCAAAACTTATGGTGGTAAACTCTCGCTGCTGAGTGAGGCAGCCGATGAGCTGGCGAAGTCTTTGTAGGGGATTGACACTTAGCATGTTCGAACTTCCAGAGATCCTCGACGTCCTACTGCTGCGGAATTACAATACGCGGCTGGTGGTCATTTGCACCATGCTGTTGGGCTGTGCCTGTGGACTGATGGGTGGCTTCTTGTTGTTACGTAAGCGGTCCTTGATGGGAGATACCCTTTCACATGCGACATTGCCCGGCGTGTGCCTCGCTTTCTTTGTTGGGGTGATGCTGGGTGGGCAGGGCAAGTCGTTGCCGCTATTATTGTTCGGAGCTACGGTGACTGGAGTGTTGGGCTGTGCGACGGTTTTGTTTATTCGTAACCACTCGCGTATTAAGGATGACGCAGCGATGGGGATTGTGCTGAGCGTATTCTTCGGTGCGGGTGTCGCATTATTGACGATGGTTACCAAGATGCCGGACGGCGCTGCGGCTGGTTTGGAATCATTTATTTATGGTAAGACTGCGTCGATGGTATTGAGCGATTTTAGGCTGTTAGTAGTCGTGACTGCCTGTGTGCTGTTGCTTTCGGTCTTACTGTTTAAGGAATTCCGCCTGCTGTGTTTCGATGAAGTCTATGCGGCGGCACAGGGTTGGCCGGTTAAGTGGCTCGATGTGCTGCTCCTTGCGTTGGTCACTGCGGTGACTGTCGCGGGGTTACAAGCGGTGGGATTGATTCTGATTATTGCTTTTCTGATCACGCCAGCAGCGGCTGCGCGGTTTTGGACGGATCGACTGGATCAGATGTTATTACTCTCTGCCGTGATCGGCGGTGTGAGCGGCTGGCTGGGCGCGAGTGTGAGTGCCTTAATTCCAAACATGCCTGCGGGTGCGTTAATCGTATTAGTGGCAGCGTCTCTGTTTCTATTCAGTATGCTGTTTGGCATCGAGCGAGGCGTGCTGGTTCGCTTTATGCGACAGTTGAATTTGAAGCGAAGTGTTGGTCGCCAACATTTACTCCGTGCGTTGTATGAAATTTTGGAAGCCGATGGTCAGCGCATGGATGGTGTGAGTATTCGCGCGGTGCCGTTTCGTCAGCTGCGGGGCCGGCGCACCTGGACTGATCGGCAATTGCGGCATTACTTGTCGCGCGCGTATCATCAGGGATTGATCGATGCGGTGCGTAAAAATGATGCGATCCTGTTGACCCAAGTAGGACTGGATGCTGCGGCACAGGCGACGCGTAATCACCGCCTCTGGGAATTGTATTTGATCGAATATGCCGATGTGGCAACGAGCCGAGTTGATCGCGATGCGGATGAGGTTGAGCATGTACTGGGCGAGAAATTAGTCGCGCTGCTTGAGGAGAAGTTAATCAAACTGCGCACTGCCAATGATCTCGAAGTGCCGGCGAGCCCACACCCAATCAAACCGGGAGATTAGAAACATGACTTGGTATTCAATAGATACATGGATTGTGGTGGTCGGCATTTTGGCGGCGGTGTCGTGCGCGCTTTTGGGCAACTTCTTAGTGTTGCGTAAAATGAGCATGATGGGCGATGCGATTAGCCATGCGGTGCTGCCGGGCTTGGCGATTGCATTCTTAATCACGGGCGCTCGTGCGAGTTTGACGATGTTTATCGGTGCGGCGGTGGTTGGCGTATTGACGGCTATTTTTACTCAGTGGGTTAGCCGTTTTGGCAAGGTGGACGAGGGTGCGTCGATGGGAATCGTCTTTACCACGTTGTTTGCGCTGGGACTTTTGCTGATCGTGCAAGCGGCGGATCATGTCGATCTCGATGCGAGCTGTGTGCTGTATGGTGCGATTGAGTTGACGCCGCTCGAGGTAGTCTGGCGACCGCTAGTGTTTGGCTCCGTCTGGGAAGTGCCGCGTGCGGTGATCGTTTTGGCGCCAGTGTGTGTGCTGAACTTTTTGTTCGTGGTGTTGTTTTTTAAAGAGCTCCGCATCTCATCCTTTGATTCGGAACTCGCCACAACGATGGGAATCAACGCCAATTTAATGCATTATATGCTGATGACTTTGGTCGCTATCACGACGGTGGCGGCGTTTGAAGCGGTCGGCAGTATCATCGTTATTGCGATGTTGATTGTGCCTGCTGCGACCGCTCATCTATTAACGGATCGATTAGACCTGATGGTCATCCTTAGTGCGGTGCTGGCAGTTGTCGCCGCAGTGATGGGGCATGTTTCTGCAATTTTCCTGCCGAGCTGGATGGGGTTCGATCCTGCAGTGGTCGATGCGACTTCGACCTCAGGAATGATGGCGGTGATGGCGGGCGTGATTTTTGCCATCGTATTGTTTTGTGCCCCGCGCCATGGGATTTTGGTAAAAAAGTTTCGCTGCTTGGAAGCAGTTGTGGAAACTGAGAATATGATTGGTTAACTGCGTTTCTGCGTCGTCTTGACCTGCTTTTTCTGTAACTTGGAATAATGGAATTTGCCGAACACGAAGATGCGTTGATTTTAACGACTGAAGAAGCACGTGTGCTTGGTTGCTTGATGGAGAAGGCGGTGACTACGCCGACTGCGTATCCGTTGACTTTTAATGGTCTGGTGACGGCTTGTAATCAGAAGACGAACCGTGATCCAGTTGTTAGTTACGATGAAGATATTGTTGCTGAAGCGGTTGAAGGCTTACGTGGGAAGCATTTACTCTATCGCGTCGATGGCGCGGGTTCACGGGTGCAAAAGTACAAGCATCGGATTGAAGAGCGCTTGGGGCTGACTGTGCCGAGTCAGGCGTTGCTGGCTGTTCTGTTGCTGCGTGGGGCACAAACCTCTGGAGAGCTGCGCACACGCTCGGAGCGCATGTATTCGTTTGTGAATACAGAAGCGGTGGAGGCGGAGATCGCGGAGACGTTGGAAGATGTCGCACTGCCGCTGTGGCGTCGATTTGACCGAGCACCTGGACAAAAAGAAGCCCGCTATATGCACTTGTTGTGTGGTGCAAATACGGAACCTGAGGTAAGTACTGCAGCACCCACGATTGCCAGTCCTGCGGTCGAAGCTGTGCAACAGCGCAATGAGCGGATCGGTCAACTCGAAGAGCGAGTTGTATTACTGGAAGCCGAACTAGACGAGTTGCGCGGAACCTTTGCTGAGTTTCGTAAGCAATTTGAATGATAAGAGCGTGTGGACTGCCGTGAGGAGACGGGCCACTCTTGTCCCCGTTCATCAAAAGCTTGATTGTCAATTCGACTATCCTGACATATAGTGCGCACCTGAATACTG
>DJBY01000049.1:51134-52721 GCA_002430605.1 Opitutia bacterium UBA5964 | reverse complement strand
AAATCAAGATCGAGGCCGTTCTGCCACTCGCGGGCATTTGCCTTGCGCCGCCGTTGAGCGTCTTGAATGAGTCGCGCATCACAAGCACGCGCCCAAGCAAACAGTTCCTCCGCGTCCATCGCCATCGCTCCGTTGGCTCGAATCGACTCGCGCACCATATTATCCTGACTCACTACCGTGACCCGCGCTGGGTTCGACACACGAGCCACAATCCGCTCAATCACTCCATCGGCCGACAGCCCCGCCGGCGCATAGATCCATTCGAAAGTCTTCTTGCCAAAGGGATGATCCACCTCGAGCGAGTTGTTCCGACTATCTAGGATCAAAGCGGTGCGGACACCTTCGGCATCGTGGATCGAAGTAACCATCTCAGTCAGCCGATCACGGGCGGCATCCAGATTCTGACGTAGCACCTCACGCAGTTCATCCGTCGCATAGATTACATTATACGCATCAATTAGGAGGTAACGTTCTTCAGCCATTAGAAGTTTGACTAGTCAATTCCTTGACGATGACCAGCCTCAAGCACCAAAACTACAATTCAATATAGATTTATATAGTGTGCAGCTTTAACAAACGTATTACAGAGAGTTACCGCACGTTTGCTAAATCTACATGCTGCAACAAAATGCCCAGATACGCACCGAGACGACGCCGCGCTACCTCGCACATAGAATCTTACCCATTAATCGAGCAAGAATCGCGAATTGATTTAGCCACAGAATACTACCACACTGCGTCTTACTTGCCATGAAACCGATCCAATCCATCACCTTTGCAGTTAACTCATCCAAGCCTGGGGCTGCCGCCGTGGCGGAGAGCCTCGCCGCGCTCTCAGAGCGTGAAGGGGTGACGACACACATTTTAAAAGACTATCCGCTCACAGCCGATGCTCTCATTGGACAAGACCTGTGCTGTGCAATTGGCGGTGACGGCACACTGCTCGGCGTTCTGGATGCGGCGCTCGAATCTGGATCCGCCGTGCTAGGCATTAACCTCGGCAAGCTCGGCTTCCTCGCCACCTTCACCGAAGCCGAGGCGGCAAGAGATCTTCCCGCACTCATCCAAGGCAAATACTCGATCGCCGAACGCTCGATACTTAGCTGCACCAATGCAAAAGGAGACTGCATCTATGGGCTGAACGACGTCGTAATCAAAGAAACTCAAGGCAGCGGACTGATCCGCCTCTGCGTTTCCGCCAACGGCAATTCGGTATCCGAGTATCACTGCGACGGACTCATCTTTTCAACCCCAACCGGATCGACCGCCTATAACCTCTCTGCCGGCGGCCCGATTATCGGCCCGGAAGTCAGCGCCATCGCGATGACACCGATTTGCCCGCACACCTTTGGCAATCGTTCAGTCATCTTCGACCACTCAACCCAGATCAAAATCGAAAGCGGCGAACTCGGCCCCAGCCCTCGCATCACGATCGATGGACGCGTGCGTTTCGAGCTCGATGGCAACTTCCCGATCGAAGTGACTGTGGCCAAAAAGAAATTTCGCCTTATGCAAAACCCAGACCACTCGCACTTCGCGATCGTCCGCGACAAGCTCAACTGGGGCGGACCAGCAATTCGCTAGCTG
>DJBY01000049.1:23235-50989 GCA_002430605.1 Opitutia bacterium UBA5964 | reverse complement strand
CTACTCCTACTCTTACTCTTACTCTTACCGTCATTGCCGAATTGAGAAAGGCGCATGAACCGATCCACGGCGGAAACGACGGAGCGTTTCCCTCCAACAAGTGCCCCCTCAGCTCTCTAGTCTCCAATCTCTAATAGTGAACATCCTCGGAAATATTCCTCCCAGTCAGCGCCAGGCCTGCACACAAGTTGCTGAATTACTCAAAGCAGTTGGTGGACGCGCCTTGCTTGTGGGCGGTTGCGTGCGCGATGGCTTGCTCGGAATTCCCGCCAAAGATGTCGACATGGAAGTGTATGGACTCAGCGCGGACGAGGTGGAGTGCACCCTTAAAAAGACATTTCGACTCGACACTGTCGGCCGCGCATTTGGTGTGTTTATCATTAAAGGGCACGACATCGATCTCGCCTTGCCCCGCCGCGAGTCAAAAAGCGGGCCGAAGCATACTGATTTCGTAGTTGAAGGCGATCCCAGCATGTCGCCCAGAGAAGCCGCTTCGCGACGTGATTTTACCATCAATGCCATCAGCATTGACCCGCTCACCGACGAATTGCTCGATCCTTACGACGGCGTGACCGACCTAAAAGCGCGCCGCTTGCGCCACGTATCGGAAGCCTTCAGCGAAGATCCGCTGCGCGTGCTGCGCGGCATGCAATTTATCGCCCGCTTCGACCTCGAAGCGGCGCCCGAGACCATCGCACTCTGCCGCGAACTCTCGCCCGAGCACTTGCCCTCGGAACGTCTTTGGGAAGAATGGAAGAAGCTCATCCTCAAGGGCGCGCAGCCATCAAAAGGTTTACTCTTCTTACAAGCCTGCAACTGGCTGCAATACTTCCCAGAAATTGAGGCCTTGGTCGGCTGCGAACAAGATCCCGAGTGGCACCCCGAAGGCGATGTTTGGACCCACACTTACCATTGCCTCGATGCCTATGCGCGTCATCGAATTGGCGATGAGTGGGAAGATCTCATCGTTGGCCTCGCCGTGCTTTGCCACGACATGGGTAAAGCCGTCTCGAGCTTCGTCGAAGAAAAGACCGGCCGCATTCGCAGCCCACGACACGATGTTGAGGGCGTGCCGATTGCGCGCGCCTTCCTCGAACGCTTGACGCGACAGAAGAAAATATTTGAAGAAGTGCTGCCGCTGGTCGAGCAACACATGCGTCCACTGGCCCTGTATCGTGATGGAGCAGGCGATACCGCGATCCGCCGACTTGCCGCCCGCGTTAAACGCGTGGATCGCCTCACCCGCGTGGCCTTTGCAGACAAGTCAGGCCGACCTCCAATCGTGGTCGACGACTTCCCCGAAGGTGAATGGCTACTCAAAAAAGCCACCGAACTGGCGATCGAAGACAGCGCCCCAAAACCGATTTTACTCGGACGGCATTTAGTCGAAATCGGCATTAAGCCTGGTCCACACTTCGGCAAGATTCTCGACCGCGCCTATGAAGCGCAACTCGAGGGCGAATTTACCGATGAAGCCAGCGCTCGCAGCTACCTGAAAGCCACAATTGAAGCATAGCGCTGTGCTTGCGAAGACCCTACTACTTCAATTCTAGAATCTGCACGTCCTGCATCAACAGATCCTCGATATCCCCGCCCAAGCCATCCACTTGAATCAGTTCAAGCGCCTCGGGTGTTTCAAACAATCGAGGCTCGATAATGAACTGTTGCTCAATGCTGTGATGCAAGAATTTATGAATCTCACGCCATTTCGAAGTGCGTACAGTCAGCTCATAAGGTTGCTCAATCGGATACTCATCCTCAGCAATACGATACACCTCGCGAAAACCTAGAAACGGATAGATCGCCAAATAATGTTCGCCATCTTTGGTGCCCATATACTTCCAAGGCTCATAAAACTTGCAGCCATGTTGCATGTTCATTCGCCACAAATCCGACTTCGTCACTTTTTTCGAATACAGCTGCTTCGGCGCGCCCACGGCAATTGATGGGCCTTGCGCTAAAACATCAGTCTCATACGCGACCATATACGAACTGGCCAAAGGTGCCACAATCAGGGCAGTCGAACTAGCAGCCATTGAGTCTTCAACATCCGAAGAACGACACCCGATCAACCACATCATGCATATACCACACAGTAGTAGGTATTTCAAAGTGTGTTCTCTAACCTTCATGCATCATCCCAGGTCGATAATACGAATCGAATCCGCAGTCTTAATCTGCTTCAAACAATCAGGGCACAAGCACCGGTCGAATTGATCTGCCAGATAAGAGCGCTCATCCGAACTCAGCTTTACACAACAGCCAAACGCTTTGCCACATTTTGGACACGGGGTGGATGCTCTACTCTGCGTCATCTGACCCTAGCCCGCACGCCTCCAATAACCACACGGCAGCAGTGGCATCACTGCCCGCATGCAACAGCCCGCGGAGCTCGGCAGCACCCACGGCAGCAGCGTGGCCAGCTTGCGGATCATCGAGCGCAGTCAGAATTTGCTCAGCTAAGCGTTTCGGCTTGGCGGCGCCTTGAATAAATTCGGGATGCAACGGACGCTTCAACAGCAGATTCGCAATGCCGATATACGGAATCTTTACCAACATTCGTCCGAGCCAATAACTAAGCGGATTGAGGCGATACACAATCGCACCAGGAATGCCCGACAGCGCACAGGCCAACGACATTGTGCCAGAGCTCATCAAGACTGCGCTAGCCGGCAAGCCGTCTGCTTCATTACGCACTAACTCAATTGAGCTCTGCAACTCAGGATAGTCCTGCAACACAGTCTCCAATACATCGCGAATACGTTGACTCGGGTAGACGACCTTGGCCTTTAAATCCGGCTTCGATTTTTGCGCTAATTGAAAGCCCTGCAACAACAGCGGAAAGATGCGACCCACCGCAGCCGTGCGACTCCCTGGCAGCAACAGCACCGGTGCCGACGCATCGTAGCTGAGCGGCAATTGATAACTCTCTCGCACGAAGGGATGTCCGACAAATTCGGTCGGCAGTTCGGTATCGGCAAAGCACTCCACTTCGAATGGAAAAATAACACCGAGGCGATCCAGTGTACGCGCCATTTTAAAGCGGCGCTTCGCCTTCCACGCCCAAACCTGAGGGCCGATGTAATAACTGATGCCGATTTCGCCACCGCCTTTTTTACTCAGGCCACGTTCGAGCAATTGCTCAGCGATGCGCAGATTAAAGCCGGGATAATCGACGAAGCAAATATGCTTGGGTCGATAGCGCTCAATCCAATCCAGCGTGCGATCAAACAACGCCTTAAAGAAACTATAATGACGCACCACCTCGGCGAATCCCACGATCGAAACCGCAGTTAAATCATAGAGCAGTTGCGCGCCCTCGCCCTGCAGCTCAACGCCACCGAGACAGGCGACTTTCAGATCCGGCTGTTTCAGCCGCATATCGGCGACAAATTGCGCCGCATGCTCATCACCAGAATGCTCACCAGCAATGATAAGTAAATCCGGCTGCCCATTGATTGGCGCGGCAAAGTCGCTAAGTGCTGGAAGCTGTTCAGACATTAATTCGACGTACGGAAAATTTATTTAGCGGCGTGAATCAGCTCCGTGATCTGAATCGCCAGTTCGAGTGCCGACTTGCCGAGCTCGGCACCGACCTTTGGTTGCCCAGCGTCTTTGACGACTTGTATGAAAGAAGCGAGTTCAAGCTTAAGCGGCTCATCCTTCTCGATCGGAATCTCTTCGCGCACGAGCTCTGGACCTTCCTTACGTAGAAAGTGGCCGCTCTGATTCATAAAGTCCAACGAGAGATAGTTCGCGGGTTGGAACACACGGATCTCACGCACTTTCTTCATGCTCACACGGCTGGTGTTGATATTCGCGACACAGCCGTTTTCAAAAGTGATACGTGCATTGGCGATGTCTTCGCTATTGGAGAGCACATTCACACCGACTGCATCAATCTGTTTAATCGGCGAACGTACGAGTGCCAAAATCACACCTAGATCGTGGATCATCAGGTCAAGCACCACGCCCACCTCCGTGCCACGTGGATTAAAAGGAGCCAAGCGGTCGGCAGTAATAAATTGTGGTTTGGTGACCGCATTTTCAAGGTAGCCCATCACTGGATTGTAATGCTCGATATGCCCAACCTGAACGATACGACCCGCAGCCTTCGCCGCGGAAAGAATATCCTCAGCCTCTTCAAGGCTGGTACAGAGCGGCTTTTCGATTAACAAATGGCAGCCGCCCTTAAGCAATGGCACCGCCACATTCCGATGATGATCGGTCGGCACTACGACGCTTACCGCATCGCACGCTGCAGCCAATGCTTCGAGCGACTCAAAGCGAGCGCAGCTATGCGCCTGGCACATTTCTGCAGCGCGCGCATCGTCGGACTCGACGATACCCACCAACTCACACCCTTCGAGTGCAGCATAGATGCGAGCGTGGTGTTGGCCCAGATAACCGGTACCTACGACACCACAACGGATTTTTGAGTCTTTAGACATGCGGGCATGAAGCGGCAATCCAAAGCGGATGACAAGACGAGATTCGGCCTAAGCTATCGTAACACTAAAGTCGAGTCAGACAGTGCTACGTCGCTTGCCCTGAATCGGGTCGATCACACTTCGCACAAGCACGATAGGTGCGCAGCATATGCTTAACCACATCAGTAATGGTGCGTCCATCGGTGGCAATGCAGGCACCTGAATCCATATAAATTGGCTCGCGCGCGGCCAATAGCTCACGAATACGTGCCTCAGGATCTGCCACATTCAGCAGCGGCCGGTTATTATTTCGACTAGTGCGCTCGATGATATTCTCGACCGAGGCAAACAAGCAGATCACAACGCCTTTTGACTTCAGCAGTTCCTGCATGCCCTCCTGCACGACGAGGCCACCGCCACAAGAGACGACACAGCCCTGCGCCGGATGACCCGACTCGATAAACTCGCGCTCGTACGCCCGAAACTGTGCTTCACCGTCAGCGGCAAAAATCGCCGGAATCTTTTTGCCTACCTGCTTTTCGATACAATCATCCGAATCGAGAAATTTATAGCCTAGCTCACGCGCGACACGCCGCCCGATGGCGGACTTTCCGACACCCATAAATCCGACTAAATACAGATTTGGCTTGGTTGACTGTCTTTTTTGATTCACTGCCTTGGGTTTTAGAACAGCTCGCGCACGGTGCGACACTATTTTCAATACATTTTCACTGAGCCTATACACTTGAAGCCATACCGCTTCCAAGCATACTACAAATCATATGGATAACAGCGTCGTCGCAGTCAGCGTAAAAGGAGTCATGCCCACATCAAATGGATGTGCCGTTTTCTTGGGGAGCGATGCCAAAACCTTTGTCATCTATATGGATCGCGCCATCGGCGAAGCAATTCAACGCGCCGTCAACGGCGAGCAAGCTGAGCGCCCAATGACCCACAATCTGATGATCACTCTGCTCGACGGTCTCGGTGCCGAAGTCGAGCGCGTGGTGATCAACGATGTCAAAGAAGGCACCTTCTTTGCCCGCCTCATCGTATCGATGGAAAATGAACTCGGCCATAAAATCGTCGAAGTTGACGCGCGCCCCAGCGATTCAATCGTGCTCGCTCTGACTAGCGAGAAGCCGCTGTATGTCGCCCAACAAGTGCTCGACTCGGTCGACGACATGACCGAAATCCTCGCGAAGATCCTTAAAGAAGGCGATTAAGTCACGTGTTGAACGTTGCTCGATGCGAGCGGGATACCGTCCCCTCGACAAGCAACTAACAATAAACACCTAACAACGATGCATCCACTTCCAGAACCTTTAATCCCCGGCCAGCCTTGGACGGCACTGGCTCCTATGCAGGATGTCACCAACTTGCCGTTCATGCAATTGCTGGGTAAATACGGCGCGCCTGATTTGCTCTTCACGGAATTCTTCCGGGTGCATTGCCACTCGAAGCTGGAGCAATCAATCATCGACTCGATCTGTCAACACGGCACGGGGCGCCCCGTGTTTATTCAGTTGATCGGCGAAAGCCTCCCTGATCTAGAACGCACGGTGCTGGAGATCGAAACAATGCAGCTACCCGTCGCAGGCATCGACCTAAACATGGGCTGTCCCGCGCCGAAGGTGTATAAGAAAAAGGTCGGCGGTGGACTGCTGCGTGATCCCGCGAAAATCGATCAAATCCTAGGCTGCCTACGCGCCGCCATCAAAGGTCGTTTTACCGTAAAAATGCGCATCGGCTTCGACGGCGACGAACATTTCGACACCATTCTCGATCTCGTAGAGAAGCACGACGTGGATCTCCTCAGCCTCCACGCCCGCACCGTCAAAGAAGCGTATCGCAGCGAAGTGCACTACGAATACATCAAACGCGCAGCCGAGCGGCTCACATGCCCCGTGCTGGCCAATGGCAACGTTACCTCGGTAGCGAAAGGGCAATGGGTGCTCGACGAGACAAAAAGTGCGGGCCTGATGGTCGGCCGTTCCTGTATACGCAATCCATGGATCTTCCGCCAACTACGTGAGCATTTCGCCCAACAACCTATTTTCCGTCCCACCCTCGCCAACGTACGCGACTATGTCGAAGACCTGTTTATCGCCACCAGCCATAGACAGCGCCACGAACTCAGCCACATCAATCACATAAAAAAGTTCCTCAACTTCGTCGGCCTCGGCGTCGATATGGACGGGCAATTCCTGCATGACATGCGCCGCACTCGCAGCAAGGACGACCTCGACGCCGTCTGCCAACAACACCTAATTGACGATGGCCGCGCCGACCGACTCTTTCCCGAAGAGCCGATCAAAGGACTGATCGCTCGCCCCAACTGTGAAACGCCGCAGGGCTGTGGACTCTAAGACTGCATATCGTGACTGCTCAATCGCGGGATAAACCCGCTCGCGACAAACAAACATAGCGACTGGGTTCACCCTAGGAGACCCAATAGAGGCAGGGCAATTAATGGCTCAACTTATTTATTTCCATCCAACGGTGCGTGAAACCATGCGCAATGAACCCGTGGGCGAGTCGCCCACACTCCTTTGGGCTAGGGACTTAAAGTAAATCACCAACCCTAGATCGCTTGGGTCAAATAATTCAAATGAAGCCCAAAGCTGCTTGATGAAATCGATTCATTTGAAACCGTTTATTTCTTCTTCGAAATTCCAAGGAAATAAGTTGCACCGCTCTACCATCATTGGCATTAAGCAAGCTTCGAAATTTCCCGCCTCAATCACTAAACTACAATCGATGAATATCCACGAGTATCAGGCCAAACACCTTCTTCAGGAATACGGAGTGCCCGTCCCGCGCGGTTACGCCGCGCAAACTTCCCTCGAAGTCGACACCGCACTCTCCCACTTCAGCGACGACGAAATGATCGTGGTTAAGGCCCAAATCCACGCAGGTGGACGCGGCAAGGGCACCTTCACCGACGGCTACAAAGGAGGAGTTAAGGTAGTTAAAGGCCGCGGCGCGGCGCTCGATGCAGCCAACCATATGCTGGGCAATACCTTGGTCACCGCACAGACTGGCCCTGAAGGGCGCAAGGTGCAGACACTTTACCTCACGGAGGGATGCGACATTGAACACGAGTATTACCTGGCGATCGTGCTCGATCGTGAGACGGCTCAATCCATGATCATCGCCTCGACTGAAGGCGGCATAGACATCGAAGACGTCGCCGAGAATACTCCTGAAAAATTAATCCGCGTGCCAGTCTCCCCGACGATGGGCCTGCGCCACCATCAGTGCCGTCAAGTCGCTTTTGCACTGGGATTCACTGGCGATCAGGTTAAGCAATTCGCGCGCATCCTGACAGGCGTTTACAATATGTTCTGGGAAAAGAATGCCATGATGGTCGAGATCAACCCATTGGTCACCGACAAGTCAGGCAACCTCAGCGCACTCGACGCAAAAGTCTCGTTCGACGACAATGCCATCTTCCAGCACCCTGAAATTCAGCAGCTCCGCGATCTAAACGAAGAGGATCCGAAGGAAATCGAAGCCTCCAAGCACAACCTCGCTTACATCGCACTGGACGGCAACATCGCGTGTATGGTCAACGGCGCCGGTCTTGCTATGGCGACCATGGACATCATTCAAAGCTTCGGCGGTTCCCCTGCTAACTTTCTCGATGTCGGCGGAGGTGCCAACGAAGACCAAGTGACTGCGGCTTTCAAAATCATCCTTTCCGATCCAAATGTGAAGGGCATCCTCGTCAACATCTTCGGCGGCATCATGAAGTGCGACGTCATTGCTCGCGGCATCGTTGCAGCAGCCAAGAATGTAGACATCACCGTGCCACTCGTTGTGCGCCTCGAAGGCACCAACGTCGAAGCCGGCAAGCAAATCCTCCGCGAAAGCGGCGTCGCGCTCACTCCTGCAGACAGTCTCGTGCAAGCTGCCGAGATCATCGTCGCGCAGGTGAAAGCCAACGCATAATCCCACAACACGATCACATTTAACATATAGTTCTAATGAGCATTCTTGTAAATAAAGACACACGTCTAGTCGTCCAGGGGTTAACCGGGAAGACCGGCACCTTTCATACTCAACAGTGCATCGAATACGGCACCAACGTCGTTGCCGGTGTCACTCCAGGCAAAGGCGGTCAACTGTGGGAAGGCAAAGTGCCCGTCTGCAACACCGTCGCCGAAGCCGTGAAACAATACGGTGCGAACGTATCTGTCATCTATGTGCCACCCGCCTTCGCAGCGGACTCTATTCTCGAAGCGATCGACGCCGGAATCCCTCTCGTCATCTGCATCACCGAAGGTGTGCCGGTTCGCGATATGGCCGAAGTGCGCCGTCGCCTCTACTTCCACAACACCAAGACACGCCTGATCGGGCCCAACTGCCCAGGTATCATCACACCCGGCGAATGTAAGATCGGCATCATGCCCGGCTACATTCACAAGCCAGGTCGCGTCGGTGTGGTCTCCCGCTCCGGCACATTGACTTACGAAGCGGTCTGGCAGCTTACACAGCGCGGCCACGGCCAGTCCACATGCATCGGTATCGGTGGTGACCCAATCAACGGCACCTCTCAACTCGATGCAGTCCGCATGCTCAACGAAGACCCTGACACCGATGCGATCATCATGATCGGCGAAATCGGCGGCAGTGCTGAAGAAGAAGCCTGCGCCTACATCAAGGAGTTCGTCACCAAGCCCGTCGCTGGCTTCATTGCCGGAGCTTCCGCACCGAAGGGGCGCACCATGGGCCACGCCGGTGCAATCGTTTCTGCCAACGGATCAGGCACCGCCGAAGCGAAGTTCGCAGCCATGGAAGACGCTGGCGTATCGATCGCCCGCAACCCATCGGAAATCGCCGACGCCTTGCTGAAGATCTACAAGGGCTAATTTTTCCTACATCGGATCAACCTTTTCAAAAGCCGCCTGCTGCGTCCTGCACAGGCGGCTTTTTCGTACCCTCTTGCAGCTACGATCAGAAAGGTAGCCTTGATCGTAAGATCGGCGAGCTACGGTCGAGCTGCCCTTACAAATTAGCAGTCGCTCGAAAAAAATGAAATAATTATATTTTTTTGAAACTTTTGATCTGCAACCACATATACCAGTACGTATCATTCGATTTGGAACTTTAGTCAGCGATTCACATACCAATTGACAGGACTGCCTACAGAAACACTTATTCTACTCCTGCTTTACCCCCAAAAAACCACACACTAGAAAGGATCAAGCCATTCGTTTATCCATCCAAACACTCCTCAGAATTGCCGCTTGCGCGCTGCTATTCGCCACACTCCCAGCAAGCGCGGCCGCCAGAATCTTCACCAATGTCGCAGGTAAGACTCTCGAAGCCGACCTGATCTCGATCTACATGAATCAGGTCACCTTTCGTCGTATTGATGACCGAAAAACCTTCACCCTGCCCCTCTCCCAATTCTCGGTCAAAGATCGCAACTTCATCCAAGGCCAGCAACAGGCAGGCCTGCTCAATGCAACAAGCTACCAAGGTAGCAACCAACCCGACGTTGCCCCCGTCACCAAAATACAGCATCACTTTGATGCGAGTGAGAAGATCGACCAGTTCCTCGCCAAATACTGGAAGGCGCAAGGCATCGAGCCCGCGCCGATCGTTGATGATGCCACCTACCTGCGTCGCGCGTATCTTAAAATCATTGGCCGCATTCCCACCTACGCCGAAGCAGTTCACTTCCTCAACGACACCAACCCACACAAGCGCTCCGAACTGGTCGACCAACTTTTGGATTCCGCTGGCTACGTTAGCCATAATTTCAACCTCTGGGCTGACATCCTGCGTGCCAAAACAACTGGCCGTGAAGGCAGTCGCTATGGCGGCATCTACTACATCCCCTGGCTCAAGGATCAAATCCGCCGTAACGTCCCCTATGACAATTTTGTCGAGTCGCTGCTGACCGCCAATGGCTACCCATGGGATAATCCAGCAGTCGCCTACTATTTACGCGACTTTGGCATGCCGCTGGACAACATGTCGATGACCGCCCAGATCTTTCTCGGCACGCAAATGCAATGCGCACAGTGCCACGATCATCCCACCGATGTCTGGAGCCAAAAAGACTTCTACGAACTAGCCGCCTACACCTATGGGCTAAAGACCGGTGTCAACATCAAGCAAGACGACCCGAAGCTACAGGAAGTGATGAATCTCCTAAAGCAAACCACTAAAAAACAGAATAAGGGCAAACTCCCGGACAACCAAAAGCCCTCGCCCATCAGCGCAGCCCGAGAGTTTTTCGACCCGATGCGCTGGGGCGTGGTGCATAACGAGCAGCCACTCAAACTACCGCACGACTATCAATACGACGACGCTAAGCCAAACGACGTCGTCAAGCCCAAGGTGCTGTTCGGCCACCAATCCGATGCCAAACTACACGACTCCAGCGAACGTGTCGACAGCTACGCGGACTGGCTCGTCTCGAAAAACAACGAGCGCTTCACTCTCGTCATCGCCAACCGCATGTGGAAGCACGCGATGGGCAAAGGGCTGATCGAACCAGTCGACCAACTCACCGACGAATCCGTTGCCGACGATCCAGTGCTGCTGGAATATCTCGAGTCGATGATGATCGCGCTCGACTACGACCTGAAGCAATACCTGCGCGTGCTCTACAACACCCAGTATTTTCAGCGCCAAGCCGTGATCGACAACCCAGACCTACCAGACGACTACCATCTCGAAGGCCCAGTCTTTCAACGCATGACCTCCGAGCAAATCTGGGACTCCATCGCCACCCTAATGACGCCGGACATCGACCAGATCCTCAATGCCAGCTACAAAGGCAACAATGGTGGCATCCGATATGTAACGGGGCAGAGACCAGCCGCAGCAGTCTATCTCGACGAATGGTCTCCACAGAAGCTCGCGAGCCATATCACCAAAATGAGCGATGTCTACGCAGCGTATTTCGCGGCACGCACCAAGCAAAATAAGGCCAACCAAGACCCCACACTAAAAGGCACTCCAGAGTTGGCAGCCATCCGAGAAGAATTCCAAGACAACCGCAACGCATGGAATCAAATGCTCAACCCAGACCTCGGCGACTCAGAAGCTGGTGCATCGATGGAAATGAGCATGATGGCCGCAAACATCCCCCGCTCAACAGACAAAGATCGGAGCCAGCGCAACAAAGCCGACGAAAAATGGATCAAAGGCATCCGCCGCGCCTCCGAGCTGGAATCACCACAAAGTAACGGCCACCTACTCGAAGTGTTCGGTCAGTCCGACCGTATGCTGATCGAAAATAGCGACGATGGCAGCAATGTGCTCCAGGCTCTGTTCCTGATGAATTCGAGCCAAACCAACTGGCTACTGGCACAACGCTCCGCGCCAGTCTTGGAAGCAGCCCAAGCCAAGACGCCTGAAGCCAAACTCGAAACGCTCTATATCGGATTCTTAGCACGCAAACCTTCCGCAGCCGAAATGGAAGCCCTCCTGCCCTACTTCAACGAAGACCCCGAAAAGGCCCGCCAACGCATCATCTGGGCGATGCTCAACACCCAGCAATTCCTGTTCATTCAGTAATCACAAACTCCCACGTACTATGTATGACGAACTAAACAAACTGGACGAACTCTCACGCCGTAAGTTCATACAATATTCAGCCAAGGCCCTACTCGGTGTCGGCCTATCCGCGAGCACCACTCCTCTCTGGGCCGAGCAAACGATTAAGAAACCCACCGCCCGCAACGTCATCTACATCTACCTCAGCGGCGGAATGAGCCACATCGACACCTTCGACCCCAAATCCAGCTGGAAAGATCAAGGGCCGGTGCAAACAATCGATACCAACGTCGCCGGCATTCAGATTAGCGAATACTTACCCAGCCTAGCACGACGCATGGACAAGATCGCGATCATCCGCTCCATGAGCTCGACCCAAGGCGCGCATGAACCAGGCAATTACTTCATGCACACCAGCTACGCACAGCGCGGCACCATCAAACACCCCGGCCTCGGCGCATGGCTCAACAGCATGTCTGGCAAGACCAACTCCACCCTGCCTGGAAACGTTCGCATCGGCGGCAGTAATAACGCCAGCGGCGGCGCAGGGTTTCTCGATTCTAAATACGAGCCACTCCACCTCGGCAGCCCCGACGACGGACTTCCCTACGTCGATCGACACCAAAGTGTCGACGAAACCGAACTACGCGAACGCCTGGCACTCGCGCAGATGATGGATCTCTCCTTTCATAAAAAGTATCCTTCCAAACAAGTGCGCGCCTATGGCGATGTCTACGAAGAAGCAATCAAGCTGATGAATAGTAAAGACCTCGCCGCCTTCGACCTTAGCCAAGAGCCCAAGCTCACACGCGATGTTTACGGCGATTCTCGCTTCGGCAAAAGTTGCCTACTCGCGCGTCGACTCGTCGAGCACGGCGTGCGCTTTGTCGAACTCACCCTTGGCGGTTGGGATACACACAACGACAATCACGATCAAGTCGCCGAACTCACTAGCCCTCTCGATCAATCTGTCTCCGCTCTGCTCGACGACCTCCACTACCGCGGTCTGCTCGACGAGACGCTCGTCGTGATCGGCACCGAGTTTGGCCGTTCCCCCGAAATCAACAGCAACGCGGGCCGCAATCACCACCCCTCCGCCTTTAGCTGCGTGCTAGCTGGAGGTGGTATCAAAGGTGGTCAGATTTACGGCTCGACCGACGCCAGCGGCCACTCCGTCGCTGACAACGGCGTCAGCGTGCCAGACTTCAACGCAACCATTGCCTACGCCCTCGGCTTGCCGATTGATCAAGTGGTGCACTCCCCGACTGGCCGTCCCTTCCGGGTCGCCGATAAAGGCCGCCCCATCACTGCACTGTTTTAGAAAAATGGAGGGCAATACTCTGTCAGTGCAGCGAATATAGTGATACAGACATTTCTGTCTGTTCTCTCAGGACTCGCACCAATCCTACGCAACAGGCATGAATGCCTATAGTATGCCCAACTTAATTCGGAAACGACGGTGCGTTTCCCTCCAATCAACACCTCACCTTCTACTTTTCCACTTTATCACCTTCTAGCATGCCCGATTTCTTAATCCCTTTTGGCCCTTTTCACATGGTCATACTGCACCTGCCGATCGGAGCACTCACTGCGATCTGGTTTCTCGAATTTCTACTCGAAAAAAACGACGATAAACATAAGAACCAAGCCATCGGCTTGCTGCAATTGTTGCTACTGCTATCTTGCGGCCTAACCGTCGCACTTGGCCTCAGCTACGAAGAGCTCGGCCAATACGGCGACGAAATCGATCAACACGAATTCTGGGGCTTAATCTTTGCCGGCTGTATCGTCGCCACTTACCTTTTTTACTGGATCCATCGCAAGCTAGGCAAACGCCGCAGCAAATTGGTCTACATGCTGGCACTACTCGCCGCCACCATCACCATGGTCATCACCGCCCATCAGGGTGGCGAGCTGGTACACGGCAAAGGCTTCCTCTCCAAACCATTCCAGCAAGAGAAGCGCCGAGCCGTCGAACCCGCACCCGCTCCATCCGTCGATGAAAGCAGCAAAAAAATTACTCTCCAAGCGCGCAGAGCCACTCAAGCCACCACAGCCACCACCACCTCCGCTCTCAGCGCTCCGATAGTCGATGTAATGAACGACGCAGGTCAGATCGATCCCATGACAGCGCCAATCGCTGCGCCAGTACAGCCACCTCAAGTGGTAGACCCAAGAGTCGCGCTCTTTGAAGCGTCTCAAGCCATCTTCGAGCGCAACTGCTATAAGTGCCACGGTGCGACCAAACAAAAAGGGGACTACCGATTAGATGGGCAGCATTCGATTAACCTAGGCGGCAAGAGTAAGCTACCCGCTATTGTCCCCGGTAAGGTCGAGGAGAGCGAGCTGATGTATCGCATGTTACTCCCACACGATGATGACGACGCCATGCCCCCCGAAGAGAAAGACCCAGTCTCCTCTGAAGATATCGATCTCGTGCGCCAATGGATTGAGGCCGGCGCCTACTGGCCGGACGAAGCAGAGCTCAGTGCCGCACCAAGCGACACCGTCAAACTCGGCGACGCCGACACCGACCAATTAATCGAGCAAATCAGCAGCACTGGCGTGAAGGCCGAATACAACCCATGGGGCGACGAAAGCATACGGATCGACCTCGGCGTGGTCGGGCCCGGACATCTGGACGAAGCCATCCAGCAGCTCAGCGGATTTCGCAATAAACTCACTTGGCTTGATTGCAGTGAATTAGCGCTCAGCTCAGACTTTTTTCAACAACTCCAGCAGTGTATCAATCTGCAACGCCTACATTTGAACGGCACCGACGTAACCGACAAGCAACTAGACGCACTAAGCCAGCTTGCTGACCTCAGCTACTTAAACCTCTACAATACCCAGATAAGCGACGCCGGGCTCGACGCACTCCACGCATCCAGCAGCTTACGCAAAATATTCCTCAGCCAGACTCAAGTCACCGCCAATGGGATCGCATTATTAAAGAAAGCCCTGCCGGAGCTAGAAGTCGTGCATCAACCTTAAAAAAGGCGTCAGCAGGGAGGAGTGAGTAACTTAGAATCGACAATCGAAAGCTAAGCCCAAAAGCTATTAAAGATGAACGCATTTTTCCGATCCACTACCTGGCGCTTTTTCCTGATGCCCCTACTAATTAGTTTGAGTGCACTGTTTGGCAGTTCGGCGGTCGCTTTAATTCCCATCTGGCTTGCGGCGATCTTTGCCCTAGTGTTTGGACTGGGCTTGTTATTTTTCCTGGTGAGCGCGATCAGATGGTTCATACAAAAAAAAGTGAAGTGGGGCCTAGCGGCGCTTGGATGTCTGCTGTGCTGTCTTCTTGCTCTGGCTCCGGCGGTGATGGCGATGTTCTTTGGTTCGATGTTGGCTGAAGACCTGGACAATTTTGCTGACGAACTCACATTGCCAGAAAACGTAGTCCTGTTGGATCCAACCAGCCAGCCGCCTCATCCGAGCGAGCCGGATTGGACGGACCCGGATTCTTTCCAAGCGGCGCTGATCGCAACGCTGAAGACGACCGGAACCTCGGATGCTTCCTTTCTCCCCTCAATTCCCGCGCTGGGAATCTTACACCGTGATTACCCCGAATTACTAAAGTGGTACCTGTCCGCCTCTCCGGCTTGGTGGCGACATCAAATGAATGGTAAAGAATTCGCGACGCGGAGGTGGCTTTTAAAAGGAGAATGGCAAACGAGTAACAACGGCAATTTTTCCTCACTTCACCCACATGAGTCCCAAAACTACCAGACCCGAACTTGCATCGGCCTGTCTGGAAAAACCTGGAGGAGGGGAGCAGATCCAGTACCCTCGGGAAAAGAACTTATTCTGCCAATTAAACAAGGGTATAGGCTGAAGGGAAGTTACGTCGTTTGGCATGAGCAAGGGGTGACAGTGGAGATCATGGAACAGGCGGAAACGGAAGAACGGCGGATGAGTAAGGCTGCGGTCCGAGAATTACAGGTTGAGTTCGAGGCTCTGCTTAAAGATCCGACCCTGGAATCCGCGCGGGCCCTGCTTCCCACAGGAGCGATTATACGAGGTGAGCCTTCCATCTCCCTCGCCGGGGGGTATGGGCGCTATACTGCAGTTATCCGATGTAATCCCGGCGAGCCCGGCAATCTATACCTGAAGACCTACGAAATCACCGGAGAAGTTCCTCTATCGCAGTCCAGCTTAAAACAAAGCTCGGCCGAATTCATCGGCTGGTCGGACGACCCAGATGAGCTGTTTCGCGCAAGCTTCGATTTTCCTATCTACGAGGGCGATTGGGATCAGTACTACGGAGCTCGCTTTGAGGTTTGGTTCTCTCCAAAACAGGGTGGCAGTGACCGTAAGCTCATGGAGTCAAATTGGAAGATCGACGGCTGGTCAAGATGAGGCCAGATGGTGCCACATATAACGTCACTTCAGTTCATGGGCAATCGCCTTAGACAACTGCACCAAGAGTTGCTTCTCAGCAGTCACCAATGCATCGTAGCCAACTCCATCGAGGGCCACAGTCTCAGCAAACTGATACTCATCACGCTGCTTTGCCGAACTAAGGCTCCAGCTGGCAACCAATACAGCATGCCCCTCCGCATCGCCATGCAGCTGACTGATTCTCACGTCGATACGAGACGCTGCAGCTCCTCCTGATGGAATCGTAGCTAGTGCCTCTTCATTTGCCGCCGAAATTTCTACGTTCAAGAATTCACGCAAACTTACACGCAAGGGTTCGGCCCAGTGATGCTGCTTCGCGGTGTGAATCATACCTGGCGCAACCTCAAGCACTAAGCCGGGCTGGTCGATGTAACTCGCGACCTGCACAGTGCCGAGATACGCATCCCCCACTTTCGCCAATTCCCCAGTTCCCACGTGACTACTGGAACGCAACAGATAGGTGCTACGCGCTTGAGGAGTGGTTGAACAAGCTGAAACGAGCACGCTCGCAACGGCGATAAGTAAAAGTGTTGTTCTCATTAGTGGTTAGCTCCTGGCAGTGGATCTGAAGGGAAATTGGTTGGAAGAATCAACGCATTCGGCTTATCGCTGAGCGTCCGTGTTAGTTCATCGAGATTATAAAGTGTCTGGTTGAGTTTACTCACGCTCCCCTCAATCGATTGAAACATTTGACCATCTGGAGACAGACCGTCGAGGATCTTACGCACATCTTTCAATGTCGCGGTCATCTCCGCGCTCAACTTTTGCGTGTTTCGATCATTCAGCAACTCATCCACTGACACCATTATCTCGGTCATCGAGGTGACCATGCTATCGAAATGTTGCATCGTTTGTTCAATCGGCAATGCATTTATCTTCGTTAAAAAATCAGAGAGTTGCCGCTCGATTCGAGCGAAACCAGTCTCAACACTCGGAATCAAAGAATATTGATCAAACTCCCCAAGTTCAGCCGAGGAGACATCATCATAAAAATCGATATTAATAAATAAACTGCCGGTAATGATGCTCCCAGTCTCAAGACTTGCCCGTAGCCCTTGAGGTACACTCTCGGTCAAATTATGTTTAATCAGATCAACCGACTCTTGCGTATCCGCCAGCCCCAAACGACCTGGTTCGATCTTGATCAACACCGGAATCGCGGCCCCGCGTTGCTCTTGCAGACTAGTCAAAATTTTAGTCGCCATAATCTGTTTCACGCTGCCAACTGGAATACCTCGATACTCCACCGGCGCCCCAGGCAATAGGCCACGCAGCGATTGGCTAAACTGGACGACATACTCCAACGAATACTCATATGGCTGCTCCTGTAGCGCTCCATAACTATCGTAAAGTTTAAACTCTGTCCCATCCTTTACTGGAGCACCTGCCTCCACCCCATCGGGTAAGCGAAAGGCCACACCTCCGAGCAAGATTGTATCCAACGAACCCGTCTTAATATCGATCCCCGCTGCGGAGGCGTTCACCGAGATACCACTGACATTCCAGAAGCGCACAGCGCTATTCACTAGTTGATCATAGGGCGCATCAATAAAGAGATCGTAGCGCACAAGTCGCTGCGCTTCATCAAGCCGCATACCTTCAACGCGACCGACTTTATAGCCATTATATAAGATGGCATCGCCAGTGCTCACAGAAGCTGCTTGTTCGCTATACAGATTTAGCCTAATACCTGCGGCGCCAGCGGGCGTCAAAGGAGGGTTCTCCAAACCGACATACTCAAAGTGTGTCGCCTTCTCCTGCCCCGGCGACAGCTCCAGATACGCGCCTGCCAGCAAGGTGCCTAAACCGCTCACGCTTCCAGCGCCAACACGAGCACGAACGACCCAAAACTGAGTATCTTTGCAGAGTAAATGCTTTGCATTATGATCAATACGCACTGAAGCCAGCACTCCATCCATTGAATCATTCAACGAAATCGCTTCAACCTGACCGACTTCAACATTCAGATACTTGACCTTCGTCTTAGCGGCAACAATGCCTTCGGCCGTCTCAAAGCTGACATGTATCACAGGCCCTTCAGAGATCTTTTTGTCGACGACCATCCACAGGCCTAACGCGAGTGCGACAAGCGGGATAATCCATATCACCGAGAGACGCTTACGCTTATCTATAGTAGGTTTAGCTATATTAGTCATGATTTTCTTCCTCTTTATCCCAAAATAATCTAGGGTCGAATCCTTCAGCCGCGATCATCGTCACGATCACTAAAGCAGCAAACGCAATTGAAGCAATCCCTGGGCGAATCACCAGAACTTTTCCGATGTGAACCAGCGCCACCAGAATCGACACCACAAACACATCGATCATCGACCACTTCCCGATCAATTCCGTAATACGATAAGCAATCGTGCGCTGCCGAGGGCTCACCGATGAGCCAGACTTAACCGTCCAACATAAATAAAATAAAGACAGCAGCTTGCCGACTGGCACCATCACACTGGCAATAAATATGATCGCAGCGACAGGTATCGAATCCATCTGGATTAACAGTACCACACCTCCGAGGATCGTACTTTCGATCGAACTGCCCAACTGATCGGTAATCATAATTGGCGAAATATTCGCCGGAATATATAAAATCGTCGCGGTGCAAAGTAAGGCCAAGGTGCGATTCAAACTATTCGCTTTTCGCGAATGTAGCGCAGTTCCGCAACGCGGGCACTTATCCAGTGCGACACTTGCGACCTTCTGACACAAGTGGCACGACGCCAAACCTTTCGAAGCAGCAGTCACACGGCTCATGGCTCAAGCTCCTCCAAGCGTTTCCACGTATAAAACGTGTCCAAATTCGACAACGCCAGCGTAAAGAATATGACAAATGCCGCATAGCTCCAAAACGCAATACCGATACCAACCGTGGCCATGTGCGCAATTTTAAACAAACTAACTAAGACTCCGATAAAAAAAACCTCCACCATGCTCCACACCTGCAAATGAAAAATCAACTTCGCGACATCCTTCGCCCAGTAATTACGCCATCCAGCTAAAAGCGAGATGCCCAGCGCTCCAGTTAAGACCATCACCAAGGCAGGAATAATTAAAATAAAACAAGCCACTAGAATTGCGAGATCCCACATCCCTTCACCTTTGATCTGAGTAATTGCTTGCGGAAGCGTCATGACACTCTCCATGCCACTCGATTTAAAGGACATAAAGGGATAGCAACATGCCAACACAAAGAAGATCAAGCCACTGATAGAAAATGCCACCACATGCGCATACGCATCCTCCCGATAGGTAGCGAGAAGATGATTGCAAGTCCCACAGCGAGCCTTTTGTAGATGCGCTAAGCCTGACATGTCATACAACTGGTCACATGAGGGACAGGCCATCCGATCGTCACTGTGTGTATGAATACTCATGTATTACCCAAGATACGATAGACGCTGGTGAAATCTCTGTGTTGGTCAACAGCAGAACACGTCGGCCCCGCCTTGCACGGACGCGGCTATGACTCTCCGAGGGAACTGCCGCTAGTAGGATTTCGCCAAGGCATTGCCCTTAGTCAGGGCATGCATTTTCGAAGTCAATGCCGACTCAATCGCAGCCGTATCACCGAGATTCTCTGCAATACAGCTTACAATCGCACTGCCGACGACGACGCCGTCGGCTGCCTGCGCGACTGTGTTGACATGATCGGCATTGGAAATACCGAAGCCAACCACGACTGGTAGATCGGTGTGCTGCTTAATCACATCAACACGTGCCTTAATGCCATCCGACATCGCAGCTTGCTCACCGGTCACACCTTCACGCGATACGTAATAGACAAATCCAGTAGCTGCCTTACAGATCGTTTCCAAGCGCGAGTCCGGAGTGGTCGGCGCGACGATAAATATGGTTTGCAGCCCATGCTTCTCGCACGCCGCTAGATGATCGCCAGCTTCTTCCGGTGGTAGATCTAAAGTGAGTATGCCATCGACCCCCGCAGCTTTTGCTTGCTCGGCATACGCCTCACTGCCGCGAGCGAAGACAAGGTTGTAGTAGGTATAGAAAACAATCGGGACTTCGCTAAATGCACGCACCGCTTTGACCAACTCCAGCACGCGGGCGCTGGTGCTTCCACTTTCAAGTGCACGTTGCGCGGCCAGTTGGTTCGTCAATCCATCCGCGAGCGGATCCGAAAACGGCACGCCTAACTCAAGTACATCGACGCCTGCATCAATCACCGCACGGCATGCTTTGACAGATGTTTCAAAGTCAGGATCGCCCGCACACAGATAGCCGACAAAGGCGGCGCGATTTTCGGCACGGGCAGTGGCAAAGGCTTTTTCGATACGAGACATAGTCGGAAGTTGTTTGTGGGAAGTTGTTCGTTGGCGAACTGGAAATCAGTTCTTAGCTGAAATAAGCAAAAATCTTGGAGGCACCATCAACCATCAATCCTCAACGATCAACGATCAACTATTACGCACCATTGCTTTTTCGATCAGTGGCAACATCTCGCCGCGTCGGAACAGTGTGACCTGCCCGGTGCTGCCCGAAACGACAACGCACAGACAATCTTCGACCTGAGTGATCGACGCAGCCGCGGCATGACGACTACCAAACCCACTGGGCAGATTATGCGTATAGTCTGGCGCATGAATCAATGAACCTGCGGAAATCAACACCCCATCGCCACGAATAATAAATGCCCCATCAATCGAAGAGAGCTCTTTGACCGTTTCATCCATGAACGGGTTCAGGATGTTTCGATCCTCATCCTTATATCCATAGAATGGATTCAAGATAAGCGGCTTAGTATATTCGATGATTTTATCTGAATTACCTAATACAAACAAGCAACCGACAGGGTGCCCCTCCCGGCCTTCAACCGCGAGCTCAGTGGCAATGGCGAGCACGCGCTCGACCACCTCAGCCTTGACTCCCGCCGGCAGCATATCGGACTTTTGCATCAGCATGGTCTGAAATTCACGCTCCACATCGACCACCGTAATACTGTCGAATTGATTACTTTGCGGCAGCCCACCCACACAGCACAGGCGCTCAGTACTCGAAAAGATACCGCGCGTCAGGCCAATTAACACCGCACTGCGCAATTGAGAAAAGCGATGATTACTAAACGAACGAATCGGCAAGACCGCATCAATATCTTTACGCTCTGTCACTGAATCTGATGTGCCATGTGCGATCAGCACTGTTTTAAACCCCTTAAACATTCGCCCTACTTCAACCCCTCCGCCAAAAGTATCACCAAAAACCAACACCGAAGTGCAGTTCGCCCCTTTGGCGATCTTTGCCGCCTCCTTCAAAATTAAATTATTAAATCGATCATGGCGGCGACGCGGCTTGACCTCATCCCCGCCGAATACCGACTTTAGCTCACGGCGAAAGTCTGGCAACGATTCGGCCGCTGCCAAGCGCTCCATGCGCGAGTCATCCTGAAACACACGAGCAAGCGACGCTAAGCTATATAAATAACTCCGCGCGTTTTCAGAGGCGAGTAATAGAAAGACGTAGCGGATGCCTTGATACTCAGTTTGCCCATCATAGCGCAAACCATCCGGACAACGCCCCACGGCGATCATATAGTTACGCTTCATCGGCACCCGCGTATGCGGCAAGCACACACCGCTGCCTAAATAAGTCGTCATCTGCTTCTCCCGATCCAACAGATTCCTCAGCAGCCCCTTCTTTGTCAGCTTCCTTTCTTTCGATAAATCGCAAACGTTCAGCAGTTCCGACAACGCACCCTTGAAGTCGGTGCTCTCGAGGTCGATCACACGATTTTGAGCGATGTAGCGGTCAATACGCATAGCTTATATGTGAAACGTGAGCGTCTAATGTCAAAGGGTTTGAATAAATAAGAGAATAAATAACAGCAGCGTATGAACCCGTAGGCCCAGACCAAGCAACAGAACGAGAACACTGCGAACAAGCCAAGCCGGACCAGCTTACTGATCCCACTCAATCGCACCCTTCTTCAACTCGTAGAAAAGTCCAAGGACCATCACAAAGAGGAAGAAGAAAATCGGCAATAAAATCGGCAAGCTTACAGCCAGGAACTCGCGAAAGACCAGCACCCAGGGCATCAGAAAGATGACTTCGATATCGAACAGGATGAAAAGCATCGCTGTGACATAGAACTTCACCGCAAACCGCGCATGGCCTGAGCCTTCAGCCAACATGCCACACTCGTAAGGCGTATCTTTGACGCCAACCGAAGTGCCGCGCTGCCCAAAAATATGCGACGCTACCAGAACGACCGCGCCAATACTGGCTGCGATAGAAAATTGAATAAGAATCGGATAATAGTCCGCGATCTGCATAAGAAGGAAAGAAGGACGCTTTTCGCCTCAGTTCAAGGTGTTTCTTCGCACATCGGTAATTATTCTATCTCGGAGTCCCGATTCGACAAGATCTCATCGTACCCCTCTGAAAATGATTGGTCGCTTTTTGCCGGTGCAACCAATGCCAAACGCTGCAAACGAATCCGCGATTTCTCAAACACCCCTAAGCCAAGACTGGCAGCGAAGGGCAACTGCCGTGGCAGCGGCGAAATCTCTGGAAAACCGTCCAACAGCCTATGCTTATTGATCCTATCACACAATAAACGATCAATTGCGACTGGATCGGAACTCATCCATAGTAACGGCTCCGATCGAGAATAGCGGGATTTGAAACGCGGGCCACCAATATACTGATAGCGATCCAGCGAAATAAAATGCAGCAGCATTCGCTCTCTCAGCTCCGGAATCGCAGCGATCTCTGCAACGGCCGACGAAGCAGTCGCCTCATTGCCAAGAAAGCGCTGGCTGTTGCTTACATTCCACAAGGTCGCATTCGCCAAGGCACCATCCACACCCAGTGCAGCATCATCCACGCCGACCGCCAAATTCACCCAAAAATCCACCTCAAACAAGAGCGGCGCGGCCAAAAAACTTTTACGCTCCTTTGCACCTGCCTCCAGCGCGCTACTGCCGCGCCCCAAGCCACCGAACAACTGCGGCTCCTGATTTAAGCTCGGCGGCAGCGGGCTATCATAAAACCAATCCAGATCATAATGCTGCTCACTATCGAGCGCATACACTGGGCAACCCTCAAAATCACCTAGATCCGAACTGATCGAAGGCATGATGCCAGCCTGCCGCAACTGATGCGCTGAATAGTCCACAATCAAAATCGACTCGCGCGCAAAGCCACGTGCTTCGAACACCTCGATCACTGCTCGAAGCAATTGCAACGGCGTACTCAAACCACGACCACTCCGTGTGTTTACCTTAATGCCGACCTTGCCTCGCTGCCTCGGTGCTAATGAAGTGCCCACCTTAGCTTCATAGGCCTCAACCAAAGCCGACACTTCGGAGTAATAAAGTTCTCCCTCTAACAGTGGCACCTCCCAGACCAAGCCCAATGGCGCACGCGGCGGCAAGCCCTCCTGAGCACTCGCAAGCGACGGCGCCAAAAAAACACCCAAGAGAATCAACGCCCCGCAAATCCAGCGAAACAGCATCCAATCAAGGTACAACGCCCGCCTATCCACTTGACACCCAAACAAGGGAAACGAGAGTGACGGTAACACTGTGGTCTTATCTCCAGTAATACACACCCTTCGCAACAAATTGCTGCTTATGCTAAAAGCAAACACCAAAAAAGTAATCTCCATCCTAATCCCTCTGACACTCGCGATTTTCGCAGGTTGCAGCGGGCCAGAAGAAAAAAGAGCCAACAGCCTCAATGACGCCGCACAACAACGCGCCGCTGGAGACGAGACAGCAGCACTCGCCACACTCGAAACGCTCGCTCAAGCATACCCCAACGACCCCGAAATCATTCGAAAAATCGGTGACATCCACCACGAGCTTGGCAATACCTCCGAAGCTGCCTTCTACCTCAGCGCCGCTTATTCTCTGGCACCGGGCGACGTAGAACTCCTCTACCAAACCTACCGCGCGCAAGAAAATGCCAACCAATCCGCCGCCGCTTACGATCTACTCGAAGCGCTGTTCGCTGTCGAGCCCGACGCCATCAACGCCGAACTGTGGCTACGCCTCGGCGAATTCCGCGCACAAGCACAGCAGACTCAGCCAGCGCTAGACGCTTATCTAAAAGGCATCGATCCAGAAAACAGTACACCCGCGGCAGAAACTGCAGTCGCAATCGGCACACTTTTTAAGCAACTCGACAACCTACCACAGGCCGAACGTTGGCTAAGCATCGCCGCCAACAGCGACGACCCCAACGCGCTCCCCGCACTCTTCGGTCTTCTTGAGATCCACCTTCGCAACAAAAACTGGACCGCCGCCGAAACAGCCATCACTCAACTCGATCAACAATTCCCTGGTGCTGTCGATGCCAGTGAATGGGCCAACGCCCGCGGCGAACTCGAACGTTGGCGCAGTGCTCAAGTAGCCATGCAAGCAGAACTGGCCAAAACCAAAGCCACTAAAGAAGCTGCCGCCAAACTCGCAGCCAGCACCTCAGCAGAAGCTGCCGCAACCGACCTAACAATCATTGACGCTGACGAGGCCACATCTGGGAAGGCACAAATCATCGTGGACATGGAGCGCGCCGAAGCCATGGCCAACACACCCGCATTAGAAGCCGAATCCGCGAGCAGCGCAGCCGCTATCATCTTCGACCCAAACATTGCCATCGAACCAGCCGAACCGGCGCTCACCTACGACCAACAGAGCGAAGGCGCGACCACCGATTACTCTGTCGGCACCTCCGACCTTAACGACACCATCGCGCCCGACGTCGTCATCACAACTAGCGAGGCCGCCCTCGAGGCGGCACCCGCAATTCGCCCCACACTGACACCACGCAGCTTGGAACAGCTGCTAGCAGATGCCGAAAGCGCATCCATGGAGCACGACTACAAACAAGCCATCCAGCTCTACTGGCAAGCACTCGGCCGTGCCAACGCCCGCGCCGACATCTGGAATCAACTCTCGCTCGCCTACCGACTCGACGGACAAGCTAAGAACGCCGAGACCACGGCACTTGAGGCCACACGACTCGCCCCGCAAGAGATCGACTACACCCTCGACTATCTACGTGTGATTCAGCGTACAAAAAAGCCAGAAGACTTCCTCGCCGAACTGGAGACCGCCTACGATCGCTTTCCTCGCAGCCCCGAGATCGCCCTCTCACTCGCCCGCGGCTATGAGCGAATCAGCGGGAACAATTCCTCCGCAATCTTACTCTATGAACGCTTCATCCAGCTCGCGCCGAATCACCCGCTTCGCAACGAGGCTGAAGCCGCCATCACTCGACTCCGCTGAGCCTCGAGTAGACCATTTTTCAGCACCACCCGCTTCCTACATATATAATACGTGGCCCGCATTGCGCAAAAATCAGTCGAAACGATCAAGCACCAGGTGAATTTGGTGGATCTCGTTTCTCCCTACGTCGAACTCAAGCGAGCTGGTAGTTCATGGAAAGGCCTCAGCCCGTTTACTCAGGAGAAGACCCCGTCGTTTTACGTCCACCCCGACCGCGGCTTCTATAAATGCTTTAGCACTGGCGAAGGCGGCGACTGCTTCACCTTCATCATGAAGGTCGAGAACCTCGAATTCCCTGAAGCCATCGAGTTCATTGCCAAGAAGTTTAATATCACCCTCGAATACGAAGCCGGTGGCCCGTCCCGCGAAGAAATGTCGCTGCGCAAGCAGATCTTCGAAATCCATGAACTCGCCACGACTTGGTTTCACCAGCAATTTATTGACTCCGAAGAAGCCGCTCCCGTGCGCGAATATTGGCAAGATCAACGCGGTTTTACGATGGAGACCGCAGACGAAGTCAAAATCGGCTATGCGCCCGTCGCGCGTAATGCACTCGCGCTCTACTTTAAGGAGCGCGGCATCCCCGCCGCCGCGATGCGTCAAAGCGGATTGTTCTTTGCCCGCGACAACGAAAACTTTCACGACAATTTCAAATCACGTTTCCGCGGCCGACTCATGGTGCCGATTCGCGATGTGCAAGGGCGCGTCGTCGCCTTTACCGCGCGTCAACTCGAGCAAACCCCCGAAGACGATCCAGCCCGTGAAGCCAAATACGTCAACTCCCCAGAAACGCAGATCTTCCACAAAGGCCGCATCCTGTTCGGTATGGATCACGCCCGCACGCACCTTAAAGAAGGCGGCAGCTTCCTCCTCGTTGAAGGTCAACTCGACGCGATCCGCTGCTGGTCGGTCGGCCTGCACACCGCGGTCGCCCCACAGGGCACCGCGATCACCGATGATCAACTCCATCTGATGCGGCGCTACCAGCCCAATACCGTCGAATGTTTACTGGATGGCGACAAAGCAGGCCGCAAAGCGGCCCTGCGCGCCCTACCACTAGCCTTCAAGGCGGGCCTCGAGTTCCGCTATCTAATGCTACCGGAAAAAGCCGACCCCGACGACCTGCTGCGCCAGCACGGCGCCGAAGCACTTGAGCCGCTCCGCGCAAACTCAAAAAGTGCCATCGAGCTGGCCATCTCCGAAAGCCTCCCCGAAGGCCGCGCCCCAAGCACCAACGAGAAAACCACGGCTCTACGCAACATCTTCGATCTATTACAGCACGTACCTTCCGAGGTTGCCCGCGAAGATTACATACAGACCGCCTCAAAGCTTCTAAATATCGATTCGCACGCCGCACTGCTTGATTTCAAAAAATCCCCAAAGCCTCAGGCGTACAACCAAGGTCAGAATCAGCAAACATCCACCAAACAAGTCAGTACAGACACGCTATTGACAGACGGCACATGGGAGCTACTTTGGCTCGTTTTACACTTTCCCGAACACAGCGCAGCAATCTCAGAAATAATTGATTACGATTGGATTAATAGCACATCGCCAGCCGGCCGTCTCCTCAAACGCATCCTCGCCGAACTACGCGAAGGGTTGATTGAAGATACCTCAAATATCGAAAATCTCATCGACACAATTGAAGACCGCCAACTAATGGCCGACCTTCACTCTAGAGACCTAGACGTTGAAGTCGATTTAGCTGAGCATCAAATCAACAAATACCTCAACTTCCTATACAACAACTACTTAAAAAATCAACTTAATACTCTAAGGCAAAAAGTAGCCAACGCATCGCCCGAAGATCAACTAGGCCTGATGCGCAAAGTAAAAGCCGCTAGCAACGAACTCGCCGCACCACACCAGCTCAAAATTTAAACAAATTCGTCCCCTTTCCAAGCAACCACACCATATTATGCCCGCAGCGAAAAAGACCACCGCAAAAAAAACAGTGACCAAAAAAGCCGCCGCCAAAAAAGCGCCCGCAAAAAAAGTCGCGAAGAAAATGGCCCCTGCTAAAAAAGCGCCAGTCAAAAAGAGCGTAGCTAAAAAAGCGCCGGCAAAGAAGGTCGCGAACAAAAAGTCCCCTGCCAAGAAGGTCGTAGCCAAAAAAGTGCCAGCCAAGAAAGTGCCGGCCAAGAAAGT
>DJBY01000049.1:22444-23028 GCA_002430605.1 Opitutia bacterium UBA5964 | reverse complement strand
GCAAAGAAAGTCGTAGCAAAGAAGGTTACGGTGAAGAAAACTCCGGCAAAGAAGGTTGCAGCCAAAAAAACGCCCACCAAAAAAATCGCCACGAACAAGGTAGTCACTGCAGAAGAGATTAAGCAGGAGATCGAAAACGCTGTACCTAAAAAGCGCAAGCTATCTGTGAAAGCACAGGAGAAGCTCAACGAGCGTATCCGCAACTTAATCCGACTTTCTAAAGAGCAAAGCTTCCTTACTTACAAGGACATCAACCAAGCCCTGCCCGATAGCGTCAGCAATCCTGACGAAATCGAAAACATCATTTCAATCCTGCAGAATCTCGAAGTCGAGATCCTCGACGACACTGAAGTCGAAGCCTTCAAGTCTCGCCAGGAAGAGACCGAAGAGAAAGAAGTCCGCACCTCTCAAAACGACATCCTCGACGATCCTGTTCGGATGTATCTTAAGCAAATGGGCCAAGTGCCTCTGCTGACACGAGAGGAAGAAGTCGCTATTTCCAAACGTATCGAAAAGGCCGAACTCCGCGCACAAGATGCCCTCTTCTCCACAGCACTGACGCTCGAATTTCAAAACAACATCGT
>DJBY01000049.1:0-22174 GCA_002430605.1 Opitutia bacterium UBA5964 | reverse complement strand
ATCGAGAGCCGCGAAATCTATTTCAACAGCCTACCCAAGCTACTCGAACAAGCACACAAACTCGGTGAGCGCATCTACGCGGCATGGGATAGCCAACTCATAGCAACCAAGTCCGGCAACGGCCCGAACGAGAAACGCGCTCACACTCGGATGAAAAAATATGAGACCGAGCTACGCCTCGTGCTCCGCAAATACTGCCTCAAGCTCAAGGTCTTTGAAGATTTCCTGAGCAATCTGACACCGGTTTATCGCGAAATTGCCGACCACTACGACGACCTCGAATCCGCCGGCCAGGTTGCCACTCGCCGCAAGAAGAAGGTCGACATCAAAGTCACACAAAAACGCCTCGACGAGCTCACACTTGAGTTTAAAATGGATGCGCGCGAGTTCATGGAGATCATCCGCGAAGTTCGCGAAGGCATGCGTCAAGCGCACAAAGCCAAGACTGAGATGGTCGAAGCTAACCTTCGCCTCGTCATCTCGATCGCTAAGAAATACACCAACCGTGGCCTCTCCTTCCTCGACTTGATTCAAGAAGGCAACATGGGCCTAATGAAAGCCGTTGAGAAGTTCGAATACCGGCGCGGCTACAAATTCTCGACTTATGCAACATGGTGGATCCGCCAAGCGATCACCCGCTCCATCGCCGATCAGGCACGCACCATCCGTATCCCAGTGCACATGATCGAGACCCTAAATAAGGTCATGCAGGTGCAGAAGCAACTCCTCCAAGAGCTTGGCCACGAACCGACCGCCGAGGAAGTTGCCGATGAAATGAACCTTCCGATCGAGCGTGTGCAGTCTATCATGAAGATGGCGCAACAGCCGATTTCCCTTCAAAGCCCAGTGGGTGACTCCGACGACACCAACTTCGGTGACTTCATCGAAGACAAGGGAGCCGAGAATCCTTACGACATGACCGCGTATAGCCTTTTACGCGAAAAAATCACCGACGTCCTCGACAGCTTGACTGAGCGGGAGCGTAAGGTGCTCTCACTACGCTTCGGCCTCGCCGATGGCTACTCACGCACACTCGAAGAGGTCGGCCGTCAGTTCAAGGTGACACGTGAACGTATTCGACAGATCGAAGCCAAAGCGCTTCGTAAGATGCGCCATCCGACCCGCATCCGCCAGCTTCATGGTTTCTTCGAAGGCGACATCAATCTCGAAAAACCAGGCATGGACAGTCTCAAACGCGAGAACGCAAAAAAATAAACAACTCACCCAACTAGTTCCCTTTTTATTTAATCCATCTATGCGTTTACGTTCTTTACTTCTCGTCGCCTTCAGTTGTGCGCTTTCATTGATCCTTGCAGGTTGCGGCGGCGCGAATGGCGTCCGCATCACCGAAGGTAAAAAACGCGAAACCGCGCCCATGATCACCGACAAAGAACCGATGATCGTGCACATCGATCTATTCGAACGTATCGCGACCATCCGCAATGGCGTGGCTCTGGGCGATGAGTTCCTCATCACCACCAACTATGCCGGCGTCGAAACTGCGGTGCTTAAATCTCGCACCAGTGGTTCAAGTGAAACACTGTTAACGGCCGACATCCTCGAAGGGGACCCGAAAATCAACAATACGGTCAATAGCGCAGACAGCGCTCGAAGCATAGAGCTCGCAAAAATCTATAGCAATCTCGACCAAGAAAACTAAAATATCGTTAACCCAGTTTACTCATGAGTATTTCATTCTTAGCATTCATCCAGAATCTCCGTGCACCAGAGCTGATTCTCATCTTTCTAGTCGTCCTGCTTCTCTTCGGAGCAAAACGCCTACCTGAACTTTTCAAGTCTTTCGGGAAATCGATTAAAGAATTCAAGAAAGCGACATCTGACATCGAAAATGATGTTCGTAATGCGATGAACGCCGAAGATGAACCAACCCATAGCCCACGCACAGAAAGCAAACAAGTCAAAGCCAGCACCCCAGTAGTCGAAGCTCCGAAGGACGACGAAATCGAGAGCAAAAAAGAAGACGTATAACCACGACACACTTTATTAATCAAAAAAAACGCATCATTATTGATGCGTTTTTTTTATCCTGATATCTACCCTCCCAAATTCGCCCCCTTCTCGATAATATGTTACGCCTCCTCACTTATCTACGCCTCCTTTCCTTTCTGCCGCTACTAGTCAGCACCGCTTATGCCAGTGAGCAGAATCTAGACCAAAGAATCAATAACGCCGTCGCCCCTTGGACTGAGAAAGTCTTTGAAGTTATCTTTTTCAAGCCATTCGCCATCGGCGGACAAGAGATTCCATTCATTCTGATTTGGTTAGCAGGCTCCGCGATTTTCCTGACAGTCTACTTTAAGTTCATTAATCTTAGATCTTTCGGATTAGCGCTGCGCACGATTCGCGGCAAATACTCTAAACCAACCGATCCGGGCGAAATTACTCATTTTCAAGCGCTCACAGCAGCGCTCTCAGCAACAGTCGGTTTGGGCAACATCGCCGGCGTTGCAATTGCGATCTCGAAGGGAGGCCCAGGGGCAGCCTTTTGGATGGTAGTGCTCGGCTTACTGGGCATGACGACTAAATTTGCCGAGTGCACCTTGGGGGTGCGCTATCGGGATATTGATGAAAATGGCAAAGTAAGCGGCGGTGCGATGAAATATCTAAAAAAGGGTTTGGCCGAACGCGGCAAAGCGATGGGAGTCGTAGGCTCGGTTCTAGCGGTCATTTTTGCGATCTTATGCGTGGGTGCATCCCTCGGCGGCGGAAATATGTTTCAGATCAACCAAGTTTGCTCACAGTTTGTTGAGATCAGTGGCGGCAGTGAGAGCATCTTAGCCGACTACCGATGGGTCTTCGGAGCGACCATCGCGATCTTAGTAGGCGTGGTCATTATTGGCGGCATTACTCGTATTGCAAATGTCACATCCAAACTCGTTCCGTTAATGTGCGCTATCTACATCCTTGCGGCACTTACCGTGCTGTTCACACATTTTGCAGAGATTCCCCAAGCGATTGGATTGATTATAAGTAAAGCATTCACTCCAGATGCCTACGTCGGCGGCCTAATTGGTGCCATGCTGGTCGGCATCCAGCGCGGCACGTTTTCGAATGAAGCTGGCATCGGGTCAGCACCGATTGCACACGCGGCAGTCAAGACAAGTAAACCCGCTAGTGAAGGAATCGTCGCGCTACTAGAGCCGTTTATCGATACAGTCGTGGTTTGCTCTCTAACTGCTCTCGTGATCGTCATCACTGGCAACTACGGCGAAGCGCTGGGTAGTACCGGCGATGGCATTGCAATCACATCCCAATCTTTTGGTTCCGTCATTTCCTGGTTCCCATTTATCCTGTTTATTGCAGTCACACTGTTCGCATTTTCGACCATGATCTCGTGGTCCTATTACGGACAACAAGCGTGGGCGAGTCTCTTCGGAAACAGTAAGATAATGGATATTTCTTACAAACTCCTGTTCTGTCTCTGCATCGTGCTCGGATCCTCAATGTCACTCGGAGCCGTCACAGACTTTTCAGACGGGATGTTGCTGGGCATGTGCTTCCCGAATCTAATCGGGGTCTATCTACTTCTCCCCGTGATTAAAGAAGAACTTCTCTCCTTCCGTAAGCACGCCGCAGAAATTGACAGCGCTACTCGACCTGCAAAATAAGCCCCTTTAAGATGTTTCCTTCAGGGAAATTCAGTAGCGTCGGAAAGTCAAACGGTTGCCCCGTTCGAGCGAAGATCCGACCTTCGCGGCCGACTTCAGCAGCCGCAGTCGATACCAGACGCTCGAAGGCTTCCAGTGTAATCGACTCTGAGCGGCAATAAGTCGCCAACACGCCCCCTGCCGGCAAGCAACGAAATGCGCTGACGTGCAACTGCTTCAAGGCATCGAGATCTACTGCCATTTCACTCGGCGGATCTAGTATGATACAGTCGAAATCCCCGACCGTGCGCTCCGCCAAAAATACCGCAGCGTCACAATCAATCGTTTCAATAAAGCACTCATTACGCTGCGCATTGGCGCCGATGGCTTTGACACAGGTCTCCGAAAGGTCAGTGGCCACGACATGCTCCGCCCCCGCTCGAAGTGCTTGCATCGCAAACGCTCCGCAATGAGAAAACGCATCTAGCACAACGCGACCCTCGCACAGGCTCCCCACGAGGGCGTGTTGCTCACGTTGATCCAAAAAGAACCGTGGCTTCTGTGGCTGCATCAAATCGAGTCGATAAGTGAGCGCATCAATTTCAACCCAGCGGCCCTTTAAATTATTACCACTTAATGTGCGCACGCCACGCTCGAGCCCATAAGCCGCTCGGCTTTCGCAATCATTGAGAAAAACAATTTCCTGGGGCGCGATGTGCTCCTTCAATAGTTCTGCGATCATATCGAGGTGCGCATCCGTCGCAGCGGTCTCAGCGGTAATAGTCAGCACATCTCCATACTGCTCCACAATCAGCCCGGGCAAATAATCCGCATCGGAACTGATGAGCCGCTGGCAGTCGCTCTCACCACGGCGGCCCAGCGCTTCTTGCATCGCATCGGCGATATAGCTCTCATCAAACGCCACCGCTTCGGCCCAACTGAAACGCCGCCACGCGGCCGCCAGATTGCGACGATCCAAAATCCCGCTGCCCAGCGCATGACCATCAGTTGCAATCAAAGTCGCCGCGGTGCCATCAACCAGTATCGAATCCACCAGATCCAAATCGTCGAATCTAACCCAAGGATGCCCGAACGCTCCCTCTTTTGCAGTGCGCTTTAAACGAAGCACGTTTTCCTTAGAAATATTCATAAATACTAAAAACTAGCGCGCTTGTCGAAAGAGCCAGGCTCCAGTTCCAAACATTACTAGGTTCGGCAACCAGGCTGCCAACAGTGCTGGAATTATCTGCCGATCCCCCAAGATCGTCGCAATACTGATCAATACATAAAAGATCAGGAAATAGCCCATGCACTTAGAAATCCCTATCATTGGATTGGTCCGCACGCCAGAGACAGCAAACGGCACCGCTAATCCAACGACGACCAGGCAACTAAAGGGCGCGGCTAGTAGCGAAAAATAACGCACCAAATACGCGTGCACCACAGGATTTTCTTCGGGCGGCACGGTCTCGATGATACGGCGTAATTCAAACAACGACAGTCCTTTCGGATCTTTATGCAAAGCCAGCATTAAACTTGGATCTTCATAAAAACTCTCAAAGCTCTTTTCCTTAAAAGGAATGGTGCGCATCGGATCGCCCGTCTCGGGATCAAGCATGAGTTCGCGTCCATTGAGAAACACCCAATACCCCTGAGTATCATCGAAATACGCCTCACTGGCCGAGATTCGGCTTAACTCCTGACCTTCCTGGTCACGCGTGTGCACATTCACACCGAGGCCGAGCCAAGCGCGCTCACTAAAACGATTCATGAACCACAGACGCCCATCCTTACGATTATCAAACCCTAAATTATAAACTAGGCCCTGCTGCTTAATCGCAGCAGCATCTTTCTGCACCGCCGCATACTCTAGGTTGTCAAAAAATGTGCGCGCACGCTCCACCGAATATGGCACGACTGACGCTGTTAAATAAAATAGCAATCCGGAGAGCGCAAATCCAGCCAACCATAGCGAACGACTAATTCGAAACAGTCCTGTTCCAGAAGCACGCATCGCGGTAATCTCATTATTACGATGCAAGGTGCCGAGCGAAAACAACAGCGATACCAAGAACGCAATCGGCAAGATCGAAGGTAAATAGGCAGGCAGTGCCAACATGTAATAAAACACCACTTCACCAAAACTCGCTCCCACATCTAAGAGGTCCGGCAGGCTGTCATACATATTCTGAAGAATCAAGATGCCGACAATCACACCGAGTGTCAGTGCAAAGCCCACAGCCCATTCCTTTAAAACATATCGATCAATTAAAGACATCCTTCATGTTCTACGACGGATTGCCCCGTAAAGTCACTCCGTTTGAGGAGATATTTTTCAACTAAACTGTCACAACGCGATAAAATCGACAACGAGACTTGATTCACACACTAAACTCGGCAGCAAAGGCTTCGCACGCTTCGCGAAACGCAGTCTGGATTGGCGCCGCGCATTGAGCCAAATCTGTCAGCGTGCCATTATCGATCGCTTGCTCGATCCCACGATAGAAACCAGACAAACGCGCAAGACCGAGGTTACCCGCGCTGCCTGCGACAAAATGAGCGATCTTTCGCAGCGCTTCGATATCATTCGCCTCACAGACTGCATCTAAGCTCTTGAACTTCTCCGAACTTTCCCGCTGAAAGAGCTCAAACAACTCGCGCACCAAGGAAGTTGAATCGTCATCGTCATCGTCAATCATCAGCAACATGTCAATTTGCTCACGATCCATGACTGAAATTGAATGATCAAAATCAACGCCGGATATATAAAATTCTTGGGACATAATTAAAAGTGCGCCTCACGAGCTAATCGAAGCAGAGAGAAGCGCTTCGATTTGAGGCACGATAGTGTGGAGAGAATGCTGCGCTTGCAAACTTTCCGTGCATCTCTTTGCCATCGCCTTCCCACCATCCGAGAGATCCATCATCCGCACCATTGCATCTGCCAATGCCTGGGCATCGCCGGCGTCATACAGCAGCGCTGTCTCACCATCTTCGACGATTTCTTGGATGCCACCGTCACGGGCCAGAATACTCGGCAATCCAGAGAGCATTGCCTCTAGTGGAGTAATTGGAAACGGATCATTACAGCAACTGGTAAAGAGTAAGGCATCGTATTCCGTATATTTTGAAACCAGCTCTCCCGGACGAATCACCAGCATCCGCACCGAATCACTTAAGCCCGCACGATCAATCAAGTTACGCATCGCTTTACGCTCGGTCGGCATTCCGATCGCATAAAAATCGAGCGAGACGTCGATACCACGGGCCTTCAATATTCCGACCGCTCTCAGCGCGACCCCCGGAGCCTTGGCCGCATTGAGTCGCCCTGCCCACATAAACTTCCGAGCCGGTTGATAGGAAATTTTAGACAACAAGCCATCCGTATCCAAAGCAGGATACACCACTGGCAGTGAGGCTGCTTGTGTCACACCTGCAGCTACCAGATGATCGCGCAAACTCTCACTACTGACGGATCCATGCGATAAATCGAGATCTGCGACCTGCCCTACCGGAAAGTGCCGCAAGCGCCGTCGCGCTGAACCGATCAATTTCAAATAGAACTGATAGCACTTCGAACGTAAGCTCTGGTTGCGTTGCCACCAGATAAACCACGGGTCTAGCTCAAAAAGATGCGGACTTAACCAGTGGTTATGCAGGTCATAGGCGATCGGTATGCCTTGATTCTGAAGGTTCAACAAGAGCGATTTCGGCACACCCTGCATATTCCAAACATAGACGACATCAGGCTGAAAACGATCCAGCCGATTATACAACACCCGCGCCTGCACCAGCTCTTGCTCATAAGTGGCAGCGTAAGAGACACCTAAGCTGCACTCCGCGTCTTCAACATCATGCAGCTGCAACTGGCGGTACACTCCCGTCTGCCCAGAAACCCCAATCGACGGCACACGGTGATTCGAAGTCAATACCTGCAGGCGATGGCCACGTTTTGACAAAGCATCAACAACCTGTCGGCAACGATCATCCTGCCCACTCGCGCCTAGCGGTGGATATAAAGCTGTTAAAATTAGAATCTTCACAAAAGGGGGAATTGTAGTACACGCTGGAAAGCGCCACTAACCATCAGATCAACTGATTTAAAACGTTAGACAGATACAACATCTGCAGCGTCACTCCACCAAAAAAACAAAACAAAGCCATTTTATGCTAAAACGCATAGACATTCTAGGTTCCATACGTGCAAAGCCATTACTGAGAGACGCAAACCGCCGCCTGTTGCACCTCAAAATCAGATATTACCCTGAAACGACATTCACAGGATGCCCCGCAATAAATTGCCGTAAGTTATCCACCGATGTGGCTAACAAACGTCGACGTGCCGGCTCACTCGCCCAGGCAATGTGCGGCGTGATCAAACAATTTGGCGCACCCAACAACGGACAGTCGGCAGCCATCGGCTCTTTACGCACGACATCGACCGCAGCACCGCCCAAAGTACCACTGCGCAAAGCCGCCGCCAGCGAAACTTCACAAACGAGCCCTCCCCGAGCGGCATTGACCAACAATGCCCCCGGCTTCATCGTCGCCAGCAAAGCTGCATTTACAAAACCACTGGTCTCCGACGTTTCGGGGCAATGTAAACTCACTAGATCAGCTCGCTCAAAGATCACTTCGTTCGAGGCCCATTCAAAACCATCATAATCCGGCGTATTACGCTCGGTGCGCGCCGAAGCAATCACCTTGGCGCCCATAGCATGGAGAATGGCAGCTACACGACGACCGATCGTGCCGAATCCGACAATGCCAACCGTCATTGAAGCTAACTCACGCGGTGCCTGTTGCCAATACGAGAACAGCTCACTGCGCACCCAATCGCCCGCATGCACCGATGCGCTGTGCTGCCCGACATGGTTGCACAACTCCAGAATCAGAGCGACCGCATGCTGCGCAGTCGTCGCCGACCCATAGGTTGGTACATTACACACAGTTTGCCCAAACCGAGCGGCAGCTGCCGTATCGACCACATTATATCCCGTGGCCAGCACGCCAATAAACTTCAAGTTCGGCGCCGCCTCCAGCACATCAGCCGAAAGTGGCACTTTGTTGGTAAAAACAACTTCGGCCTCACCGATACATTGCCTAATCGCCGCCGCATCAGTAGCAGTCGACGCATACAGCTGCACATCCCCCAGCTCGCGAAGCGCTGCCCATGCGGCGTCATCAAAGTCCAATGTCCCAGCATCAAGTACTATAATCTGCATGCCCCTGAGACAATAAACCGCACGCTTAGATGCAATGCTCTTTCATCCTGAAACGATGAGTTAGAGAAAACCTATCGCTTTCCGATCGTTTCGACCCGAAAATCCTTCAAGCGCTGAACCACGGCCACTGGATCATTTACCTTCAATACTTCCTCAGCCAGCGCACGCGCGTCAGTGATTTTCACGTTACGAATAAAATACTTCACCTCTGGCAGCATCGACGATGTCAGACTCAGCGAAGTCGCGCCCATTCCGAGCAGTAACGCCGCGTAAATAGGGTCGCCAGCGATCTCGCCACACACACTCACGGGTTTACCCAAACGATTGGCCTCGTCGATAATCACCTTCAGCGTGCGAAGCACCGCTGGGTGTGCGGGCTCATAGAGATGCGCGACACGATCGTTTAGACGATCCACCGCCATTAGGTATTGGATCAAATCATTCGTGCCGATACTAAAGAAATCTGCTTCCGCCGCCAACAGGTCAATAATTGCAGCCGCACTAGGGATTTCGACCATGGCCCCGACTTCGATCCCTTCATTAAATGCCAGATTTTCAGCGCGAAGATCAACTTTCACTTCCTCTAAAATTTGATTCGCACGTCGCAGTTCAGCCACACCACTGATCATCGGATACATGATCTTAACATTGCCCTTGGCGCTCGCCCGAAGAATCGCTCGCAGTTGAGTCTTGAAAATATCCAGATTCCCGAGGCAAAAACGAATCGCCCGAAAGCCCATAAAAGAGTTATCCTCCTGCGTGCCGCCATCCCCCAAAGTCTTATCGCCACCGATATCCAAAGTGCGAATAATCACGGGCTCATCACCGGCAGCTTCTACGACTGCCGCATACTCATCATACTGCACAGATTCGGGCGGGTACCCATGGTGCCTAAGAAAGATCCCTTCGGTGCGGAATAGACCAACCCCATTTGAACGCATCGCAACGACCTGCTCCATCTCATGAGCCCCCTCGATGTTAGACATCAGCCCAATCGGCGAACCATCCTTGGTCTCGCTCGGCTCGGAAATGACCGAAATATACATCTCATCCAGCTTGCGACGTTCACTGGCGAGCTTGCCATACTTAAACAGGCGTGCCTCGGACGGGTTGATTACTACGATGCCATCATACCCATCGACCAAAATCTGATCGCCACTCTGAATCGTCTTTGTCGCATTATGTAGCCCGACCACCGCCGGAATCCGCATCGAACGTGCCATAATCACCGAGTGACTGGTTTGTCCGCCCGCATCCGTGATAAAACCAAGCAACTTACTACGATCCATATCCGCAGTATCGGATGGCGTAATATCTTCGGAGACGATAATGCTATGCGCCGCCAATTCCCCGAGATTGGACTTATTCATGCCAATTAAGTTCTGCAACAAACGCCGTGACACATCTCGAATATCAGTCACACGCTCCTTCAAATACTCATCCTCCATCGAGCTGAAGAACGAAATATAACGCTGCGCGATCTGGTGATAACAGCTCTCGACATTCTTATTGGTCGACCGCAGTTCCGAGTTCACCTCGTCCAGCAGTGCGCTATCCTCCAGCACCATCAGATGCGCATCAAAAATTCGCGCCTCACCTTCGCCCAACGAAGCGGCTACCTTATGCCGCACCGCCGTGATCTCTTCACGCGTCTGCAAGATTGCCTGATCGAAGCGCTCGATCTCAGAATCGATTGCCTCTGGCGGCAGATCGTAGCTCGGCACGTCTAGTTCCTTTTGAAGATACAAAAGCGCAGTTCCGTGCGCAACTCCAGGAGACGCAGCAATCCCCTCAAGGATGATTTCTTCTTTGGGAGTATGTTCGGACACTAGTGTTGTCGATGATCGCGTTAAGGAGAAATAGAAATGCTGACGCTGACATCTTCAACTCAACAAATTGAAGTTTCAACCCAAAACACCGCTTCACCCCATGCATCTCGAACAATTTCTTCAATTTGACCAACATCAGCACAGTTTTTTTCCAATAAAGCGAAGCAACAACTGCCACTGCCACTCATCAAACACTCCACGCCTGCTGCCCGCAGTTGCGCCAACAAAGTCGAAATCGCCAGATATTTACTGCCGACTGGACCCTCGAATGAATTAAACAACACATCGCCCAACGCGCCGCTTTCGATAAAACGCTCCAGTCGCGCCACGGCCACCGATTCGGGCTCATAACTGTCTGGGGCACCCGCCGCTAAGCTGCCATAGGCAGCCGCCGTCTCCACGCCAAAATCAGGACGAAACAATACCAATCGCGTGCCGCGTAATCGCTCAGCAACTTCAGCCGCCAACGGCTCGATCACTTCGCCACGTCCGCGCATCCACGCAGGCTGACCTTCAATAAAGAACGTACAGTCCGAGCCCAACTGCGCCGCGAGTTCGCACAATACTTGGTTCGTAAACGGCTCACCCGAGAGCTGATTCATCCCACGCAGCGCCACCGCCGCATTGCCGCTGCCGCCGCCGAGCCCAGCACCCATCGGGATGCGCTTGTACAAATCAAACTCAAAATGCGCCGCACGCCCCAACCGTGACCGAAACGCCGCAGCCGCCTTCAATACCAGATTTTCTGGTCCCAACGGCACCGCCGGATCCGAGCAACGCAGTACATCCGTCGAGCCACCCGCCCGAATCGTCAACGTGTCGCCAAATTCCAAGGCCACGACCAACGATGTCAGTCGATGCAAGCGATCCGCACGCCGACCATGCACAGACAGCATCAGATTCACCTTGGCCGGCGAGGGCAGAGTCAATTCACCGGAAGAACTATTCGTTTGGGTTGGCACGCCCCATTAATGAAGCTAATTTTGTTCCCCGCCGAGAAAAAATCGTGCTTTTACAAATTGCCTCAAGCAAATCTGCTTATCAGTCTTTTTTAATGCCTGACCAGAATTCCTGTAAACTCATACTCGCCCTCGACCTCGAAACCCGCGAAGAAGCCTTCGCTATGCTCGACCGCCTAGGCGATTCTCTCGAATGGGTCAAAGTAGGCCTTCAGTTATTTACCGCTTACGGGCCCGACTTCGTCCGCGAAATCGCCGATCGCGGCTATAAAGTATTTCTCGACCTGAAACTCTATGACATTCCCAACACCGTCGCCAAAGCGGTGCAGAGCATTTCCAGCCTACCCGTCGAGCTGCTCACGCTGCACGCCTCCGGCGGCGGCGAAATGCTCGAATGGGCAAACAAGGCCCGCGCCGATTACTCACCAAATCTTAACCTGCTCGCGGTCACCGTCCTCACTTCCATGGATGAGCCACAGCTACGCAGCCTCAACGTACACGCCACCACCGAAGCGCAGGTCAAACACTTAGCCGACCTCAGCCTCAACGCCGGCATCCAAGGTCTCGTCTGCTCCTCGTTGGAACTCGCACCCCTTCGCGCACGCTTCGGCTACGAGCCAATCATCGTCACACCAGGAATCCGTCCCAAAGGCAGCTCAGCCGACGAACAAAAACGCATTATGACACCACACGCCGCTGCCGCTGCCGGCTCCAGCTACATCGTCGTCGGCCGCCCGATACTCAAAGCCGACGATCCCGCCGCTGCCGCTGCTGCTATCCGCGCGGAGCTAGCAGAAGTGTAATACCATTCACCTTTTAAATGGAGGGCAACGCTCCGTCGTTGCCGCCGATCAGAATCAGCCATCGCGGGCGGGTTAACCCCGCGATTCACTCTAACTCTCACTAATCATCACTCTCAGCCCTCCAGCCTCAAGCCTCAGCTCTCCCTCCGCCAGCGCAATCATTCTCGCGGCTGGTAGCGGCTCCCGCATGCAAGGCATCATTGCGGATAAAGCACTCGCGCCACTCAACGGCCTGCCAATCCTCTGCCACAGCATTCGTGCCTTTCTTGCGAGTGGTTGCATCGACCGCTTCACCATCGTCTACCGCAACGACGCGCAAAAAGCGGAACTAGCGGTCGCGCTGCGCCAAATCGACCTCCAAGGGATGCCCATCGACTGGGTACTCGGTGGCGACCAACGCCAAGGCTCTGTCTACAACGCACTGCGCATTCAAGCAAAGACTTGCACCCACGTCTTCATCCACGACAGTGCGCGACCACTCGTATCCGCCAACTCAATACAAGCACTCCACACCGCTGTGCTGCGCGACAGAGCCGCAGTGCTCGCTCATCCTGTGGCCGATACGATCAAACGTATTCCCACTGCAGGTCAACTCACACAAACCGAGCTCGAAGACCTCGACCGCTCCCGCCTCTGGGCTATGGAGACACCGCAAGCCTTCGCCCTGCCAGATATCCTCAAAGCTTACCAGCACGTGCATGATTCTGGCCTACGCGTCACCGACGACACCGCCGCAGCGGCCACCATCGGCCTGCACAGCACTTTAGTGCCCAACCATGCAGCCAACTTAAAAATCACCACTCCATCAGATCTAAGTTACGCCGCCTGGCTGCTCCAGCAGTAGGCAGGCTCTAAAACGCATGATTGGACTGATCGAAAACGCAGGAGGTAGCCCCGTAAAACCAGGCTACCTTGTTGCGCTCATTGACTCAATTTTTAAAGAAGGCGGCACCTTGCAAACCGTCCTGCAACTCGATCACCGCCCACAGCAGGCAGCCATGGCACTGGCCACAGCGAAGTCACTGGAGACCAACAAACCACTGCTATTCGAAGCTGGCACGGGCGTTGGCAAGAGCCTCGCGTACCTGATTCCCGGACTCATTCACTCGATCGACAGCGAGCGCCCACTGATAGTCTCGAGTCATACCATCACACTGCAGGAACAGATCCGCAGCAAAGACCTCAAGATCTGCCGTCAACTATTCAACGCCGTCCCCGAGCTCAAACGCTATGCAACTTTCAAGACCGCACTCATGGTCGGCAAAGGCAACTACTGCTGCACCACTCGTTTGAGCAACGCCATTAAAGACGCGCAATCTTCCAAACAGACCGAATTCCTCGCAGACGAGGGTAGGGCCGAACTCATCCGCCTCGCCACATGGTCGGCCACCAGCAAGAACGGCATCGTGCAGGAGCTCTCCCCTGCACCACTCCCGGATGTGTGGGATGTCGTCAACGCCGAGAGCTCCACCTGCTCTAAGAAAAACTGCGATCCAGCCATTTGTTTCTATCAACGCGCACGCAAAAAGCTGCTCACCTCCAACTGCGTGATCGTAAATCACAGCCTGCTGTTTGCCCTGATCAATGCCGGCATGCCCCCCAAAGGCGACGCACGCGGCATCCTTCTGCCCGACGACTTTGTGGTGCTCGACGAAGCGCACCGGATACCCGCGATCGCCACCGATCACTTCGGCATCCATGCCAGCTCCTACGCAGTCGATCGGGCCCTCAAACGTATTTATAACCCGCGCACCAATCGCGGCATACTCCGCAAGCACGGCCAAAAGTGGGATCACGATGCAGTCGATAATGCCATCGCCGCCGCCGGCGAATTCTTCAGTTACCTCGGTGACACTTTTCTCACCAAGCACTCCATTCTGCGCATCCACGAAGCCGATTTTTGCGATAACATTGTTTCCGGCCCGCTCAAAGAAGTCGCCGAGCGGCTTGGTGCGATCATCCAAAAGAGCGACAACGAGCGTGTGCAAGACGAGCTCAAAGACCACCGCCGCCGTATACTCGGCTACCGCGATACGATCAACGGCTTCGTCACACTGGCCGAAGACGACCATGTGCACTGGCTTGAGCGCGGCGGAAAAAAAGGCCAACTCATTACCCTGCGCAGCGCACCACTTGACGTCGCTCCCTATTTACGCGAGGCACTCTTCAGCCGCCAGACCGCAGCCATCCTTACTAGCGCCACACTCTCCGACGGCACCAGCATTGACAGCTTTCAAGGAAAAGTCGGCGGCGAGATCGCCGATACCCAAGTCGAGTATTCACCATTCAACTACAAAGATAACTGCAAAGTCTATCTCGCCACCGATGCTCCTACCCCAGAGCCAGGGCAAGGTCGTCTCGACCTCGACTACCTTGCCAACATGATCTGCTGGCTCAGTCGCAACGTCGCCGGCGGCACCCTCGTGCTCTTCACCAGCCATTTCGACCTGAGACAAGTACACCAACGCACCGAAGCTTTCTTTGATAAAATCAAGCGCCCATTATTTAGCCAAGGCCACGGTATCGACCGCAGCGAGCTCACTCGTAAATTCGCCCAAGCAGGCAACGGTGTGCTATTTGGCACCGACAGCTTCTGGACTGGCATCGATGTGCCTGGCCCCGCCCTGTCGCAGGTGATCATGGCACGCCTCCCGTTTGACAATCCGAGCCACCCAGTTAGCGAAGCCCGCAGCGAATACATTCGCGAACGCGGGGGGAATCCCTTTGCTGAAATGACCGTACCCGAAGCATTGGTTAAATTCCGCCAAGGCATCGGCCGCTTGATTCGTCGCCACGAGGACTCCGGCAACATTATCGTGCTCGACTCCCGTATTTTAACGAAACCCTACGGTCAGCGCTTTCTCGATGCCTTGCCTGTAAAAGACTTCAAACGCTTCAATCGTGACAACCGCGGCAACGTTTTCCAGTAACACATTACGCTAGTAAGAAGAAACGCACACTATCACCTTCATGCAACTTTCATCATACGGCATCACTAACCAAGGCAAAGTGCGCAACGCCAATGAAGACGCTTTTCTCATCGACGAAGCACATCAAGTATTCGCCGTCGCCGATGGTCTAGGCGGACTCCCTGGCGGAGCCGAAGCCAGCCAGCGTATTATCGAACTACTCAAGCAGACCTATCGCCATGTGAATGCCGACGAAGAACGCGCCGACCTCGGCGAATTGATCCTCGGTATCAATAAAATCCTCACCAAAGAAGGTAGCGAAGCACACCCCTTTACTGGCTTAGGCAGCACGCTGACTATCGCTCAAGTCATCAGCGATCAGTTACTGATTGGTCATGTTGGCGACTCCGCCGCCTATCATCTACGCGGCGATGACTTTAATAAAATCACCACCGACCACACGATGGAGCAAGAGTTCATCAAACGAGCTGGCGAAAGCGCACGCAACCTAATGCCACCGGAATACGCGCATACACTAACACGCTGCGTCGGCCAAAACGAAAACGTTGGCATCGATCAGTTACGCCTAACCATCGCATCCGGCGACCGCCTCCTACTCTGCACTGACGGGCTCAATAAAATCATCACAAAACAACAAATCCACACCGCCCTTCAGGCCGACGCCTCACCCGAAGTGATTTGCCAAGGGCTAGTCGATCATGCCAACGCAGAGGGCGGACCGGACAACATCACCGTCATCGTCGTCTTTATTCAGTAACTTCAACCCAACAAACACAGGGATCACGCTGGTGCGATGCATCCTTATCACGGGAGGGACGACCTCCGAGGCATCTGCAACAGAGGGCGCCTCAGCCCACAATTCTCTCCATTTCTTGTTTATGAAAAAGTCCGAAATCTTCCTGCCCAAAGTCGCCGCCAAGCCCGACAACATGCTATTCCGCTTCAGCCTCGGCCAAGCGCTCTACGATGAAGGCACTACCGAAGCTGCCATCCCGCACCTACAAAGCTGCAGCGACTCGCGCGATGACTGGATGCTCCCCCGCATTCTATTGGGAAAAGCCCTACTCCAGCACGGCCAGGCAGACCGCGCCAAGCTAATCTTAGAGCACGCCTTACAACTCGCAGTATCTCAACACCACGACGAACCAGCCGAAGAACTCCGCAACATTTTAGAAGACCTGTAGCGAACCCAATCCGATCAGATCGCTACGCGGGAATCGCTGATCGTATTGCTTAGCGCCCGACACGATAGCCATGCACACGCACCGACTGATCTTAGTCCTCCTGATCCTGCCTATACTGGCTCTACTCAAATCATGTAAGTGGGCTCAACCACGCTTCGCGCTTGCCTACTTACTGCTAATCTCACTCGTCACTTACGCTGCTTATTGGCATGACAAACGTCGCGCACAGGCAGGCGCTTCACGTGTGCCCGAAGCAACCTTGCACTTCCTTGAATTCTCCGGCGGATGGCCAGCAGCCTATCTCGCTCAACAACAGTTTCGCCACAAGACCATCAAACGCAGTTATCAGATGATCTATTGGAGTATCGTCGCGCTGTATCAATACATCTCATTAGAGATTCTAGTGCAATGGCGTCTCGTCAACGGCCTGCTCACATTGTTTCGATAAGCCCTACCTCAAAATCCTCGCACTCTGCGAGCACACCACGCAATCTCATAGCCATGCCCAACCGCGTCGCGATCCACCTAGATTGGAATCTCCCCCTGCTCCCCGCTATCACGCAGCAGCTACTCAAAACTACGAACGACGATTGTATTGATCTCAGTAGCGACCTAGTCATCGCACCCACCGTGCAATCTGGCCGCCGTTTGCGTGAAGCGCTGGCCTTGGCCGCTGGCAACCGCGGCTTGTTTCCGCCTGAGATCGTCACGCCCGACGTCTTCCTCGGGCAAGCGAGTAAAGACGAGCTCATCGCCAGCGAAGAGAGCGTCACCGCAGCATGGGTCACCGTGCTCGGTGCGATCGACTGCAGTCAATTTAAATCGCTCTTGCCCATCGCACCGGAACAAAGTATCGGCTGGCAACTCGGCATGGCCCAACGCCTGATGCAGCTGCGCAACGAACTAGGCGAAGAAGGTCTCGACTTCGCCCTGACCGCTGAACGCACCGCCGAAAGCGGACACGAGCCGGCACGATGGCGCGAACTCGCCCGACTTGAAGGACTCTACCTCGATCAACTCCAAACACGCGCACTCAAAGACCCCAAACTCGCCCGTCGCAACGCCGCGCAGCACTACCTAGCGCCGCCGCAGATCAAGCGCATCATCCTCGCCGCCACCCCCGACCCGCAGCCACTGCCCCTACAAGCCCTCGAACGCGCAGCGCACAACATCCCCGTCGAAATCTGGATTTACGGGCCCGAAGACGCACAGTTTGATACATGGGGGCGGCCGATTACAGAGCACTGGACGCAACGCCCGCTGCCCTTCGAAGCATGGGGCTGCCATCTACAAACCTTCGCCTCTGCCAAAGCGACCGCAGCCACCATCGCCGCAAGTATGCAAGGTAAAGCCCCCGAATCCGTGCTCATCGGACTCGCGGACCCGACACTCAACCCCATCGTCGTCGATGCCCTCGAACGGGCAAACATCCCTAATTACGACCCCGAAGGTCAAGCGCTTCACATCGGCGGCGTCGGCCGACTCACCGAGCTACTTTGCCAACTTTGCGATGATCGTAGCACCACCACGATCCGCACACTCCTTCAGCACCCTGACATCCAGGTATGGCTGAAAACCAGCAGCAACGAGTTACTGCACCAAATCGACCGCTTGTTCAAAAAACACCTCGCGCCCGACCTCAATACGCTAATTCATTTCGCCGCGCGTGAGAAACACTCCGCGCTACACGCTGCCCTCGCCCAACTCGAACGACTCGCCACAAACCTCGGCACCGCCAAAAACTTTAGCAGCTCACTGGCGCAGACGCTGCAACACATCTACGCGACGAAACAAATCGAGACCACCGGCCAAGCCAGCACTCAATGGCAGGAGCGCGCCGACGCGATCCGTAAGCTGCTCAACAGCAGCGCCGAAGCGGAAACTTTATTTCCAAAACTCCCCAAAGCGTTTAGCCGCTCCGCATTTCGGCAGAGTCTGCAGCGCAGTAAAGTCTATCCCGACCGCCCACGCGAAGCGCACGATCTGCTCGGCTGGCTCGAACTTCTATGGAATGATGCGCCCCACCTTATCCTCGCCGGTCTCAACGAGAGCATCGTGCCCGAGTCCGTGATCGGCGATGCCTTCCTGCCCGAGGCCCTCCGCGAGCAACTAGGTCTTCGCACCAACGCACAGCGTTTCGCCCGCGACGCCTACCTGCTCGAAGCACTCTGCCGCCGACGCGCAGGCGAGCATGGCCATATCGACATCCTCGTGCCGCAAGCCGCTGACGATCACACTCCACTGAGACCCTCACGCCTCCTCTTTCAAGGCGCACCCGACACACTCCTCAGCCGCACCCGCCAACTCTTTCGTGACACCAAAGACAGCGGCGCCAACAGCGCGCACAGCGCCGCCTGGAAACTCTCGCCGCCCCTAGATCTGCGACTGAAGGACTCCATCTCCGTCAGCGCCATTAAAAGCTATCTGCAATGCCCGTTCCGATTCTTCCTCAGGCACATTCTAGGAATGCGCCCCGTCGATGTTGAAACGCGTGAGCTCAACCCCGCCGCTTTCGGCGAGCTCTTTCATGACATCGTCGCCGAGCTAAATGGACACACTCTTGACAGCAACACCGACCAGGCCGCCCTAGTCAAAAAGCTACACGGCGTCGCCGAGGAAATGCTCAAAACTCGCTATGGCGACAAGCTATCTTTCGCCCTACGCTTGCAGCACGAAGCGCTCATCGCGCGCATCCACGCCTTCTGTCATCATCAAATTAAAGACACGCAGAACAATGGAAGTATCAAGATACTAAATACAGAAGAAGAATTTACAATTCCACTCGCCGGCCTCACCATTACCGGACGTATCGACCGCATTGATCAGCGCGGCGAGCGCCTCGAATTGATCGATTACAAGACCAGCAACCAACCAGCCAACCCAGAGAAAACACACCTCGCGGTCGTCGCAAAAAAGGCACCACCCAAGCACCTCCCCGAGGAAGCCTTCTTCGAGCACGAGGGCAAAACCTACCGCTGGACCGACCTACAACTCCCACTCTACGTGCTCGCCAAACGCGAAGCCGGCAGCGAGCGGCCCTCCATCGCCTACTTCAATTTAAGCCAAACACTCGAAAAGAGCGGCATCGAACGCTGGGAGGGATTTACCGACAGTCATCTCGACTCCGCCAGAGCGTGCGCCGCCGCCGTTATCGAACAAATCAAAGCCGGCATCTTCTGGCCTCCGAGCCAAGACATTCACGAGGCCTACGACGACTTCGCTGCCCTCTTCCCTGACGGCATCGAAAACTCAGTCGATCCGGAAGCCTTCAAGCACTACCAGTTCAAGAGGTAAGGGCACGGCCCTCACTTCGCGCATAGCGTGATCACTCCGCGCGCAGCACGACTCACCCTCACTTTCACTCCGTGCGCAGCACGGCTCAAAGTCGATCCAACGGACTTACGATCCCGAACGGCTTCTTCATCACATGGGTATAGATCTGCGTCGTCTCAACCGAGGCATGCCCGAGTAGATCCTGCACCGTGCGTATATCTGCCCCACCTTCGAGCATATGCGTCGCAAAACTGTGCCGTAACACATGCGGCGTCACTCGCTTTTCGATGCCCGCTTTCTTCGCCGTCGTGCGGATCGCATTTTGGTAAGAGTTCTCCAAAGCATGGTGCCGCAGCATCTCTTCGCTGCGAGGATCTTTCGCTAGCCGACTGTGCGGAAACAGATACTGCCAGCTCAACTCAGCCCGCGCCACGCTGAACTTACGCGCCAACGCTTCCGCCATACTCGCACCGCCAAAGTCCGCAGCCACATCCTCCACATGCAAAGCCCGCACCTGCTCTAGTTGCAGCTGCAATAAGTCCACCAAAGAACTCGGCAGCACCGTGATCCGATCCTTATCGCCTTTGCCCCCTCGGACCACCAACTGCCCGCGATCAAAATCCAGATCCTTTACCCGCAAACGTAATAACTCATTCACCCGCAGACCTGCACCATACTGTAAGCGACCCATTAGCCGAAACTTCGTCGGCAACAGCTCCAATAAGCGCGTCACCTCCCGCGTCGATAAAACGACTGGCACCCGCTGCCGCTTCTTAGCCCGCGTGGCTCCCTGAAAATCTACATCCGGCTGTTCCCGCACATAACGGAAGAAAAACAACAAGGCATTAAAACACTGGTTCTGGCCCGTCGGCGCCAACTCCTGCACCTCCGCCAAGTAAGTCAAAAAACGCACCACGTCTGCCGACTCCGAGCCCATCGCTTCCTTCGGATGTAAGAACGCCTGAAAACGCCGCAACCAACCCATGTAAGCTTTCTCCGTCGTATACGCTAGGTGACGACGACGCAGCGCACTCCTCAACTTCGCCCCTGCAACATCGCGAGCCGCCAGCTCTTCAAAAAACCACTTTAACGCATCGCCCCACTGCGCCTTCTGCCAATCCTCTGGATCTGCGCACAAGACCGCATCTCGCCAAAAAATCTTTCCATTATCGCGGTTGGTCGGCTCCCCCAACTCCTTCTTCGCGCAATAACCAAAATACCACTTGAGCGTGATCCACCACGCCCGTCGCTCCTCCACACTCGCGCCCGAATATGCCTTCAAGTGAACTTTAACCCAGTCATGCATAAGTCGAATAACTACTACATGACCTCAAGCCATGTTTAGTAAGGTCAATATTCGACACCACGAGTAAGCCCAAAGAAGAGCTAAAGCAATCCTCAAACATCCACTCTGCCCTAAAATAAAAGAATAAACACAAAATAATAAAACCCAATTAAAAATACAATTGCCTAATGATCAAACTAAGCAATACTCCACAGATACACAAATAAATCACGACTTTTCACATGATAAAAGTCACGGATACTATACGTTCGATAGGATCTGGAGAAAGACACATATGAATTGGATATTCATTTATACACGTACACTATCGGCCTGTCTGTTACTTTCGCTCACAGCAATGTCAGCTTATGCAGATTTGTCTGGCTCAGAATGGATCGGCGACGGCAAGCCGTTGCCAACCTCTGACGAGAAGTTCTATGCGGACGATCCCGCGCCGCAGTTCCGTAAAACCTTTCCCGTTAAGAGCGAAGTGAAGTCGGCACAGTTGAAGATCGTGGGGTTGGGCTTTTACGAGAGCCACCTGAACGGGAACGCTCTCGCCGATACGGCTCTCGCCCCGCTGTGGACCCCTTATGGCAAACGCGTGCTCTACGACACCTACGACGTGACCGCCCTGCTTAGGGCCGGAAAGAATGTCCTTACGGTAACACTCGGCAATGGCTGGTACAATCCACTGCCGCTGCGCATGTGGGGGAGATTCAATATCAGAAAGGCGCTTGCCGTTGGTCGCCCCTGTCTTCGTGCCCGGTTAGACATTCAGTATGCCGATGGCTCCGATGCCACGATTACAACCGACACCTCTTGGAAAATGTGTGAGGGGGGCTTGCTGCGGAACAGAATCTACTTGGGCGAAGTCTATGACGCACGACGGGAGATTTCCGGCTGGAAACTACCGGAGTTTGATGACAGCCCCTGGGAAAGTGCCCGACAGGTGAAAGGTCCGGCGGGCAAGTTACAACCGCGGGGTCAGGCACCGCAGGTTGGAGTTCGGGAGAGCTGGAAGGCCATCCGCGTCACGGAACCTCAGCCCGGCGTTTACGTAGCGAGATCGGAAGAG
>DJBY01000098.1 GCA_002430605.1 Opitutia bacterium UBA5964 | reverse complement strand
GGATCATTTACCAAGCAACAATCCGTGGTCACAACAACTGGTGGATCATTTCCAGACAACAATCTGTGGCCACAACAACTGGATCATTTACCAGACAGCAGTTAAATAATATCCAGCCAGACGATGAGGATAAGTTGGCAGACGGCCGCGATGCCTAGCAGTGCGTAGGCAAATAGCATGAATACATCCGTGGCGAATCGCCGTTCGCGGCTTGGCTTGTTGCGCGGCGCAGGTTGTTTTGCGGCTGGGCGCTGTCCGCTGACAATATTAGAGCCACCTTTGCGGTCGCGAAGGCGTGCAATACTGTCGGTTAAATTGGTAGGGCTACTCATGGCTAAATGCTGCGGTCTTAACAAGGATTAGGTGTTGTGTGGTGCGGCGCAAGTTTAGATATAGCGCGTTAAATTGATAGGCATCATAAGCACGCCTAATGCTGAGGTTAAAAAAATCATTAGGTGTTGACGCAACAAAGTTGCGGCTACATGAAGTTCGCCTTTCCAGTGGTTCCTCGCCGCAACAAACAACTTTCTTTTTAGTTCTTCGTGAACAAGCTACTATCAACAGTCCTTCTCCTCTCTGGAACCGCATCCGCGCTGCATGCTGCGGATGGTGTGAGCCCGTCTCCGTATCAATTGACGGAGCTCTTCGGCCTCCCAATCACGAACTCGATTCTAACTACCTGGGTGATTTCAATTGTGCTGATTTTGGCCGTTCGCCTTTCGGTTGGCACGCCTAAGTTGATCCCGAGCAAAGGGCAGGCAGTGATTGAAAGCTTAATTGATGGCCTACGCGATTTACTGGTGCCGATTGTTGGAAAAAAAGCATTTCCGCTGGCATTCCCGCTGCTGATCGGCCTCTTCCTATTTATTGTTATTCATAACTGGAGTGGTTTGATTCCAGGCGTCGGGGTATTTGGCCATATTGAGCACGGGCACTTTACGTATTGGATGCGTCCCGCGAGTGCCGATTTGAATGCAACGCTGGGCATGGCGCTAGTGTCGATGATCGCATGGTTTGTGATCAGTCTTAAAGTGGCGGGGCCGAAATTCTTTGCCTGGGAGCTCTTTGGTAACAAGGCCGACAAGAAAGAAACCCCGAAGGTAATTTATATACTTTTGGCGCCCATCTTCTTTATGGTCGGTATTATTGAAATCGTCTCGATTGCATTTCGCCCAGTTTCACTGTCCTTCCGGTTGTTCGGTAACGTCTTCGGTGGTGAGAACCTTTTGACCAGCATGACAGGGATGGCACCTTACATCGTGCCGATTCCATTCTACTTTTACGAGGTGCTCGTCGGTGTAGTTCAAGCGCTGATCTTTACGCTACTCGTCGCGATTTACATCGGCTTGATGACCAATCACGACGAAGAAGCACACTAATCTAATCAACCCTTTCCGTGTTCGGGACCATGTAGCAAACCGTGGACGACGCAGAAGCAAACTAAACAACCTAAATACAAATAATATGTACGATCTAATTCTAGCAGCAGTTGAAGGTAAAATTCACGTAGCAGCGGCAGCCCTTGGGGTACCTCTCGGCATTGGCCTTATTGGTTTCAAAGCTTGTGAGGGCGTAGGCCGTAATCCAGAAGCAGCCACTAAAGTGCTGGTCCAGTCGATTATCGCCATGGCTTTCGCCGAAGCGATTGTCTTCTTCGCAATCTTCCTTGTCTAGTCAGGCAAATTAAGTCTTTGCCGGCGGTCTTCGGATCGTCGGCTTTTTCCGACTCTATCTAATATACTTTCCTTATAATGAAGGCCATTTTCATCACTCTGCTACTCGCACTCTCTGTGCCGTTCGGTCTCATCGCCGCTGAAGACGCGCACGCAGCCGCTCACGATGCAATTAGCGATGTGGCCGACCACGGTGAAGCGGCGACGCCCGCCGAAGTGGACAAGCTGACTATGATCACCGATAAATTCGGTGTGAAACTGCCGACCTTGATCGCGCAGATGGTTAACTTCTGCCTGGTTGCCTTAGTCCTCTACAAATTTGCCGTTAAGCCAATCGTTGCGACGCTTGACGAGCGCCAGCAAAAAATTGCTGACGGCCTTCAGTATGCTGAAGAAATGAAAGCGCAACTTGCGGCTGCTGAGCGTGAGCGCGCTGAGAAGATCAAGACCGCGGCTGTGGATGCGCAAAAGATCCTGACTGAGTCCCGTGAACAGTCGAAAGAGATGATCGAGCAGAAGACACAAGAAGCGGCAGCACAAGCTGAAGCGATCATTCGCAAGGCAAGCGAAGCGACGGAGCTGGAGCGCCAGAAGATGCTCTCCGATGTGCGTCAAGAAGTCGCCCGCCTCGTAGTAGCGACGTCCTCTAAGGTGTTGTCTCGTGAACTTTCCGATTCTGAGAAACAAACCTTCTCCGATTCTGCTGCCAAGGAGTTGGCCAGTGTAGGCAACTAAGCCTTAGTTTTTCTATCCGATGAAACGCGACCAAAAGATCACCCGCTTAGCCAAGAAGCTCGTAGAGCTGTCTAAGGACGATGGCGTCGTGACTAATGCCAAAGTTGGCGAAGTCCTCGCTGGCCTTAAGCAGGTGCAGCACCGCCATCATCTTGCGGTTCTCAAGACCTTTCTAAACTATATTCGTCGCGAGATCGCGCTGCAGACGGCTGTCGTGTCGACGCCAGGCGCGTTGAGTGACGATGCGCTGAAAGCGATTGAAGCAACCTATTCCAAAATGTATGGCCGCCCCGTCAGTGCGGTCACTCAACAAGATACTTCTCTGATTGCTGGTGTGCGTGTGCGCGTCGGCGACGATGTGTATGATGCGTCCGTAGCCGGACACCTCCAGCGCCTTGCCGAGAACGTCAGCTAATCAACATTTGCACTCTCTAACCTTTATACTTTCTCTCCATTAGTTTCTCATGAGCTCTATAGTCGAACAAATTGAAAACGAGATCGCTAGCTTCCAAGCCAGCGCCGTCAAATCCAACACCGGTAAAATCGTCTCCATCGCAGATGGTGTCGCCAAGCTCGAAGGCTTGTCCGGTGCCATGTACAACGAAATGATCGATTTCGGTCAGGGCGTTTACGGAATCGCCTTGAATCTTGAAGAAGACGAAGTCGGTTGCGTTATCCTCGGGGATTACTCCAAGTTGAAGGAAGGCGACGAAGCCTCCACAACGGGTAAACTGCTGTCCGTTCCTGTCGGCATGGGTCTTTTAGGCCGTGTGGTTGACGCGATTGGTAACCCCATCGACGGTAAGGGCCCAATCAGCTCCACAGAGACATATCCTGTCGACCAGATCGCACCTGGCATCATCCCGCGCAAGTCGGTGGATCAGCCAATGCAGACTGGTATCATGTCAATTGACTCGATGATCCCAATCGGTCGTGGCCAGCGTGAGCTCATCATTGGTGACCGCTCCACTGGTAAGACAACGATCGCCATTGATACCATCATCAATCAGGCGAAAATCAACAATCAGCACCGCAATCAAGACGGCACCTTCCCTGAAGGTTTCCGCCCGGTTTACTCCATCTACGTTGCTGTCGGTCAGAAGAATTCCAACATCGCCCGTACCATTGCCGTCCTCGAGAAGGCCGGCGCGATGGAATACACCATTATCGTTTGCGCGTCTGCTGGCGATAATCCTGCCAACCAATACATCGCGCCATTCTCTGGCGCATCGATGGGTGAGTTCTTCATGAACAATGGCATGGACGCACTCATCGTCTATGATGACCTTTCCAAGCAAGCGGTGGCATATCGTCAAATTTCTTTGATTCTGAAGCGCCCATCTGGGCGTGAAGCGTATCCTGGCGATGTCTTCTATCTCCACTCACGCCTGCTCGAGCGCTCCGCTCGTGTAAATGAGGACAATGGTAACGGTTCGCTTACAGCGCTGCCGATCATTGAGACTCAAGCTGGCGACGTTTCGGCTTATATTCCTACCAACGTGATTTCGATCACTGACGGTCAGGTCTTCCTCGAAACAGATTTGTTCAATCAAGGTATCCGCCCCGCGGTATCGGTGGGTCTTTCCGTTTCTCGTGTGGGTTCTGCAGCGCAGATCAAGGCGATTAAGAAGGTTGCTGGTAAGGTGAAGCTGCAACTCGCACAGTTCCGTGAGCTCGCAGCGTTCGCTCAGTTCGGTTCGGACCTCGACTCGAAGACCAAGGCTCAGCTTGAGCGTGGTGCACGTGTGGTTGAGCTCTTCAAACAAACTGCTTTCAACCCAATTCCTGTCGAAGTTCAGTCCTCACTGATTTATGCCGTTCAAAATGGTTTCTTCGATGCGATTGCCGTCGCAAATATTGTTGCAGCCACTTCTAGCCTCCGCGAGTTTCTCGAAACTCGTGGTGCAAAAGTGATGGACACCATCCGTGCTGAACAAGCAATCAGCGACGCAACCGAAGAAGCTCTTAAGGCATCCCTCGCAGAGTGGGTGGCAGGGTTCTCTGCTTAATCGCTGACTTCTGTTATCTGAACTCCGACCTTCTAAAATAAATGGCCAATCTTCGCGACATCCGCCGCCGCATCAAGTCGGTTAAGAATACCCGGCAGATCACGCGTGCGATGCAGCTGGTTTCTTCCTCCAAGATGAAACGAGCTCAGGACGCCGCTATCGCGGGTCGTCCATACGCGCTGCTCCTTGCTGACCTGCTTGATACAGTTGGCGAAAAGCTCGATCTGTCCGGTGCTACGATTTCGCATCCCTTCTTTGAGAAGCGCGAAGTCAAGACACGTGGCATCCTGATACTCTCAACTGACAAGGGCCTCTGTGGCGCACTCAACACCAATCTTTTTCGTAAGATTGTTGAGGAGGTCAAAGGCAACGCTAAGTTCATCACAGTCGGCCGTAAGGCGACTCAGTTCATCTCTCGTTCTGGTCGCGATCTCGTGGCAGACTTCACTATTTCGGATAAAGCATCGTTCTCTGAACTACGCCCGATGCTGAAGCTTCTGATTGATGCATATAAGAATGGCGAAGTCGACACCATCGAGGTTGCTTACCCGAGCTTCGTCAACGTGCTGGTGCAACAGCCTGTGCTTCAGTCCCTCCTGCCGATCGTTGATCTGCGTGAAGTGTTGGATCAGCTCAAAAAGCGTGTCGCCGAGCTGCCATCTTTGGAAGCACGTGGCGATACACGCGAAATGATTTTCGAACCGTCAGCGGAAGCCGTGCTCGATTCACTCCCCGACCTTTATGTGAAGGTCATCATCCACCAACTCCTTCTCGAAAGCCGTGCGGCCGAATATTGTGCACGTATGGTCGCCATGAAGGCTGCTACGGATAACGCGTCGACTCTGGTTGACGATCTCACTCTCGACTACAACAAGGCCCGCCAAGCAGCGATTACTCAGGAAATTCTTGAAATTGCGGCCGCAGCATCTGCCCACTAGAGCAAACTTCTACCTTCTTTCTTTTAACTCCTTTTTCAATCATGAGCAAAAACGGTAAAATCGTCCAAGTCATCGGCGCCGTCGTCGACGCAGCCTTCCCGCAAGACAGCGTCCCCGAAATTTACGACGCCATCACAATCGCCTTCTCAGTCGGCGGCACTGAAAAGAGCCTCACACTCGAAGTGCAACAGCACTTGGGCCAAGGTCTTGTCCGTGCAGTTGCAATGACCTCCACCGACGGCCTCGTCCGCGGCATGGAAGTCGTCGGCACGGGATCTTCAATCACTGTCCCTGTAGGTGAAGCCGTTCTCGGCCGCATCTTCAATGTAACTGGCGATACAGTGGACGAAAAGGGTCCGGTTGCCACCAACGAGCGCCGCTCGATCCACCGCATGCCTCCAGAGCTGATCGACCAAGCAACTGATGCTGAGATCCTCGAGACCGGCATCAAGGTCATCGACCTGATCTGCCCGTTCACTAAGGGTGGTAAAGTCGGTGCTTTCGGCGGTGCGGGTGTTGGTAAGACCGTTGTCATCATGGAGCTGATCAACAACATTGCTAAGGCACACGGTGGTTACTCGGTATTCGCCGGTGTGGGTGAACGTTCTCGTGAAGGCAATGACCTGTACCACGAAATGTCTGATGCAGGCGTTATCGACCAGAAAGATATCAGTAAGTCCAAAGTGGCTCTGGTCTACGGTCAAATGAACGAGCCTCCTGGTGCACGTATGCGTGTTGCGCTTTCCGGTCTGACCATGGCGGAATATTTCCGTGATGAGAAGAACCAAGACGTGCTCCTGTTCGTGGATAACATCTTTCGTTTCTCTCAAGCCGGTGCTGAGGTGTCTGCGCTATTGGGTCGTTCGCCTTCTGCGGTGGGTTACCAGCCAACACTTTCTCAGGAAATGGGTAACCTTCAGGAGCGAATTACCTCCACTAAGAAGGGTTCGATTACTTCGTTCCAAGCGGTGTACGTCCCTGCGGATGATTTGACTGACCCTGCGCCAGCCAACACCTTCGCGCACTTGGACTCGACCATTGTTCTTGAGCGTTCGATTGCTGAGCTTGGTATCTACCCTGCGGTCGATCCGCTGTCCTCGATCTCCAACGCACTTGACCCAGCGATCGTTGGCGAAGAGCACTACCAATGTGCTCGTGGTGTGCAGAACGTGTTGCAGCGCTACAAGGACCTTCAAGACATCATCGCGATTCTTGGTTTGGACGAGCTGTCTCCTGAAGATAAGCAAACAGTGTACCGTGCACGAAAGGTACAAAAGTTCCTTTCGCAGCCATTCCACGTGGCTGAAATCTTCACCGGCACACCTGGTGAATACGTTTCGACTGCAGACACAATTAAGGGTTTCCAAATGATTCTGAATGGTGAGTGCGACGACCTAGCCGAGAACGACCTCTACATGAAGGGCGGCATCGACATGGCATTCGAAGCTAACAAAAAGGGCTAAGAGTCGCTTGCGCCTGAATTACGAATTACGAGTCACACGATTCAGTCATTAATTCCTAATTCCTAATTCATAATTCAAATCAGAATGATTACTCTAGAAATTATTACACCTGACGAACGTGTCCTCAGCACTGAGGCCGATCAGGTCGTGTTGCCGACGGATTCGGGCGAGGTGGGTATCCTGACTGGTCACATCCCTATGGTCACCAAAGTCGTCGCTGGCGAGCTGAAGGTGATCAAGGATGGCAAGACAGAGTTCATCGCAGTCGACCATGGCTTCGCCAAGGTGCTCGGTAACACCGTATCGGTGCTCACCGAAGCCGCGGTTGACGTCAAGGATATCGATCTCTCCGCAGTCGAATCAGCACAAGCACGTGCTGAGGAAGCGCTTATTATGGCAGCAGCCGAAGGTCATGATCCGAGTGAAGTGGATCGTCTCGAGTCGAGCATTCAGTTCTTAATTGCACAGAAGCTCGCTAAAGGCCGTCGCCGCTAAGCATTGATTTCAAGCCATTTTCAAAAACGCCCTTCCGTCCGTCTATCTCAGCGATAGGTCAGTTTTTACCATCGACCGTCACCATTGGGCCAGCGGTGAGATACGCCAAGCATATCTGATCGAGTTGAGTATGCACAAGTAGGCGCGGACACCCAATTGTGGCGTCGTTGCTTGCAACGTTTCGGCGAGACCTTTTCTGTGCTCAATCACAATGGGCCGTTGCAAGCAACGACGCCACGATTCACGCACAGCCTACGATCTCGATTTTCTACAATGCTTCAGCTGATACAGCGACCTTGGTCGCGGAGACTGCGGCTTTGTCGCTTGCTTCAATCTCGATCCAGTCGGCCATGATGCGGGCGCTTTCGCGCAGGTAGATATCGAAGTCTGGTTTATCTTCGTCTTCGACTGCTTCGTCTTGGTCGGGTTCGACTGCTGCGATACCTGCTACAAGGTCATTGGCAGTCTCTTCGGCGGCGATTGCGACCTCTGCTGCTGCTGTTTCGAGCAGATTCTGTTTTGAGAGTGCGTCCTGCTCTTCGGCAATTTTGAGAATGAATGCTTCGGAGGCGTAGTTCGTCTCGCGGAGTGTCTCGTAGGCATCGTCCATGGTGTCGATGTATGTCTGATCTTTGATCTTGCGAGCAATGCGTTGTTCGAGGTCGAGCGAGATCGCTTTCTCCTCGTAGCGTGCTTTGCGCCATTCGATCTGCTCCTTGAGGAATGCAAATTCTGCTAGGCTCGCCTGACGTGCCCGGCTGTTTTGTGTGAGCGCTGCCTTCAATGTGGGCTCTTCGGGAGTAGAGATACTGAGTTTCTTCCAGTCGTTGAACCAGTCTACTTCGGGGATTTCATCCCAGGCTAGGGCATGTGGCAGATCGGATTCACCGATCGGGAGGAACTCGTTCACCGAAGGCAGGGCAATGTCCGAGGGCACGCCTTTGAGCTGAGTGGAGCTGCCACCGGGCAGGTAGAATTGCTTAATGGTGATTTTGGAGGCGACGGGCCGAGCCTGTGGTTCCGCTGTATTTTGGAACCAAGAAAAGGCGGGACGGGTATTCATGTGGTAAACCTCCTGGACGGTGCCTTTGCCGTGCGTCGAAGTGTTGCCGACAATCAGCGCACGGCCGTGGTCTTGCAATGCACCGGCGACAATCTCGGAGGCGGAGGCGCTGAAGCGTGAAGTCAGTACGATCAGCGGGCCTCTCCATTCGAGGTTGAGGTCGCGGTCGGAGAGCACGTCGGTGCGGCCATCGGGATTGCGCACTTGCACCACGGGGCCGACGGGAATGAAGAGCCCAGCCACACGCACGGCTTCGCTGAGCAGGCCGCCACCATTCATACGAAGGTCGAGAATGATGCCTTGGGCTCCGGCTGCGCTTAGCTTTTTGAGGAGTTCGGTGACGTCGCCAGCAGTGGTGGTCAACGTCCCGCCTGCGCCGATGTTACCATAGAAAGAGGGTAGCTCGATGACTCCAACAGGAATGAGTTCGCCATCGGCGATGGGGATGTCGATCAACTTCGCAGACGCTAGGTTGGCGGTGAGTTTGACCTCGCCACGTGTGATCGAGATATCTTTGCGGACAGATGGATCGCCAGCGGAGCCAGGGCGAATGAGGAGACGCACGATGGTGCCTTTTTCACCTTTAATTTTGCGAACAATGTAGCGCAGCTGCATATCAACGACGTCTTCAAATTCGCCGTTTTTACCCTGCGCCACACCGAGGATTTTATCTTCGTCATGCAGGAGGCCAGATTCTTCGGCTGGTCCACCGGGCAGGATTTGTTTAATGGTGCAAATGCCGTCGTCGTCTTGAAGGAGGGCGCCGATGCCAACGAACGAGTTCTGCACGGCAGAGTTGAAGCTTTCGAGTGTGTCGGCGGAGAGGAAACTGGAGTGTGGGTCAAACAGCTGAGTCATCGCATTGATTAAGGACTCTTGGACTTCGTCTGCCTCGCGATTGACGATGTAGGTGAGATTACGCTCGTAGCGGCGGCGGATCTTCTCGCGCGCAGCGTCGAGCGTCTCGGCCATAAACTCGGGCTCTCCGAGGAGTCGTTGAATCTTGGCAGGGTCAAAGCTGTCGGCTTCTTGGTCTTCAACGATGTCAGGATTCTTCGTTTCACCATATTCGAGTTCTTTTTCCTGTTCTTCGCCGGCGAGTGAGAGAAGCTCGTTGAGGATTTCGTACTTTAAACGACGCTCCCAGAGGTCGTTGCTCTCCTCTACAGTGGCGGGCCATTTGGCTTCGCGGCGGTCGGGGGAGAAGTTTTCGTCTACGCTGAAATCGAAGTCCTGGGTCAGCCGTTCGTAGGCCCAATCGGTGCGGGCGTGGACGTTGGCTTGATAGGCCGCGTAGATTTCGAAGGCTGCGTAGAGGTTGCCTTTCTGCAGGAAGTCTTCCATCGCATCGCCGAAGCGGAAGACGAAGCCATCGACTTCGCTGCGTAGGAAATACATGCGACCATAGTCGAACGATTCGGTGAAGGCCTCAACGATTTCGGTGCCGTTGAGCTTCTCCATTTTGCCGTTTAGATAATGGCGGGAATTGATGGTGTTCATCACCCAGCGGGTTTGAGATGCCATTTCTTTGGTCTGCTCAAATCCAGCGTTAGCAGAGGCTAGAAGCGTGAGCGCGGCGAGTGTGATGCAGCTGAGGCGGGCAATAGTTTTAAATGTAGAAGTCATTAACAAATAGGTAAGTGTCTGAGGAAATGTGTTTCGTTCGAGCGCGTCGCGACTTTGATTATTTACTAAGGATGTCCTTGGCTCGGTCGAGGGTCGCTTTTTCGACATGATTGAGCGAGCCAAACCCGGAGGCATTGATTTTATCTAAGATTCGATCGACCTCTTCCTGTAGGCCTGCGTTGCTGGCTGTCGGGCGATTCACTTGGTAGCTGGTCTGAGCCGCGGTCTTTTTGCGGCGCTTAAACCATTCCGGCATTTCGATACTTGGCCGCTGGCTAGTCTTAGCAAAGGAGGATTTGCCATTGTAGACATAGCGGAAGTAGAGCACGCCGACGAGGAAGCCGCCGAGATGGGCGGAGTGCGCGACGTGTGCAGTGCCACCCAGTTCGGTGAAGACTAGCGCGTAGATGGAGTAGCCCAGCAGTCCCCAAAAGAGCCACTTTGGTTTAACGGTTAACGGAATAACGAAGAACAGGAGCAGCGTAATGGGTTGCTCGGGGTGGCGTTGGCAGAAGAAGGCCAAGAGTGCAAACACTGCCGCGGAGGCACCGACCACGGTGTTGTCGCCGTTAAAGTGAAAAATCAAGTAACTGAGTGCTCCGACAAATGCGCCACTAAAATAGAGGATCAAAAACTGTTGCTTGCCGAGCAGTGGCTCGAGGATTCGGCCGATAAAGAACAGGCCAAACATATTACCCAGGAGATGCAGAATCGTCGTGGTACTGTGCAGAAAAGCATAACTGAAGACGGTCCAGACCTTGAGTTCTTTGAAATTTTCGGCGCTCAATGCAAACCAGTCGTTGAGAAACAAATTTTGGCGACCGCCAACTCCAGGGAAACTAACATTCAGCACTTGCTGAAGCACAAAGATGCTAATCGTCACAATGAGGAGAATCGTCACTGCGCTGGTCTGCGTGGCGACAGGCTCAGGGGCTTGGCGCATATACGGGCGGTCGTAGAGCATAGAAATTTAAACGTGGAAGGTTTCGCACTCCACCAGACCGCATGGAAAGCCGCGTGTTCCCGTGTGTACGAGTAACTCAAAGAATAGGGATTCTGCTCGGATTGCAATCGAAGCTTCTAATTTCACGCAAATGAGTCTCGGCTGGCTTCCCGCTTGACTCACAAGGGAAATTCTCAATTTTCGCAGGATGGCAGATATAGACGAAAAATGGCCGGAGAATGTTAAGGGTAAATTCTATGTTGATGAGCAATGCATCGACTGTGATCTTTGCCGTGAAACTGCTCCGGATTTCTTCACCCGTAACGAAGACGGAGGTTATTCCTTCGTGCATAAGCAACCCGAGTCGGATGACGACATCACGCTTTGCATGGAAGCCCTCGAAGGCTGCCCAGTCGAAGCGATTGGCGAAGACGGCGAGGACTAGTCTGTGTGATGCCGAATTAATTTCTAAAGCCCGCGAGTCATCGCGGGCTTTTTTTGGGTCATCTTCGATCAGCGGGTAAGTTTCGATTGAAACGACAGCCCATTTTATCTCAGAGGGAAAGGGGCCCACGTGGTGGGGG
>DJBY01000143.1:22652-23161 GCA_002430605.1 Opitutia bacterium UBA5964 | reverse complement strand
GACGTTAGCCAGAAGAGAAATCTCGACAATTCAACGAAATCTCATATTTTCTTCAATTATGAACGCAGAAGTCCAATACATCACTGACGACAAAGGAGAAAAGACAGGGGTAATCATGAATATCTCTGACTACCAATCCCTTATGGAAGACGTAGAAGACTTGGCTGCATGCGCAGAAAGAAGAGATGAAGCAACGATTCCACATGAAGAATTCCTAAAGGAACTCAAAGAAGATGGTCTCTTATAAAATTGAGTGGCGCCGCTCGATAAAGAAAGACCTAAAAGGAATCTCTAAAACTGAGATTTCTAAGATCATCGGAGCGGTTGAATCTCTGTCAGAAGAGCCACGCCCCACAGGATCAAAAAAACTGTCTGGAAGTGAATTTACGTATCGCATCAGAATCGGCAACTATCGTGTGATTTACGAAATTCATGACGAAACCATCTTAATTGAAGTAGTGAAAATGGGACACCGGAAGGACGTCTACAAAGGCTAACCAGTCGTGTGG
>DJBY01000143.1:20473-22394 GCA_002430605.1 Opitutia bacterium UBA5964 | reverse complement strand
CGAATCTCTTGACAAGTCCAACATTTGGTATATTTTCTATACCTAAATGGAATTTGAGTATGACCCCGCAAAAAGTGAATTAAACAAGGCAAAGCATGGTCTCGATTTCGAAGCAGCTCAATCCCTCTGGAATGACCCAGATTGTATTGGCTTTCCGGCGAAAACAGAGGACGAAGATCGCTTCGCCCTGCTCGCGATGTTGAAAGAGACGCTTTGGGTCGCGTTCTATACTCCCAGAGGAAACAAGACACGGATCATCTCAGTGAGAAGAGCTCGAACCAACGAAAGGAAACTATATGAAAGCTAAAGATCTAGATAAAATTTTTAATGATGGCGAGGTCGACATCAACGATCACTTGGATTTATCGAAGGCATTCCGACCAGGACAGGAACAGAAGCGTGTGAATGTAGATTTTCCTGTCTGGATGATCGAACGCCTAGATCGTGAAGCAAATCGCATTGGCGTGCCCCGACAATCCCTGATCAAAGTTTGGATTGGTGAACACCTCGACGCGCCTAAGTCCAAAAGAATACTAAAGGCCAACAAGGCAAGATAGGACAACTCCGTTCGTGCCTCACTACGTGCCTACCTTCGACGTTGGCAGAAAATGAATACAGAAAAAGTGAAACTCATTAGTGGTTGGTCTCTAATCACACTAGCAGTTGGTTGCGGCATATATATTTGCACGGGATACGATATTGATCGAGCGGGGACGATCTATCTCTTAATCATTTGCACATTTATACTTAATCTTGGCCTGAGAATTTTGACAGGTCGAGGGATCTGGAATAATCTCCGGCTACTTCTATCCACTAAAAAAGCAAATAACTAAAACTAATCATACTGAAGGGCAGTCGAGCATATTTCACCCATGGGACTCCTTCAGATCCAGACTAGATCCAGTCGTTCTAAAGAATCGAATTGACAAATTCGATATATGGACAGCATAATGTACATATGAATGCAATTACCTACACTGCCGCGAGAGAAAATCTAGCCACTACAATGGATCGCGTATGCTTAGATAGAGATCCAGTTATTATAACACGCAAACGCGATCAATCAGTTGTCATGATCTCACTCGAGGATTATGAATCACTCGAAGAGACTGCCTACTTACTTCGCAGCCCTGCAAATGCGAAACGACTCATCGCTTCGATTGAAGCTGCGGAACAAGGCCAAATAATTAAAAAGCAAATCAACTTGAACGAATGAACATAACATTCACTCCACAAGCTTGGGAGGATTACCAGTACTGGCAGAAAACCGACAAAAAGACTTTAAAGAGAATACACTTACTCATTAAGGATATTCAGCGTGCACCCCATGAAGGCTTTGGTAAGCCAGAAGCACTGAAACATAATCTCAGGGGCTACTGGTCACGAAGGATCACCGAAGAGCATCGTATCATATACAAAGAATTTGAACATGGAATTACATTTGTGCAGGTACGCTACCACTACAAATAAAGAGGTCAATCCAGTCAGGATAGCACAATAGTTTTCGTTGCGCTCATCTCTCATCCTCAAGGTTCGACGAAAGAAATGAAACATTACAAAACACTGACCACATCAGCTATTTATCGAGATGGCGGCTCGTTAGAAGCTCGATTCCAGTGTGCTGACAGGAACTTTTAAAGTTTTCCTGAATTATCAGTTCAGCAGCTAAAAATCGGAAACTTCACCGATTCTTCGCTTCGATCCAACGGCTCATAAACTCAGTGCTGCGGTGGTGATGATGTCGCAGCATCCGGCCGACAAAGTGTTGCTTTCGATTCTCCGTGAGCTGCGAAATCGTGGCCTCAAACAATTGCGGAAGTCGCGGCAACCACACGGCCGCAGCGAAACGTTCTCTCGCAATATGCTGGCCTTGCGCCTGCACCTGAGACCATCGTGCCGCATCCGTATAGAGCGCAATCGC
>DJBY01000143.1:0-20219 GCA_002430605.1 Opitutia bacterium UBA5964 | reverse complement strand
TCTGGGGCACGGCCTTTAAACAAGAACCCCGCCTTCGGCGCATGTAGCTCGGCTTGATACTTCTCTCCATACGAGCCGTAGCAATGCAGCTCCGCATCCGGTAATGCCTGGCGAATCAGCGGCCAGATAGCCTGCTTGCACCAGCGAGCGGCATCGACATTGGGCGCGTGCATGAAGCTACCGATCATGATAAAATGTTGCCGCGTTTCGAAGCTAGGAAACTTCGATTCGGCTAAATTCAGTCCAAATGGCCAATACGCAATTTGCGCCTCTGGGATGTTAAACTGAGTGCGCAACACTTCCATCTCATACTCGGAAATAATCAGCGTTAGATCTGAGCGATGAATCGCAGCAATCTCGCGCAGTGCGATGTCGTTATACAAATCTAGCTCGCCGCCGTGTTTGAGCTGCGCTTGGCGCGCCTCGCGCAGACAGTGCAGATCACTGGTATCCAGCACCCGCAATGCCTGCGGACAGGCTTTTTCGACCCGCCAGCCAAATTGTTCTTCAATCATGAATCGATCGAACAGGACAATATCCGGCGTCAAGTCGGCGAGCCAGGTATCAAATGCGGAATCATTCGCCTGCACCGTGTGCGTGCCGACGCCCAGCAACTCAAGATTCAAGCTGTACTCCGACGGACGCGCGGCCGAAGCAAAGCTGACTCGATAGCCCGCCGCAAGCAGCGAACGAATGACATCTTCAGTCCGCCGCCCCGCAGCAGTCGAGCTGGGCTCAGGCCAAACCTTACCAATTATGAGGCAATGCACCGCGCGTGGCACTTAGTTGATGATCCCGCCACTACTAAGGAAAATCCCTTTCAAGTTCATCTCCAACTGGCGCGGGTTCGGCGAATTATCGATCGCATCGGCTTTCGAGATTAAGCCCCCCTTGACGAGGCGGAACAGATCCTGATTAAAAGTCTTCGATCCATTGTCCTCCGAAGCTTCAATGACGGCCTCGATTTTTTCAAATTTCCCATCTTGAATCGTCTTACGCCCAAGCGCATCGAGCACGAAGACCTCTGACACCGGAATACGGCCTCCACCCTCCATCGCCGTCAGCAACTTCTGCGTAATGGTTGCACGAAGCGCACCAGCGAGTTGACGCTGCAAGGATAGCTTGCGCTCTTCTGGGAAGAACTCAAAGAGTCGCTGCACTGCCTGTTGTGCATTTGATGCATGCAATGTGCCAAACACTAGGTGGCCCGTCTCTGAGGCTTGCAGTGCGGTTTCGAACGTATCGCGATCACGCATTTCGCCGACAAGAATCACATCCGGATCCTGACGCAGTACGGAGCGCATGCCTTGAGCAAAGCTGGGGCAATCGATGCCAATCTCACGCTGATTGATAATCGATTTCACATCTGAATAGGTATACTCGATCGGATCCTCCAAAGTTACAATATGCCGATCATAGCTATGATTGATATGATTAACCATAGCAGCCAAAGTAGAACTTTTACCAGAACCAGTGGCACCACAGAGGAGCACAATCCCGTTTTTCTCTTTGCATAATTTCGCGAGAGTCCCGCCATCAATGTTCAAATCCGAGAACGTGGGCGGGTGATCGCTCACGTGGCGCATCACAATACTGGGCAAGCCACGCTGCAAGAAACCATTCACACGGAAACGACCGACACCAGGGGCATTATACGAATAGTCCACCTGTCGGTTTTTCACCCAGATATCGTAAAACTCTACGGGCACGGACTGCTCGATAAACTCTCTCACCTCATCCGGCGTGATCGGGTCCATCTCGACTGATTCCAAGCGCCCGCTTAGCCGAAGAAATGCTGGTTTATTGGATTTAATGTGCACATCGCTGGCCCCATTTTCGACAGCGAGGGAGAGAAGACCGTGAATTGTTTCAAGAACTGACATAATGGACTATAGTTAGTTTGAGAGGAATGCGAAATTTTCTATTGAATAAGCGGCATGATATCGACGTGCTAAGACAGAACTGTGGTCATGCGACCTAAGCCAATCCTTTTCAAACAGAACATGAACACAAATCAATTTTCAGGCGTTTTCACTGCCTTGGCCACACCGATGCGTGAGGGTGCCGTCTCCTTTGAAGATCTCGATGCGCTCGTCGCACACCAACTTGACGGCAATATCGATGGTCTCGTCTCGGTCGGCACCACCGGGGAATCCCCCACACTCACCCACAAGGAGCATATCGAAGTGGTGCGTGCCACAGTGGCAGCTGCAGGTGGCAAGGTGCCTGTGATCGCTGGCACTGGCTCGAACTCGACAGACGAAGCAATCGACTTGACCCGCCAAGCCGAAGCAGCTGGTGCGGACGGCTTCCTGATCGTTGCGCCTTACTACAACAAGCCCAGCCAAGAAGGTCTGTTCCAGCATTTCAGCAAGATTGCCGAGTCAACCGAGAAGCCTATCGTGCTTTACTCAATCCCCTCACGCTGCGGCATTGAAATCTCGGTCGACGTTACAGCACGTCTTTACGAGGCGTATCCACACGTCTGCTGCATGAAGGCCGCCGAAGGCTCGTGCGAAAAAGTCGTCGAATACGTCCGCGCCCTCGGCCCCGACTTCTCTGTGATGAGTGGCGACGACGGCTTGATCCTACCCTTCATGTCCGCTGGCGCAACTGGTGTGATCAGCGTGGCGTCGAACCTAGTGGTTTCTCCCCTCGTGCAGATGGTGCAGGCCGCGAATAATAACGACTACGCGACCGCTCGAGAGACCTACTTGAAGTATTATCCTTTCTTTAAGGCCATCTTCCTCGAGCCAAACCCAGTGCCGATCAAGTATGCACTCAAGCAAGCTGGCATCATTCAATCCGATGAAGTTCGCCTCCCTCTGAGCGGCCTGACCGATGGCACGCGCCAATTGCTCGATACGCTATTTACAGACCTCTCGCTCTTCTAATCATTTAAGAAATCTCCACCTGCCATGCTTCTCAAAATTTTACTCAACGGCTCACGCGGACGCATGGGCCTCGCCATTTCCGAAATTGCCGAAGCGCACAACGCGGTAATCGCCTCCGCTTGCGACGCAGGTGACGATGCCAGTGCAAACGTCGCCAACTGCGATGCGATTATCGACTTCAGCTTCCATGAGATTACTCTTGGCATCGCGGAACTGGCGGTCGCCAACAACATCCCGCTCGTGATTGGCACCACTGGCCACACCGCCGAAGAGAAGGCTGCCATCCTCAACGCAGTGGCGGGCAAGATCCCAGTGGTCTGGGCAGGCAACTATTCTGTGGGCGTGAACACGCTCAACTATTTGACCCGCAAGGCCGCCAACATCCTCGGCGAGCAATACGAGCCTGAAGTGCTCGAAATGCACCACCATCATAAAAAAGATGCGCCCAGCGGCACTGCGGAGCGACTGATCGAGATCCTCAAGGATTCCTATGCGCTCAATGACAAACAAGTCGTGCATGGCCGTGAAGGCCTCGTAGGCGCGCGCCCCCGCAAGGAGATCGGCGTGCACGCCATTCGCGGTGGCGACATCGTCGGCGAGCACACCGTCTATTTCTGTGGCGCAGGTGAACGTATCGAGCTCACGCACCGTGCGACGGATCGCAAGATCTTCGCCCAAGGCTCGGTGCGCGCAGCTCACTGGGCCGTCGGTAAAGCCCCTGGCGTTTATAACATGGAAGACGTCCTTGGCCTAGTCGATTAACCTGAACTCACACCTACTTTGATCGCCCGCATAAAAGGCATTGTCCTCGAAACTACCCCTTTGCTCGTCGTCATCGAAGCCGGTGGCGTCGGCTACGATGTCCAAATTCCGATCACCACGGCGGAGAAGGTGCCTGGAGTCGGCAAAGAGTGCAGCCTGTTCATCCATTCGGTCTATCGCGAAGACAGCGCCTCGCTGTATGGCTTCGCCACGCGCGAAGATCGCGACTTCTTTCGCCTACTGGTTGAGAAGGTTTCTGGCATCGGCCCAAAGATCGGCATCGGCATCCTCAGCCGCATGTCAGTCGAACTGCTACGCGGGGCTATTGCCAGTGCCGACATCGCCCTACTTTCAAAATGCCCCGGGATTGGCAAGAAAACAGCCGAACGCCTAGTCATTGAGCTCAAAGACAAAGTCAGCCTCAGCGCCGCATCCACTGTGACCGATCCAACTGGTACTAGTACAAGCGCCAGCCCTGGCGCCTATCAAGATGCAGTCAGCAGTCTTATTATTTTAGGCTACAAACCCGCCGATGCCGACAAATTCGTGCGCAAAGCCTTCAGCCAACTACCGGCGAATGCGAGTGTCGAAGCGCTCGTCAAGCAAGCATTGTCGTAAAGCATGTCGCCAATCTGGAGGGAAACGCTCCGTCGTTTCCATGCACCTGCCCCGCACAATGGAAACGACGGAGCGTTTCCCTCCCCAAAGGAGAATAAAGCGCGCTGACTAGAAACTAGCCAAAGAGCTCTGAAACCCAGCAGGCCATCGCTGCTGCGGCTGCAATTCCCGAGTGGGTTGCTGCAATGGCTCAAACAACCGCTGCTCTGGCATAGCCGAGTAAGCCTGATACTGGTTGATGCAATCAATCTCTCGCTGCCGGCGTGTTTCCCGTTGAAGTAGCGCCTCGAGGTCGACGCTACTGAGCTGTGGCTCAAGTGGTGCAAGTTCAGGGGTGAGTCCCATTAAACGCAACTGCGAGGCGAAACTCCCACGGCGTGCTGCACCGGTGCCTTGAGTCGCGGCAAAGCGTTTCATATCGGACTGCAGCATCTCGGTCAGCTCTCCTACCGAGGCCACACTCGATACTTCTCGAATCACAGGTCTCAATAAAACGAAGGCCGCACTCACACAGGCAGCGATGCCGAAGCCAAGAATCCACGCCGTTAAGTGACTTGCTTGAGAGGTCTTCTTCGCCGCCAAAACGCGAAATTCAGCCACTTTCAAAGCTTCCGGAGCCACGGCGATACGCATCGCTTGATGCAACCGATAACGCGACTCAAACTCAGCCTTTCGAGCAGGACAAACCGCGAGCTCTTCGCGCAGTAATTCGATCTCAACCGAAGAGATCTCTTGATCGAAATACAAATTTACCAACTCTGTAAATTTTGATTCCTTCATGAGAAATCGCTGCCCATCAAATCACGCAAGCTCTCCCGAGCACGTGCAATACGACTTTTCACCGTGCCAACACTAATCTCAAGCGCCTGCGAAATCTCCGCGTAGCTCAAATTCTGCACATTGCGTAAAGTCAGAACTTCGCGATGCTTCTCACCGAGGCCATTCATGCACTCAGACACACGCTGCACAAATTCTTGAGTGACTGCAGCCTCTGAAGGCGTCTCACCCTCACTAGGCATCACACTTTCCAGTGTGAGATCGCCATTTGCGCTGAGCGGTTGATCCAGTGAGACCGAGTAGTCCCGCTTACGACGAAACCAATACCAGTAACGATTGTGGGCTAAATTCGTGGCAATTTGATAGAGCCAGGTCGAAAAAGAGGCATCGCCGCGAAATTTGTCTAATCCGCGGTGCGCGCGAATAAATGCGTCTTGTGTGACTTCTTCAGCATCCTGCTGATTCTTCAATAAATGATGTACACGAGCAAATATACGATCCCAATAGCGCGCGACCATATCGTCATACGCAGCATGATCGCCCTTTTTAATACGCTCGATCAACAGATCGTCTTGGCATGCAGCTTCGGTTTTTACTCTCATAGTGGGGTTGATGTAAGATAGATCGTTTAGAGCTTAGATTTGTTCCCATTAAATTCGTTCAATTAAAAAAAAACTTTCCTATACTTGACAAGCGGCCACTAGATGCCTTCGATCCTGCGCTTTTAAAGCGGATCGTTAGCTCAATCGGTAGAGCAGTTGACTTTTAATCAATTGGTTCCGAGTTCAAGTCTCGGACGGTCTACCACTTTTATAAAAGCCTGTGAATATCAATTATTTACAGGCTTTTTTATGTCTAAAGCACAATCCTCGATCGACGTAAATTCTAGTGCACAATCGGAAGTGCGACATTCCCGCACAGGGCTTGCGAGTTGAGAATAGTCCGCCAAGGCGCTGCAGTTCAGAATCGAGGTCACCGAAAAGACGCGACACGAGTGATCGATCCGCAATGCGAATGCATCACGAGTTGCCGGTGACGCGGTAGGTTATCATAGATAAGCAGCTCAAAGCGCTGACCACCAAAGAATGCCCGAGGCGGGAGTCGAACCCGCACGCCATTACTGGCAAGGGATTTTAAGTCCCCAGTGTCTACCATTCCACCACCCGGGCACAGGTTGTGTCGTTGAACAAGCGCAGAAAAAAACAAGCCGTGTGTGCCATGGCAAGTCTCTATACTATCGAATCGTTTAAAACACATCGATCCAACGCATGACTACGCTCAAATTTGAGCAGATCGCCTCATCAACATCTTAACAGACCCCGACCCTCTCAACTATTTTGAAAGATCGTAAATCGCATACCCCGCAAACAGATTTGGCAGGCACTTGCATTCACCACTCCAATTCCCTCCAAGATACACGCGGTTCTCGATGTTGATTGCTCGAGCGGTGCAGAAAGCATCAAACTCACTGACTGAAAATGGATTTGAGCGCAGCGTCTCATACCACTGCCGCGGATACACTTCATTGACGGTGCGCTGCCCTTTCAGTAAAAAATTAACCCGATTCAGCCAGAACCCGTGATTCACAAAGCCAACCGTCACTCGCTTACCGACGCGCAACCCTTCCGCCAAGATGGCATCTGGATCATCCAACAGCTCAACTGATCGACTGAAAATCACGCGATCAAACGCGTTGTCACCAAAAGTGGCCAACAGTGCCCGCACATCACCATGATAAGCTGGCACGCCACGCTTCACACAGCTCAGGATGCGCTCAAAGCTAATATCTACGCCTACGCCGTAGATTGACTTTTTCTGCTTCAAATACTCCAATAAGACCCCACGGCCGCAGCCGAGATCCAACACACGATCCCCCTTACCTACCCAGCGGGCGATAATTTGAAAATCAACTTGTCGTCTCTTTTTGTTGTGAGTCATAGCGTAAATTAACGATCCAGAAAGGTTCGGATCAAATCGTACAGTTCGGGGGAACGCACGAGGAACGAATCGTGGCCAAAGTCCATCGACAATTCTGCATACGTCGCATCCTTACCTAGACGTAGCAGCGCCTCCGCAACCTCACGATTTCCTTGCGGCGGGTAAAGCCAATCAGATGTAAATCCAACGACCAGTCCAGGCGCCGTGACCGCTGAAAGCGTATCATCCAAGGAAACTGGCCCGTGTAAATCGAAGCGATCCAGTGCCTTGGTCAAATACAGATAGGTATTGGCATCAAAGCGTCCAACAAAGCTCTGGCCTTGATAGCGCAAGTAGCTCTCCACCTCAAATTCGACATCAAAATGCTCCTTGCCAGCATCCTCAGTGGGCCGCTTGCGGCCAAACTTTGCTTCCATCCCAGCATCGGAGAGATACGTAATGTGCGCCATCATCCGAGCCACCGCGAGGCCATGACCTGGCGGTTGGTCTGGGTCGTAATTGCCATTATCCCAAATCGGATCACGTATGATGGCTTGACGACCGGTATCGTTAAAGGCGATGGCCTGCGCGTTGTGGCGCGCGCAACAAGCCATGGCGATATAACGCCCCACCCGATCCGGAAAATCAATCGCCCATTGCAGTGTTTGCATACCGCCCATACTACCACCAACGACCGCATGCAAGCGATCCACACCCAATGAATCGAGTAACAGGCCCTGCGCTTTGACCATGTCGTGCACGGTCAACTTTGGAAAATCTAATCGATAGCGCTCGCCAGTTTCTGGGTTGATTGAATACGGACCAGACGAGCCAGAACAGCCACCCAGTGAATTCGAACAAATAACAAAATAGCGCGACGTATCAAACGGCTTACCTGGGCCGACGGCAAAATTCCACCATCCCGACTTACGCTCATCGATACTGTGCACACCTGCACAGTGATGATTTCCACTGAGCGCATGGCAAATGAGAATCGCATTATCCTTAGCCGCATTGAGATGCCCGTAGGTCTCATAACGCAAAGTTAGCTCAGGGATGGTCCCGCCCGATTCGAAGTGAAACGGCTCGTGAGAAACAAAATCCTGATACTCGACAAAGCCAACGTCTCCTTCTTCGAGAGAAACTTGCGGCGCTGCTTCGGAATCATTCATAGCTCAATAGTCAAAGTGGATGCTCCAAGCAGAGCCAGTATAAATGCGGCCCCAATATACGAGTGTTGAAAATTAGAGAAACTAAAATCCTTTAATTTCGAAGAGGCTAGTCACACTGGCGTTGTTGTGAATGCGCTTAATGCCTTCACCCAGCAAGGCCGCAACACTGAGGACCGTAATCGGCACACCATCACGCTGTTGCACTGGAGTCGTATCCGTGGTAATTAACCGATCCAACAGACCATTGGAAATACGCTCATAGCCCATCTCATTGAGCACACCGTGACTGACCGCAGCCATCACGCTCTTCGCGCCGTTCTTTTTGAGCAACTCGGCAGCCGCACACAAAGTTCCAGCAGTCTCAGTCATATCATCGATCAGAAGAATGTCGCGCCCGTCCACATCGCCCACCATTGAAACCGCTTCGACCGTCTCGGCCGAAGTTCGACGTTTCGCGATAAAGCCAAGGGGGACATTGAGCATTCCTGCATACGCAGAGGCCATTTTCATACCACCCACGTCAGGTGAAAAGAGCGTCAAATTACTGGTGTCGAGATCCTTCAGATACTCGAACAGTACTGGCGATGCATAGAGATGATCGACGGGGATATCGAAGAAACCCTGAATCTGTTGAGCGTGAAGATCGACTGTCAAGACGCGGGTCGCCCCCGCGGAGACCAACAGATTGGCCACCAGCTTCGATGTGATCGGCACACGTGGCTGATCCTTACGATCCTGACGGGCATACCCATAAAAAGGAATCACCGCGGTGATGCTGTTGGCCGACGCACGGCGGGCCGCATCAATCATAATGAAGAGCTCCATCAGATGCTGATTGGCTGGATTACATGTGGACTGGATAATGAAAATATCCGCCCCACGAATGTTCTCATTGATACGAACGAAGCTCTCCCCATCAGGGAAACTCTTTACCGTGGCATCGCCGAGAGGCACATCCAAATAATCGCAAATATCTTTCGCTAGTTTCGGGTTGGAATTCCCGCAGAATATTTTCAGGGAGTTTTCTTTCATATCAATTATTCACTTGTGCCACGTTCAGGCAGAGACTCGACTCTTTTCTCTAATTTATCGAATCTTTTGAAAAGATCAGGGAGACGGCGCTGTAAAACAGCAATCCGATTATACAGCATAATCGGTTCAGCAGTAGGACCACGCACCTTCTCTTTGGGCTCAAGCGAGCGCGAGACGCCCGTGCAACCAGCAACCACCGCACCGGAGCCGATCGATAAATGCCCGGCAATTCCAGCCTGCCCAGCGAGTATGACGCCATCGCCCAACACGGTGCTACCAGCGATGCCGACCTGAGCAATCACTAGGCAGTGCTTACCGATACGCACATTGTGCGCGATTTGCACCTGATTATCGAGCTTGGTGCCAGTACCGATGATCGTGGACCCAAAACGAGCGCGATCAATCGCGGTATTCGCACCAACATCAACATCCGCCTCCGTCACGACATTTCCAATCTGAGGAACGCGCTGATGTGCGCCGTCGGTAAATTCGTAGCCGTACCCATCGGAGCCAATGACACAGCCGGGTTGGAGCCGATTACGCTCCCCGATGACACAGTAATCCCCGATGACCACCTGCGAGAACACATGCGACTCATCCCCCACTTTGGCATATTTACCGACGCAGACATGTGCTTCGAGCACCGCAGCACCAACGACCGCGCCTTTGCCGATTACGCAAAACGGACCAATAGATGCGGAAGGCGAGACGATGGCATCGCCATCAATAAAAGCAGTCGGATGGACGCCGGGCACAGGAAGCGGCTGTAAGCTTTTTTCCATATCGCGACACAACAGCGCGAGCGCATACGATGGATTATCCAGCTTGATGTGTAGCTGCCCCGCCTTCGGTGCTTCGGTATAATCACGCGGCAGGAGCAGTACCGACGCAGTCGAGGATGCGACTGCATCGCGATACTTGGAGTTGCCCAAAAAGGACAAATCACCTGCCATCGCTTCCGCGAGTGAGGCGATTCCAGCGATCTCGCCTTGATATCCACCAGAAAGTTGCACGTCGTCACCGACGATTTCCAAGATACGTTGAGTGGTGTATGCAAATGACATATTGAAGAGAAAACAAAAAACCCTGTCCTTAGCGAGAACAGGGTTTTTGAAAATTGAAATTTTTAACGAACTTATTCGCTAGCATTCAAGACTGCGATCACCGCGTCGGAGATCTCAAGATCTTCCGCAGCAAAAACCACTGTATTGATCGGCACAACCAAGTCGATGCCCTTGTCCATAGCGACCTGCTTCACTGCTTCCACTGCCTTCTGCTGCAGAGGCGCGAGCTCTTCTTGTTGCCCTTGCTGGGCGAGCTGCTGTGCCTGCTGGCGGAACTGCTGGAATTCGCCCTGAGCGGCTTGGAGTTGAGCCTGCAGGCCTACGATCTCTGCTTGAGCTTCAGCCCTTGCTTCGTCGCCAAGTGCAGGGTTCTTTACTTTTGCTTCAGCCTCGCGACCTGTTGTCGCGATCGATTCGATATTAGCCTGCATTTTCTTCATCTCCTCCTCAACTGGGGCAACAGATCCTTTGACCTTCTCAACCGCTGCTTGGAAAGCAGTGTAATCATTCAGGATACGCTGGACGTTAACGGTAGCGACGACTGGAGTCTTCTGAGCGAAGAGGCCGACTGCACAGAAGACAGACGCAAGAAATAGAGTAGTTATTTTTTTCATAGATAAACAGGTTGAGGATTTTTATGTGAGAATGCAAGCAACACTAGAAGCGGGTGCCAAAAGAAAAGTTAAACTGTGCACCGTTGTCTTCTGCGTTATCAGGAACTGTGAGTGGAAAACCTAGATCGAGCTTCAGCGGAGAACCCATCAGGATGATACGCGCACCGATACCCCAATTTGAAGCATAATTTGAAGGACTAAAATCATAATCGGACTCATTAACAAAGCCCCAATCATAGAAAGCAACTAGCCCTAAAGGTTCCGCAAGTCGGAAACCATATTCAAAAGAAAGCATCCCATAGGAGTTTCCGCCAACGGCTTCTTCTTCGTCATCTGAGTCACGAGGGCCAACGTCACGGTACTCGAAACCACGTAAACTATCAGGACCACCTAGGTAGAAACGGTCATAAAACGGCACATCCTCGCTATCCCCATACGGCGAAGCGGTGCCAATACGGCTAATAATAGAGAGCGTTTGGTCGTATTTATCAAAGGTCGGGATGAATTGTGCCGTGCGCGCCTCTAGCTTGAGATAATTCACATCACCACCAACCCCAGCCAGCTCAGTGGAGAGCGAGGTGCGATTACCACTACGCGTGAACATCAGTGAATTTCGAGTGTCGCGAAGCAGCGATAAGCCGACCTTCGACACGATATCTGTCTCACTATCGGCAGCTTGGAAAACATCGGCGATGCCATCGTTTGCGTCGGGATATGTCCCCTTATCCACATCGAAAATCTCGACCATCTCAAGACGATAAGACATGCGCGCTTCGACCAACTCGAAGAGACGCCGACGTAGGTAGAGTTCAAAGCCGGTGCGCAGCTCATTATAATCGCTACTGTTATAGTCCGACTCAGTACGGAACAATTCGACTCCAAAGGCCAAACGCTGCTCGAACAACCAAGGCTCCTCGAAAGCAATCAAGATCTCATTACTCGTGGTGCCCAAGGACGCACGAAAACGGAATTTCTGTCCATCTCCACGGAATCCGGAACGATAGTTGAACAAGTCAAAATTACCCTGAGTTAGCTCGAAATAAACCACCGCGCTCTCAACCGAACCGAAACCGGCACCGAAAGTGAAGTTACCCGTGCGACCTTCGCTGACTGTGACACTCAGATCACGACGCCCAGGGACATTCGTCGACTCGGGGTTCATGCGCACATCACCAAAGTAGCGAGTATTGCGCAAACGGTTCTCGCTGGTCTCCATACGCTTCAAGTCAAAGACATCGCCAGGGCGTAAGGCCAACTCACGAATGATAACACGGGTCTTGGTGATTGTATTACCCTCAACCTTAATCGATTCGACATAGAACTTCTCGCTCTCGCGCACACGAAAGACCACGTCAATCGCACGTGTATCCATGTTCGGCACACGCTCGGCACGCACGCCCGCATCCAAATAACCTCGTGATGTGTAATACTCACGAACAGCCGACGCTGCTTCATCAACTTTTTCAGGAGAAAACGGATCGTTGGTCGCAGTCTTGATCGCTCCAAGCAGCTCACCCGTGGTAAAAATCGTGGCATTGTCGATTGATATTTCACCGACAGTGTATAACTCTCCTTCTGTTACAGGAATGGTGATGTAGAGGTGCTCATCGGTCTTAAAGTCGAGCACGACATCGTCCGCATCGATAACGACATCCAAATAACCCTGGTTGCGGTAATAGGTGCGCAGCAGCTCTAGGTCTTCCTTAAACTTGACGTCATCAAAACGGCCAGACCCAGTGAGCCACGATAGCCAATCGGTCTTCTGCGTCTCAAGCACTTTAGCCAATGCCTTATTCGCGATGACGGAATTCCCCTCGAAAAGAAGGCCTTTGATTTTAACATTCGTGCCTTCATCGATATCAAACAGCACAACCGCATAGCCGGTATCTTCATCGCGTTGAATGCGATAATCCACCGTCACATCAGGATAGCCCTTCTTCACATAGTAGGCCTCAATCTTGTCAGCAGCTTCACTGACTTGATATTCATCCAACGGCACGCCGGCCTCCAGTTCCCCCTTTGAGGACAAGCGGCCTTCTTTATATTTCTGATTCCCGGAATAAGTAATACGCTCGATAGTATACTTGGGGATCACCTCGAAGATCACATTCACAGAACCATCGTCTGAATTCTCGACCTTCACTTCGACGAACTCGAAATGGCCAGTGCCATACAGGGTGCGAATCGACTGATCGACCAACGCCGTATTATAATTCATGCCTCTGCGCAGCTGTACATTGCTGAACACAAACTCCTCACTCACAGACTTAAAGCCATCGAACTCGACTCGCACTTCATTTACCTTCGGGTATTCCTGAGCAGACAGGGCTGTAAAACTAAAAAAGGCGGTGCAGTAAATCACGGCACAGAAAAAAGTCTTAATATATAGCATTGGTAGGTATCTCAAAATATGTGTGAAGGACTAGCGATGAAAATTTTCGTAGCGAGTGTAGCGACGGACGAATGTTAAATCAATCTCGCCGATCGGACCATTACGTTGCTTCGCAATGACTAATTTAATGTGCTCCTCAGCAGAGGGCAAGCCGCCATCCTGCACACCTTCGTCATCGTCATCACGCTTCTTCGGGCGATGCAATAGCAAGACCACGTCAGCATCCTGCTCGATCGATCCGGATTCACGGAGGTCAGAGATACGTGGATCACGGTTTTCCTTCTCAGACTCACGGTTCAGCTGACTGAGCACCACGACGGGAATGCCCAACTCCTTCGCCATGCCCTTCATGCCGCGGGAAATATCCGCGATCTGTTGCTCACGCGGCATGCGCGGGTCGGAACCTCGAATCAACTGTAAGTAGTCGACCACCACTAGGCCGAGAGGGCTTTTCGTGTGGAGCCGGCGCGCTTTCGCACGGATATCTAAAATAGTTGAGCTGGCATTATCATCGATCCACAATGGTGAGCTCTTCAGCTCTTTCGCCGTGGTAACGATGTCCTCCATGTCCCCTTTCGAGGCGACACGATCGCGGATACGCTTCATGTCAACGCGTGAGCGACAGCAAATCAGACGCATCGCCAAATCTTCAGAGGTCATTTCCAAACTAAAGACCAGCACCCCCGAGGGCTTTCGGCCTTCCGCAGGCAACATCGCGTGCTCGGCAAAATTCATTGCCAAAGAGGTCTTACCCACCGAAGGACGAGCCGCCAAAACGATCATTTGACCCGGATGGAAGCCATACGTCATGCCATCCAAGTCGCGAAAGCCAGATAGCACACCGCTAATATCATCCTTACCACTTAACAGTGCTTGAATGTTAGAAACTGCCCCATCCACTGCCTCACGAATCGGCGTCGCACCTTCTGTGACGCGGCCACTGCTGATGTCGAAAATGTCCTGCTCGATCTTTTCGATGAAGGTGGACATATCTTCCTGCTGCTCATAACAAGCCTCAATCGTCTCGCGAGAGGTGCGGATCAAGCGACGCAGCAGATACTTCTCGTGGACAATTCGGGTGAAGAAGCGTGCGTGGGCCGGAGTCTCGATTCGATTTTGAATCGCATAGATCGCGGCGATACCGCCGACCTCTTCTTCCATGCCGTTCTTACGGAGATAGTCCAATAGGAGAATCTCGTCAATCGGATCACCTGTCTCATACAAAGAGAGTAGTGCTCGAAAGAGCTCTTGGTGAGATGTCTTAAAGAAATAATCCGGTGTCAGCTTCGCTTCAATACACTCGGTCAGAATTTCGCGACCGCCGTCAATCAAGCAGGCAGCCAGCAGGCCTTCTTCGGCCTCCACATTATGCGGTTGCACGCGGATTTCATTCAGCGCATCATCCGGCTTGCGGGTATCACGAAACTTACGGCCGCCTTTGTTGCCGCCGTAAGAGGGATTCGTGGATTCTGGCGGCATGGGACGAACTAGTGGCTAATCGACCGCACTAAATGGCTTAATCTTCGTCTTCGTCAGAAGCATCTTCAGCAGTCGCTTCTTCGATTGGATTTTCAGAAACCACTTCGAACTTCAGTTCAACTTCAACATCACCGTGTAGCTTGATGCCAACAGTGTGTGAGCCGAGCTCCTTGATTGGCTGCGCCAAGCCGAGTTGCTTCTTAACAATCTCGATGCCCTCTTCTTTGAGACGCTCAATCAAATCGTTGGCCGTCACAGCGCCGAACATCTTGCCGCCTTCGCCAGTCTTCACTGCGATTGCAATGCTGGTCTGCTCGATCCGCTCGCCCAGAGTGCGCGCTGATTCGAACTCATTCTGCTCACGTGTTTCGCGCGCTTTGAGCAGTGATTCGACATGCTTCTTATTCGCCTGAGTGATAGGCAAAGCTTGCTTGCGTGGAAGCAGGAAGTTGCGCGCGTAACCTGCACGCACTGTTACTGTGTCACCCTCGGAGCCGAGGCCTTTGATGGGTTGGAGGAGGAGAACTTGAGAGTTAGCCATGATACGTTTAATTTAAACTGTGAGATGAAGAGGAGAAAGGATGTTTAAAACGGCACGTCCTCATCAAGCGTGTCGTTGTCATTAGAGAAATTTGCTGCTGCAGCCGAAGCTTCGGATATCGAATCGGCAGAAGTCGACCGTGCTGGCGGCGAACTACTTTCGTAGCCAGCGCTAGAAGGAGCACCGTCGCTATCTTCGCGACTGCCGAGGAACTGAAAGTTCTCGAGCACGACGCTCAACTTACTGCGCTTTTGGCCATCAGATTCCCACTGATCGAGCTTCAAACGGCCTTCGACCATGATCGGACGGCCCTTACGCATATATTTATTGATCACCTCGGCTTGCTTGCCGAATGCGTCGATATCGATGAAAGTAGTCTCTTCGCGCCGCTCACCATCTTTAGTGGAGTAGACACGCGAAGTCGCCAAACCAAGCTTACAGATCGAATTGCCATTGGCCGTCACGCGCAACTCGGGGTCGCGGGTCAGATTTCCCATTAGGATGACTTTATTAAATGAGGCCATGGCGTTCTAGTTGTAAGGTGAGAAGAAGCGACGAAGCAATCAGACTAGACCGACTGAACGAAGATGCGATTGACGCGCTTGTCGAGACGAAGCTTATTTTGAAGCTGAGCAGGCGCTGTGCCTGGACCACTGAAGTAGACTTCGAGGCTGTGCCCTTGCGTGAAGCGACGATCGGCAGCACGCGCGAATTCGCGCACGCCGAGATCTTCGCTGTCAGTGACTGCTCCACCAAGTGAAGCGAGAATTTGAGTCAAATCAGCCAGGACTTTAGTCGAATCGTCTTCTGATTCGCGGAGGTCGAGGATGAAAGTAGTTTTGTAGTTATTTGTAGTCGTTGCGCTCATGCTATGGTGCCGTGCGTTGGTTAATGAAGTTCATGGCGTGCTCAGTCTCCTTGTCAATGATGAGCTGAAAATGCTCAAGATAAGTCGGGGTCTGATCCGCCAAAAGTTTTTGTTCGTCCTTTGATAATTTACTCAAGACGTAATCTGCGAGGTCCATTTCTTTGTGTGGTTTCGCACCAATTCCGATACGATAGCGAAGAAAACCTGGACCAATCTGCGCGAGCAAATCGGTAATCCCGTTGTGGCCACCGGCGCTCCCACCCAAACTGAGCTTAGCCCTGCCGAGTTCGAGAGTGATGTCGTCGTAAATAGCGACAAGCGATGAGGTCGAGAGTTTTCGATAGCGTAGGATTGCGCCGAGGGAACGGCCACTGGCATTCATGAAGGTTTGAGGCTTCACCAGCAAGAGCTTGCGCCCTTGATCGGATACAGTTGCTATTTCCGCTTCGAAACGGGTTTCCGTCTTCCACTCGGCACCCAGCTTCGCCGCTAGTTTTTCAACTACAGCAAAGCCAACATTGTGCCGGGTATTGCGGTATTTTGAACCCGGATTTCCGAGGCCGGCAATTACCGCTATGGACATTTTAGAAAGAACGAAGAGAGAATCGAAAACGTTTCTCTCGAAAAAAGATTACTCAGCGGCGTCGCCTTCAACAGCGACGTCGTCCTTGACCTTGGAAGCAGGTACTTCATCTGCAGCCACTGCAACACTGCCTTCAGTGGTTTCAACCGCTACTGTTGGAGGCTGGCAAGATACGATCACTTGGATCGGCGTACCGAGGTATTCAACACCGTCAAGAGCAGGAAGATCGCTGATGTGAATTGCCGCACCAACGACGAGATCCTTCACGTCGACTTCAATATGGCCAGGAAGCTTAGATGGACGGCAACGAATTTCGACTTCGTGCGTCTTGTGATCAATCATACCACCCTCCTTCACGCCAAGCGCATCAGCTTCACCGATGAGGTGGACTGGCACGTGAGCCACAAAGCTCTCACCGCGCGCCACTTCAAGGAAGTCGATGTGATTAATGCAATTTTTCACTGCATTACGCTGGATCTCTTGGATGCTGGTCAGAGCAGTCTCGCCCTTCTCATCAACCAATTCGATCAGAGCAGCGCCGCCGCCGATCGAGCGTTTAAGATCACGAAATTCCACTACAGAGAGCGAAATCGAGCGTGAGTTGCCTTTGCTATATACGCAGGCAGGAATATTACCTTCCGCGCGGAGGCGGCGTGCTACGCCACGGCCCGTATTTTCGCGATTTATGATGTTGAGTTTGAACTGTTTCATTGTCTGTAAAATGAGAGAGAGTGCACTCCGTTTAAGAAGCTCTAATGATGAGAAAGCCGCGCACAATAAAATAGAGGCCCCGAAAAGCAACTTAAAGTTTCGGCATTTTTTGAAAGGCTAAAAATGCTCTCAGCACGTTATAGCCAGATGCTCAAAAAACAACTCGCAAAAAAGCCTGAATCAGCATTTTTACAATGCTAAACTACGCATGGCACAAGATCCGACACCTCCCTTGACTACCGAACGCCTCGCCGCGCTCCGCTCAATTCCGCTCGAACAGGCCCCCTCGCCTAGCTATATTGTCCATCTGGACCTGCTAGAAGCGAATTGCCAACTGCTCCAATCTGTTGCTGAGCGTTCCGGAGCAAAGATCCTACTCGCATTAAAGGGCTTCGCGTGCCACAGCACCTTCCCACTCATCAACCGCTACCTCAGCGGCACGACATCCAGCGGTCTTCACGAGGCTCTGCTTGCCCACGAGCTATTCGGCAAAGAAGTGCATGTCTATTCCACTGCCTTTAAGGATGCAGAACTGCAACAGCTCAGTCGCTTTGCGCACAGCCTCGTATTCAACTCTGCTCAGCAACTCGCCAGAGGCATTGCTCAACTCCCAAAAGACAATCGCCCAGAGCTAGGCCTACGGATCAACCCCGAATATTCCGCAGTCGAGACAGAGCTCTATGACCCCTGCTCGCCAGCATCCCGACTCGGCACCACACGCGCCGCACTCGATCGCGCGCTCTCAAAACTCCCCGACAACCCACTTAAACACATCGACGGGCTACACTTCCACGCACTCTGCGAGCAAGACGCCGATGCGCTCGAACATACCGCCGACGCCTTTGAAGCAAAATTCGGCGACCTCATCCCTGGACTCAAATGGCTCAATTTCGGCGGCGGGCACCATATAACTCGACCCGGTTACGACATCGATCGCCTGTGCCGCACAGTTCAACGCTTCCGCGAGCGCTACGACGTGGACGTCTACCTAGAGCCAGGCGAAGCCGTGGCGCTCCACACCGGTGTGCTCGTCACCACCGTACTCGACCTCATCGAAGCTGGCGACCATCAGATCGCCATCCTCGATACCTCAGCCACTTGCCACATGCCAGACGTGCTGGAAATGCCCTACCGCCCCAACATACTCGATGCCGAGCAAGCGGGCACGCATCCACACACCTACCGCCTCGGCGGTATGTCCTGCCTGGCGGGCGATGTGATCGGCGACTATTCCTTCTCCGAACCGCTACAAATCGGCCAGCGCATCACCTTCCTCGACATGTCTCATTACACAATGGTCAAGAATTCGACCTTTAACGGCGTGCCCTTGCCAGCCATCAGCTTATACAGCGAAGCATCTGGGCTCCAAATTGTGCGTACGTTCGGCTACGCAGATTACCGCAACCGTCTTTCATAATAAACTACAGAGATCAGCATTGAATATCACATGCTAGACCCTACCGTTCATCTTCAATTAAATGAAACACCTCACTCCATCTGGCATTTTAGGCGGCATTGCGCTACTGCTTTTAGCAATCGCCTCGACTGCCTTGATTTTTAATCTACGCTCTCGGCAGGTCGAAACGGCTCAATCGACCACCGAGACTGCACCATGAAACTAGAGAAGCACCCCTTTATCCAAAGTATCTCGGAGGAACGACGCGATGTCATTCTCGGCGAAATCGAGGTCATAGAACTACAGCAGGGCGATACCATCTTCCGAGAAGGTAGCCGATCCGATGCCTTGTATGTCATCCTAGAAGGCCTCATCGCGTTCACTAAAGTCAGGCCTGATGGTGCGAATCAACCGATGAGCATATCCGGCGAAGGCAGCTTCTTCGGCGAAGTCGGCGTATTTACCGGTGAGCAACGTGCACTTAATGCCAGCGCTAAGTCCGACTGCATCGTTGGTCGCATCCCAGAAAACACCGTCAAAAAGATCATCGAGGATGCCGCGCCGCAGAAAAAAATCCTCGATAGCGTAATCAAACACCTCAAAACTACCACCTCCCGCTACATGGAGGAGGTCACACGCAAGGAGAAGCTCTCGCTGGTCGGCACTATGATTTCGTCAATCCTGCACGATTTCAAAAACCCCTTTTCCATTATTAGCCTCGGCTCACACATCGTCCAAGAGCGCCACGGCAAAAACGACCCCACGACTGCAAAAATTTGCACCAATATCGAGGCACAAATTCGCCGCATGTTGGGCATGGCCAATGACCTCGCAGCCTTTGCCCGAGGCGATGGCGAGATCGAAATCGCGTGTGTTTTGATGGAAGAGCTATTTGAGCAATTTCGCGAAATGAATGCACCGTTCTTTCAGGATGAAAGGGTCACCGTTGAGATGAACTCAAATGACGTCTCTTTGCAGGGTGACGCTAGCAAACTACTACGCGTGCTGCAAAATCTCGTCGGCAATTCGATCGATGCGATTCACCAAACCGAGAAGTCTGGAACCATCGTCATCACTGCAATAGACAAAGGAGATACCATCTACCTCTCGGTTTCCGACAACGGCCCGGGCATCCCCAACGAAATCCAAAGTCGCTTCTTTGAACCCTTCGTCACCTTCGATAAGAGCGGAGGCACCGGCCTCGGCACCGCAATCGTTCGCTCGATCGTCGATGCTCACCGTGGCCATATTATTTTCGCAACCAGCACCTCAGGCACGACTCTCACCATCCAACTGCCCAAAGAACACAAGGGTAGCTGAGCCCAACCGATCACTTCCGCATGCCTGCAGCATGCATCGCGCTAAATTCGGGCTTCGTCACCGCCGCAATCGAGAGACG
>DJBY01000080.1:7712-18225 GCA_002430605.1 Opitutia bacterium UBA5964 | reverse complement strand
GCGAGTCGCCCTCCCTCCTTTACTCGCTAATCGACGATGAATTTTTCTTGTTTAGTGCCACTGAGCTTAGTCACTGCGGTTCACGTCGCTCTCGTCTATGAAAATCGTTTCCACACCGATGGAGAAAACAGGACGAGCACGGCGTAGAGTTCAAGGCGCCCGAGAATCATGAGTAGGGAGAGGAATATTTTGGTGGAATCTCTTAGAAAATGAAAATCCTGAGTGGGGCCGACAGCGTCGAAGCCTGGACCAATATTAAATAAGGTCGCTTGAACTGCCGAGAATGAGCCTACGAAAGTGAGTTCAGGCTCGTTGGATGCGATGAAGAGCATCGATGCGACAACTAGAAATAGCATTAGCATTAAAAAGGTAATGACGCTGTTGATCGCCGCTTGACTGAGCGTTTGGCCGCCCATCCGCATCGGCTTGGTGACATTTGGGCGGAAGGATTGCGTCACGCTTTGCACCGCGGCACGTAAAGCGATCACGACGCGCACCACTTTAACTCCGCCGCTGGTCGAACCCGAACAGCCTCCAATCAACATCAAAATAAGCAGCAGCATCTTGGCAGAGGGCAGCCAGACGTCGTAGTCCATAGTCGAATAGCCGGTCGTCGTCATAATGGAAACGGCTTGGAAGGCTGCGGCGCGGATACTATTGTGGTCTGGGAGTTCTCCCGTGAGCTCGACTAGGTAGAGCGTCAGCAGGGCGGTGCTGGCGAGGAGTATAGCGTAGAACCAGTAGATCTCGTTGTGTTTGGCTAATCCCTTGGTGCGCCCACGGAGCAGGCGTATGGCGAAGACGAAGGTCGTGCCTGCAATTGTCATAAATACGATCGAGATCCATTCGAGTGTCGGACTCTGAAACTGCTGCATGCTCGTGGGCTCGGTGCTGAACCCACCTGTTGCGATGGTGGTCATGGCGTGGTTGATCGCCTGGAACCAATTCATTCCTCCCATCACATAGGCGACCATGCATGCAACCGAAAGACCCAGGTAATAGAGCATTAGATAGAACGCGCCGCTTTGGATACGGCCGTGATCAAAGTCTGCCGAAGTACCCGAAGACTCATTACTGAATAGGATTTTTGCGCCGGCACCGAGCGAGGAAAGGATCGCGACGAAAAACACGACTACCCCTAGGCCGCCGACCCACTGGCTGAGTGAGCGCCAAAACAGAAGACTGTGCGGGAACTCGTAAAACTTTGGAAAGGCGGTCGCTCCAGTCGTGGTGAGCCCAGACGAACTCTCAAAGATCGCATCGGATATTTCGCAATGCTCGACGATGAGGATATATGGAATCGCGCCAACGATGGTGGCGAGTATCCATGATAGCCCGATAGCGCAGAGTGCCTCGCGGCGAAAGAGCTTGGCTTGTCCTTTGCGTCCAAGCAGCAGAAAGAGTGCGGCCAGCGCGAAGGTCATCCCGATCGAGGTAGCGAAGGCTTGCAAGGATTGGTCGGCAAAGGTCTCGCCGTTGGCCAGCCCTGCCACGATGCAGAGACCGAAGGCTCCGGCCAGAGCCAGCAGCACCATGCCTAGGAGCTTATAGATGATTGCGGTATTCACAGTTTAGACGAGGCGCTCAAGAAGTGCTTTTTCTTGCTCGTGGTTGACGGCGACGACGACTCGATCGCCGGCAAGAATGATATCGTCTGCTGCGGGGACCTTGGCTTTGAATTTGTGTTGTAATGCAACCAATAGGCTGCCGCGTGGAAATTGCAGGTCTTTGACGCTACGGCCGACGCATGGACTGGAGTGACTGATGCGTACTTCGAGTATGCGCACTCCCTGATTCGGTAAATCGGCGAGAGTCGCGACGGTTTCTGTCGATAAGGTGCGTAGCATGAACTCGGCAGTGGCGCGACGCGGCGAGACGACCACTTCGATCGCCAGCGTCGTCTTTAGCATGCCGAGTAGTTCGTCATAGTCACCCTTGTTGATCACCAGTTGCACGTGTTTGGCGCCGAGCTTGGAGGCTTGGATGCAGGTGAGGATGTTTTCCTCGTCGTCTTTGGTGCAGCCCACGAAATAGTCGGCGCTACCGATTTGCTCCTCTTCGAGTAGGCGTAGCGAGGTGGCATCACCATGAATCACTGTGATGTGTGGGAAGCGCTCTGCCAGTGCGCGACAGGTCTCGGGGTTTTTCTCGATCACACGAATTTTGAAGCGTGGATTGGTTAGTAACTGGATCAAATTGATCGCAGTCTCGCTGGCGCCGAAGAGCACGACTCGCGAGAGGTCGACTTTGTGCTTGGGGTCGAATTTTTGGCGCAGGGCAAACAGGGCTTCTGGATGGCCAAAGTGCGTGACGAGGTCGTCCACTTGCATGATACTATCTGCGCTGGCAATCTGGCTCTTACCGTCGCGTTGAATGTAGCCAATGCGCACACGAGGGTCGAATTTAAGGTCTTTGAGTTGCTTGCCGATCAGGCGAGAGCCCGCAGCGACTCGCTGTTGCTGGACTTCGATCTGCCCGCGGGCGAAGTTTTCTACTGCCACGCGACCCGCACCACGAATCTCTTTAGCTAGTTCGACGGCACAGATCGCTTCCGGATTTACCAGAAGATCGATACCGAAGTGCAGTTGATAGTTAATTACCGAGTTATCGCTGTAGGTCTCGTCATGGATACGGGCGATCGTGTTTTTAGCCCCCAGCCCTTTGGCGAGTGAGCAGGAGATGATGTTAGTGCGGTCATCACTGGTCATCGCCAGAAAGGCGTCGCACTCCGCCACATCGACTTCGATCAATTGACGCGCAGAACTGCCGTTGCCAGTGATGATACGCGCGTTCTGCTCCTCATCCAGCTTCTCGCAGCGCTGTACTGAGCGTTCGATGAGAGTCACGTCGTGCCCAGCGGCAGCGAGTGTGGTGCAAAGATTGTGGCCGACTTCGCCGGCGCCAACGATGATAATTTTCATAACGGGTGTGTCTAAATGAATTTAGACTTCGTGCGCATTGTGACGTGGCGTTGCCGTATATCCAGTGTTAATTTTAGGGGCTTTAGCGGATCATTTTGGATAAAACGAGGCTGCGAGTCAGCCTTGAACGAGGTGACGGAGTGCTAAACCTAATCGTACTTCTAATCCTTGATTCGCGGCATAAAGCGAGTCGCTACAATTCTCAAAGCGACTGGCCTTATGCCAGGATTCAGTGCGAGAGAGCTACAGTGGCGATCAAACCGCGACTTCAACAGTGAAGCTGGAGCGCTTGCCAGGCGCGACTGTATGCAGGCCTTTGCCATGTTCGGCGCTATTCGGCGGCCCCATCCACGGCTCGACGCAGTAGAACGGGCTGTCTTTGAACTCTGTCCAAAGGATCATCGCATTGGCCGGCGATGCGGTATCGGTATCCTGCAAAATACGTATGCTAATGTCTTCGCCACCCTCGTTTGGGCCGAAAGTGGTCGAAGTGCCGTCTAATTTTGTAAAAATACGGTTGCTGTTCTCGGTGTTGCCAAAAGAGCCTTGTTTGGCAAAGGGTGTAACCGGATCGAGTGCCCCGTCGCCGTTCTGAACGTAGCACTCTTTGGCGGGAATCTTAAACTGGTAGTCGCCACGCGTTGATCCGTCGCGCCAAGGCAATGTAAAGTAGAAGTGGTGCCCCGCTGACCAGAGGATCGGGTGGCTGTGCAAATTCTCCAGCGTCAGCGTGACTCGTAGCGTCAGTTCGCTGAATTCATAGCACACGGTGAAGCGATAGTCATAGGGATAGGCTTCGTGGTCTGCTTTGCTTGGTTGCAGTTCCGCGGTGAAGCCCGCCTCGTTGATCGCGACGAGTGTGAATCTGCCATTGCGCGTGAATCCATGCATCGGCATCGGCCGCACTATGCCGTCTCGATCAGGCCAATAGCCGATCTCGCCCGCGTGAAAGCTACGACCGGAGAACGGGAAGAGGATTGGGTTGCCGCCCCGCACTTTATCAAAGCGCTCAAAATCGGCATCTTCGGGCCAGTGTATGACATCGCGCACGGTGCCGTCAGGCATTTGGAGGTTCCAGTTCATTAGTCGCGCGCCAAGCTCTGGGCGTGCGAGAAAAGTCGAAGGGCCGCAATGCCAGCGATGCAGCTGGATGCCGTTATAATCAATTGTTTCCATTGGACTAGAGATGTAGGAACTTCTGCGCGCTTGTCTAGCGCCAGATTGTAAAGTGTGCGGCAGGGGACACTGCGCGGTATGTGGAACAATTACTGTGGAACATCGCAATCCCTTGTTTTAGCGCATCTAAGCCGACCTAAACAGGACATTGGCCATGTGGAACAATCGCCGTGGAACAATCCGTAGAGGCCTGGCTAGCGTCGGCGGCGATAGTTCATCGAGCGAAAGAGTCGTTAATGAGCGACAGTTCGCGAGACTTAGTGGTACAATTACAGATAAGTTAAGTCGTCCGCACTTGCTTTCTGCCTTTAATTTTTCATTCTTAAACTCTATGGCGACACGTCGTTTCTGCCTTTTACTCATTACGTTATTCTGTTTGCCGCTGGTTGGCTTGTTTGCTCAAAAAGTAACGCCAATTCCTGCGGTGCCAATGGATGTTTATGTGATTCCGATTACAGGGGCGATTGGCACGCCGAATTTGTATATTTTGCGGCGTGGCTTGAAGGAGGCGATTGTGAACGACGTCGGCATGGTGATCCTCGATATAGACACTCCTGGCGGACGGGTGGACATCACTCTGGAAATGATGGAGATGCTGGATCGTTTCGACGGCATCACTGCGACCTACGTAAATGATGATGCGATCTCGGCTGGTTCTTTCATTGCGGCAGCGACGCAGGAGATCTACTTCTCGCCGCGCGGTAAGATGGGTGCTTCGGCGGTGATTCAAGGCACCGGCGAAGATGTCGCCGAGACCGCGAAACAAAAGATCGAGAGTTATCTGCGGGCAAATATTCGCGTGATGACAGAGGACTATCCCTATCGCTCCGACGTGGTGCGCGCCATGCTGGACGCGGACTTTGAGCTGAAAATTGGCGATGAAGTGATCAAGCCCGCGGGTGAATTGTTGACGCTGACGGCGTCGGAAGCGGTGAAGGAGTATGGAGATCCGCCGCATAAACTGTTGGGTGAAGGAATCTACGATTCGATTGATGATCTGCTCGATGCCCGATTGGGCGCGGGCAATTATGAGATCCGGGACTTTGAAATCAGTTATTCAGAAGAAATCGCGAAGTGGATGAATACAATCGCACCATTGCTAATGGGTTTGGGCGCGTTGTTGCTCTTCATCGAATTTAAGACGCCTGGGTTTGGGGTCTTTGGTATCGGCGGGTTGATCTTGCTCGGGATCTTCTTTGCCAGTCATTATGTGGCGGGGCTTGCAGGGAATGAGCCAGTGTTCTTCTTCGTTCTCGGTGTATTGCTGGTGCTGGTGGAGTTGTTGTTCTTGCCGGGGACGGTGGTGTTTGCACTGTCTGGATTGGCGTTGATGATTGGTTCATTGCTGTGGACGATGGTGGATTATTGGCCGTCCGGGAGCGAGGGCGATGGCATGGTGCTTTCGCCGGAAATGTTTGCCGAACCGCTGGTGCATCTCATTTTTGGGATATCGATCGCCCTGGTCGGCATCTTTCTGGTAGGCCGTTTCTTCAAGGACTCTTGGATCGAACGCAAGCTGGTTCTGGAAACCGCAGCGGGCGGTGATAGTCGGACCATTCGTGAGGTGAGGGAATCGAAGCTGCCGAAAGCTGGCAGCGAGGGGATCGCGCTCACGCCCTTGCATCCCGGCGGGCGTGTCGAGATTGACGGGCAGCGCTATGAGGCGCATTGTTCGGTCGGTATGATTGAGTGTGGTGCAAGCGTGCGAGTAGTCGGCAGCAGTGATTTCGATCTGATTGTAGAGGAGGTTTCGGCATGAGCATGATCCTCGGTTTTATCGCGGCGGCACTGGTATTGGTCTTCTTTGAGATCATTTTACCCGGCGGCGTGTTGGGCGTGTTGGCGGCACTCTGTGTCTGTGTGGCAACATGGTTCGGCTTCGAGCTCTATGGGGCAATGGGCGCTTTAGTCGTGTTTTTCGGTGCCCTGTTCGCAATCGGGCTGTTTGCTTTTGTCGAATTTAAGCTGCTGGCGAAGACATCGCTCGGGCAACAGTTTTTCCTCAAGGCCGCAATCGACGGCCATACGCGCGAGGCCGTGGCGGAAGATTCCATCGTCGGAAGGGAAGGAATTACGCTCACTCGCTTAAATCCGTCAGGAAAGGTTGCGATCGGTCAGAAGAGCTACGAAGCTTGTTCCCAAGACGGCTATATCGACCGCGATCAGGCCATTGCCGTCGTGGCTCAAGACAATTTCAAATTAATCATCAAGAAACTATGAATACACACATCCTTCCCTTTCCTCTTCCCCTCGCGCTTGCCGGTTGGCAACTCGGCGCCGCTGCGATCCTCGGACTCATTGTCCTGGTCCTTGTTATTGTGATCGCGACTTTCTTCATGACTTGGCTGCGTGCCATGCTTTCGGGCGCGGCGGTCGGGTTTCCCACACTGATCGCGATGCGTCTGCGTGGCGTGCCCGCTTCATTGATTGTGAATGCACGTATCACCGCGGTCAAAGCTGGGATCGAAATCAGTGCGAACGATCTCGAAGCGCATTACCTTGCCGAAGGTAATGTGATCCAGACCGTGCAGGCGATCATTGCCGCGGATAAGGCCAACATTAGCCTTAACTGGCAACGTGCCTGTGCAATCGACCTCGCGACCAAGGGCACCGGCAAGTCCGTGCTCGAAGCGGTGCGCACTTCCATCAATCCCAAGGTCATCGAATGCCCCGCCGCCGGCAGTGGTCGCACGACGATCGACGGCGTCGCTAAAGACGGTATTCAAGTGAAGGCTCGGGCCCGTGTGACGGTGCGTTCCAACCTAGATAACTACGTGGGTAGTGCGCTCGAAGAGACCATTATCGCTCGTGTGGGTGAAGGTATTGTCACGACGATCGGTTCCGCCGCTTCCTATAAAGTAGTCCTTGAATCGCCCGATATGATTTCCAAGACGGTTCTTTCTCGCGGTCTCGATGTCGGCACTGCATTTGAAATTCTTTCTATCGATATTGCCGACGTTGACGTGGGCGAAAATATCGGCGCGAAACTACAAGAGTCTCAAGCGGAAGCCGATAAGAACGTCGCTCAAGCAAAGGCGGAAATGCGTCGTGCGGCTGCGGTGGCACTGGAGCAGGAAATGAAGGCCAAGGTTGAAGAGATGCGGGCGAAGGTGGTCGAAGCAGAGGCAGAGGTGCCGCTGGCAATGGCCGAGGCATTTCGCTCTGGGAACCTTGGCGTGATGGACTACTACAAGATGAACAACATTAAAGCCGATACGGATATGCGCGACTCGATCTCCAAGGGGGACGAGAAGAATTAGAGCATTTGAATGAGTGAGGCGGTCGTTGTGGCCGCCTCACTTCACTCATATCCACAGATTATATGGAAAGTTTAGAAGAGATTTTAAAAGTCGTCGGTGGTCTCATCTTTGGGGCAATCTACCTCTTTGGGAATCAGATCTTTAAGAGTAAGGATGAGGATACGCCAGAGCGGCCGACTTTGCCGCGTGAATCTGCTGGCAGTGACGATGATGCCGCGCGTCAGCGCCAGATCCAGGAAGCGATTCGTCGCAAGATCATGCAGCGGCGACAGGCGACGGCCACTCCTACATCTTCACCAGAGCCGGTTTCGGCGCATCGTGAGCAACATAAGCAGGTCGTCGAGCGGCATAAGGAAACGCATCAGCGCGCACCGCATGTGGAGCCGACTCCTGAAGCGTCCGAAGTGGATGATCGGTTCTCTTGGAATACGTCTGACAATGTGTACGAAGAGCAAATGCAGGCTCGCTTGGAACAGATCGAAGCGACCAAGCGCCGCGCCGAAGCGCTCAGGCGTCAGGCTAGTCGGTCGACTACAGCAGCCAAGTCTCAGGATGAGCAGACGCGTTCGAATTACGCGAGCTTCCCTGCAGGTTCGGTTCGATCAGTCTTACGCAATCCAGCGGCAGCTCGCACTGCCTTTGTGTATGGCGAGGTGTTTGGTAAGCCTGTTGGGCTACGGCCGTCCGGTAGCGGCGTAGCGGAGTAGGGGGCGTGGATGGTTTGTAGTCACGGCGCTCTGTTGCCGTGACACGTTTCCCTTAGAGAAATCGTTTAATACCATTTCGCATGTAAATGTTGGAGGGAAATGCTCCGTCATTTCCGTGTGTCGATTGTAACGATTCGCAACTAGGTGGCAACGACGGAGCGTTGCCCTCCACGAATCATCTCTGATGCGGCATTGAGCAATTCTCAAGCCCTACAAATCGAATCCCCTACGGGATCGAAATCTTCGCAGTGCCTTCGCCCTTGGGACGTAGCTTTTCGCCGGCTGGATTAACGATGACTAGATTCTCACCTGCGGTAAATAAGATGTCGACAGGGCCACTCTTTGCGAGGGTGACGGTTTCGCCACCACTGAGTGTTTTGCGGAAGAGCTCTTGGTTGTCGTTACGCTGCTTGACGAGTACATAAACATTACCACTGGCAATCAGCGTGATGCTATCTTCGGCGCTTGCCGAATTACTCGGCCCAGTCGAGCCAATGGTTTCGGTGATCGCAGCAGGATCGCTTAGATCCGAGGTTTCGATCACAGAATCGTCGCCACTGCCTAAAATCGCTTTGATTAGGCCGAAGATGACCACCACCAGTGCGAGTGTGCCGACGGCAACTAGGCCCGCTTTGATGTAAAAAATCTTATCACTCTCGTCTTCAAAGTTCGGCTCTCCTTCTTGTGCTTCGCCAGCGGAAGCATTTGCGGAAATTCTGCCGTAGGAAGGTTCGTCGTTTTGATCACCCGCTTGCTCAGTGGATGTTCCTTTGACGTCCATGCTGCCGAACAGTTCGGCTCCTTTTGTACTGCCACGGGATTTACTCAGTAAATGTGCACTGTAGTCCGTGAGGATATTTTCGGGGTCGAGCTTGAGGTAGCGTGCGTAGTTTTTGAGGAACCCGCGCTTGTAGATCTCTGGGAGATCGAAATTGAACTTGTTCTGTTCGATGTTTCCCAAGAAATCGCTGCGGATTTTAGTCGCCTCAGCTGCCTCACGTAGGGAAATCCCCTTGCGCTTACGTGCTTCTTCAAATCGTTCGCCAATACTTTGCATTAGAGAGCAGTATGTGAGTGTCTTGTTTTATATCGCAAGCACGGAATCGCGAGAAATCCACGGGCCTTCATCTAGTTGGGTTACGACAACACAAACCGCAAATCACCCCATTCGCCGTCTTGGCGGGAATCCACACTGATGGTGTCTTCTGGGCGTAGCTCGGCAAATTTTGCTTCGTAGTGCGAGCGCACGAGGTCGAGCTCTTTAACGAGAATGCCACTGAGCGCTAGAGTGCCGCCTGATTTGACGCCATGCACGACGGGATCGCAGTGTGGGATCAGCACGTCGGTTTGAATGTTCGCCAGTAGCAGGTCGGCTTGCCGATCTTTAAGACCGTCCTCCAAATCGGCGACTTCGAATTCGAGTTTCGCAATGTGTGCATTCTCCGCGGCGTTGCTGTGGCAAACGACGATCGCTTCGGGATCGAAGTCGAAGCCTAGGATCTTTTTGAAGCCAAGCACTGAAGCCGAAAGCGCGAGCACGCCAGAGCCGCAACCTGCGTCGATCAATTCGGCCGTATCCAGTTGGTCGGTGTGGGCGTCGCGATAGTCTTGGAGGCGACGCGCGCACAGGCGTGTCGTCTCGTGAGCGCCAGTTCCAAAGGCCATGCCTGCGTCGAGATAGACGACCGCGGCGTCGGCGGGTGTTTCGAGGTTGTCGCGTTCCCAGAGCGGAATCCAGTGCAGCTGTCGATCGCTCCATGGCTTGACGAACTCTTTATACGCATTTTGCCAATCCGCATCTTCGATGACGGTTTCGGTAAACGTCTCGGGCAAATTAGGGAACTCGATCCGCAGTTCGGCGAGTGCCGCGTGTGCAGTCTTGGCGTCGGCGAAGATGCCGAACACTTCGTAAGGATCGTCGATCTCCTTTTGCATCAGACCCCAGTGGGCGGACTCGATTTCGAAGAAGTGGCCGTCTAGGAGGTCAGCCATTTCGTCAGGAATGATGGTGCGAAGTTCGAATTGTGTGCTCATGGTGATCAGTTTGAAAAAGTGGAGTACGAGTTAGAAGCTGGTATTGAAGAGTGGGTGCAGGCGCACTTAGAGCGCGGCAAGGCGCGCTATCGAGTGGCGCTCAGCCGTTAATGATTACAACGATTTGATCTTACCCTTACTCAATCGGGCGACGACATCGGGGAGCAGTTGGTGTTCGACGATGTGGACCTTCTTTTTGAGCAATTCGAGTGTATCTTTTTCTTCGATACGGACTTCTTTTTGATCGATGATCGGGCCGGCATCCAGCGCGAGTGTGACCCAATGTACGGTGCAACCAGTGAGTTTTACGCCATGGTCGAAGGCTTGGCCGATTCCATTCATGCCGGGAAAACTCGGCAGCAGGCTCGGGTGTAGGTTGATCATGCGGCCCTCAAAGGCTTCGATGAATGGGCGG
>DJBY01000080.1:920-7459 GCA_002430605.1 Opitutia bacterium UBA5964 | reverse complement strand
ATCCGCTCGATATAAGCTTGCTCGGCTTCGTCGCTGAGGCGGGCGCCTTTACGCTGCGGATCGATGTAGATCGCGGGCACTTGATACTTTTGCCCGAGCTCAAGGATGGCCGCGTCTTCGTGATCGCTGATGATTGCTGCGATCTTTGCCGCGCCGAGTTGCTTGTTGGCTTCTGCTTTTAACAGCGCCTGAGCGTTGGAGCCACGACCAGAGCCGAGAATTACGATTGGATAAGCCATGTAGTTAAAGTTGTTTGGTTATCAGTTATTTGGTTTTCGGTTTTAATTAGTGATCAACTGAAAACTAAAGAACCGATAACTTGTAAACCCGCGGTAGCGGTCTAACGGAAGAATTGCTTCGCTTTTTCGACGAAGGACTCGCCCATCGGGTTCGCTGGATCGCCACAAGCGTCGGCGTATTCCTCGAGCTTTTTCTTTTGGTCCCCAGAGAGCTTGGTGGGCACTTCCACTTGCATGCGGATCAGTAGATCACCTTTGCCAGCGCCACGCAGGTGCGGGATGCCTTGGCCGCGCAGGCGGAAGGTCGTGCCGGTCTGCGTGCCAGCTGGGATTTTGAGTGAGCCTTTGCCGAACAGGGTCGGCACGTTGATCGAACCACCGAGTGCGGCGAGGGTGAACTTGATCGGCACTTCACAGAAGAGGTCATGATCGTGGCGCTCGAAGAGCTCATGCTCTTTGACGTGCACGATGATGTAGAGGTCGCCCGCTTGGCCGCCCATTTGACCTGCTTCGCCCTTACCCGCAGAGCGAAGTTTCGAACCAGTGGCGACGCCACCAGGGATACGAACCTTGACGGTGCTGGTATCCATCTCGCGGCCTTCGCCGTGACAGTTGCCGCAAGGCTTCTCGATCGTTTGCCCGGCCCCATGGCAGCTTGGGCACACTTGACGAAAACTAATAAATCCGCGGTTGGACGATACTTGCCCAGCGCCACCGCAAGTCGAGCAGGTCACCTTCTTCGAGCCGGGCTCGGCGCCTTCGCCGTGACATTTCTTACATTCGACCGGTCGCCGATAGCGGATCTCTTTCTCGCAGCCTTTGACGGCTTCTTCTAGGGTAATCTCCAGATCATAGCGAAGGTCCGAGCCGTGAGCCGCTCCGCCGGCAGATTGACCGCCACCGCCGCCGAAAAATTCGTCAAAGATTCCACCACCACCGCCACCACCGCCGCGACCGCCAAAGGCTTCGCGGAACATGTCGAACGGATCATGGCCACCGCCACCACCGCCACCGCCCCTGCCACCTTGGAAGGCGGCGTGTCCGTAACGGTCGTAGGCCGCACGTTTGTCGGGGTCCTTTAGATTGTCGTAAGCAGAGGAGATCTCTTTGAACTTTGCTTCTGCAGCGGCATCACCTGGGTTTTTATCTGGGTGATATTTTACTGCCAGCTTGCGGTAGGCCTTCTTTAGTTCATCACCGGACGCATCGCGTGCGACGCCGAGAGTTTCGTATAAATCTGCTTGTGCCATGATGGTCTAAAAGGAGTTATGCTTTTTCAGGGCCGCTCGAAACGATCACGCTCGCTGCGCGAATCAGGCGATCATTCAGGCGATAACCTGCCCGGACTGTTTGGATGACTATGTCTTCCTCGACCTCAGTGGATGACTGATGTGAAATGCATTCGTGGAAATTAGGGTCGAAGGCTTCGCCGTCTGGAATGAGCTCTTCGAGGCCTTGTTCGCTGAGGGCGCGCTTGAGCTGATCATCAACCATCTTGAAGCCGAGGGTGACGTCCTTCGCCTCGGGATGATTGTCGGCAGCCTGCAGGCCGAGCTTCATATTGTCGAGTACTGGAAGGAGTGATTCGACCACGCTGGCCGCTGCGCTGCGGATGATGTCCTGCTTCTCGCGGCCGATACGCTTGCGGTAGTTTTCCATATCCGCGACTGAGCGTAACCAGCGAGATTTCATTTCTGTCACTTCGGCTTCGGCTTTCTCAAGAGGCGTCGCGTCAACTATCGGTGTTTCAGCTTCTGCGGTAGTTTCTTCGACGACCTCAGCAGCTGCGGCTTCGGTCGTTTCGTCGGATTCTTCGGATGTGTCTGTGTTCTTGTCGGTCATTTTTCGGAAAGTGTTGGCTCTAGCAGATCACAAAAGGCAGATCTGATTCAAGATTGAGCGCGGGAGTGTGTTGATTCCTTCGCAGAGATCAAGGACGCAGTTTTTAGGCAAAACGGGCGGGATTTAATTATCTTTGCGAAGTATGGGAGTGCCGCCGCGTATTGCTCGGCACAGTTATTCGAGAGCGTCAGATGGCATGACGTGTGCGCACCGAGGCGGTACTGTGCTGCCTTTGTCTAGCGATTAGAACTGATCGGTAATCAGTAGCGTGGTTGCCGTTTCGGCGACAAGCCTTGCGCCGGTGACGTAGGGCTGTAGATAGTTGTTGCCCGTCGCGAGCGTCTGGCCAGACGTTTCGTCTATGACGGTGCCGCTGACGATGTGGATCAGGCGTGCTTGCTCAGCAGCGGGTAGTTCGATGGCGGCATCGCCGGGCTGCAATTCAAGCTTGCGAATGCGAAACTCGCTGCAATCCGCTAACACCTGCTCGCCGGGAATGATGGTCAGCGGGTCTGGCTCAAAATCATCGAAGTCGATCGATTTGAGGGACTCCTCGATGTGCAGCTGCCGCGGTGCGCCGTCCAGCCCGACGCGGCCCCAGTCGTAGACACGGTAGGTGGTGTCGGAGTTTTGCTGAATTTCGAGGATCAGGTTGCCAGCGTCGATCGCATGCATGCGGCCGCTTTCGACTAGAATCGAGTCGCCGGCTTTCACCGAGAAGCGATGCACGCAATTCTCGGCCTGATTGTTGGCAAGGGCTGTCTCAAATTGTTCGCGCGTGACGCCTTTCTTTAGGCCGACGATGAGGGATGCATCCGATTTGGCAGCAGCAACATACCAGTTTTCGGTCTTTGGTTCGCCGCCCAGCGAAGATGCGATCGCGGCGGGGGGGTGCACCTGTAGGCTGAGGCGGTCTTGGCAATCGAGCCATTTGACGAGGATCGGGAAAGGCTTGGCTGGATCGCTGCCGGGGCCGAGGATGTCAGCTGCCGAGCGCTCAAGTAGTTCACGGATCGTTTGACCGGCGAGTGCGCCAGAGGCGACGACGGATTGCTCGTCTGGGCGATCGACAATCTCCCAGCTTTCGCCGATGACTTGTCCATCTGGGAGCTTGCGGCCCAGTTTTGCTTCGAGGCCTCGACCGCCCCAAACGCGTTCCTTGTATAAAGGTGTGAATTCTAGGAGTTGCATTTTTGTCTTCTATGCAGGAGTTTCTTTGGATTGCGATACTCAATCGGGTTCTTTCTCGATTTAAAGCAACATATTTTAAAACATATTACATGGCCAGAAAACCGAAGAAAGAAGTCGCGCGAAAGAAAGTCGTCTCGCAACCGCGAAAGGCTGGGTCCCGTCCAGTGTGGGCACTGCTGTTTTTTTTCATTGCGCTCTGTAGCTTTGTGGCGATTTGGGATTTCGAGATTGCGCAGTCACGGCAGCATACCACTGAGGCCGAAATGAATCTAGTCGGCGTCTTTGGGGCGGAAGCGAGTTTTTGGGCGTTTCATTTTATCGGTGTCGCTACGTGGTTGATTCCTCTCTATCTTTTATGGGCTGGGGTTCGCTTCATTCTGCAGCAGCAGCCTCGCCGCCGAATGGTGAGTGGATTTGCAACAGTGGGCTCGTTGATTTGTGCCTCTGGTTTGGCGGCGATGATGGAGGCCATCGGCACGGTGAAGATGCAAGGCGGTATTTTTGAGCAGCAACTCTCGCAGGGCGTCGGCGGTGTGTTTGGCGATTTTTTTGCCGCGCAGATTCTGCAACCATTCATCGGCCCCTTTGGCAGTTTCCTGATCCTGTTGATGGGATTCGTGGTCGGCTCAGTGATTGTATTTACCGATAACCTTGGCCGCTTTCTTGATTATATTCAAAACGTTTATAACGGCTTCCTTGCTGGGCGAGCCGAGTCGAAGGAAGAGCGTAAAGCCCTGCGGGCCGAGCGCGGCGAGGCCAAGCGCCTCGCAAAAGAAGAGGCGGCGATTGCCAAGGCACAACACAAGGTGGACGCCGCCGCTGCCAAAGCCAGTAAGAAATCTAAACCAGCGGGTAGTGAGGACGAAGATGATCCTGCGGATGACGATGACCGTCGACCGTCACTGCTGCCTGCTTCGATGACTTCACCTGCTGGCTTAAAGCGCGAACTGGCCCAAAAGAAATCGACGACCAAAAATGTCAAGCCGTTGATGGAAGAGCCCGAGCCGCCGATCGAGCCGATCGAGCCGATTGAACCACCGAAGCCGAAGTTTGACCTCTCGATGATCAAGGTCGTTGCAGAAGAGAAGACTGAAAAAGCGGTCGCGAGTATTCCAGAGCGCCGCGGCGATTATGTCTTTCCACCGCTCAGTTTATTGGCCGAGCCGCAAGTCGCGAGCGCTATTAGCGAAGAAGACCATGCGGGCACGATGGAAGCGCTGGTGCGCACGCTCGACGAGTTCGGCGTTAAAGTTATTCCCGGGGAGATTCACACGGGGCCAGTGATTACCCGCTACGAGGTGAAGCCCGCGCCGGGCGTTCGCGTCGAGAAGATCGTCAATCTAGACAAAAATATCGCGCTGGGCCTACAGGCCATGTCCGTGCGTATTCTAGCGCCAGTTCCTGGTAAAGGCACGGTCGGTATCGAGGTGCCCAATAAGGTATCCGAGGCGGTCTGCATGCGCGACATCATTGAGTCCAGAGCTTGGGCAGAAGCCAATGCGGAGATCCCAGTGGTGCTGGGTAAGGATGTAACGGGTAAGCCGATGGTGATGGATCTCACCAAGATGCCCCACGTTCTGATCGCCGGTTCCACCGGTTCCGGTAAAACGGTCTGTATTAATGCGATTATCGCATCGCTGCTCTACCACTCCGGCCCGGATGATCTACGTTTCATCATGGTCGATCCGAAGGTGGTGGAAATGCAGATGTATAATGCGCTACCGCACATGTTGATCCCAGTAGTGACCGAGGCCAAGAAGGTGCCGGGCGCGCTGAAGTGGTTGATCGCCGAGATGGAGCACCGCTACCAGATCTTTGCCAAGAGCAATGTCCGCAATATCGCAGGCTTCAATGCCAAGCTGTTGAAGGACAAGGAAGAGCAGGCCAAGGCCGATGCCATGGATGCCGACATGACTCCAGAAGAGCGCGCTGCCGTGAGTAACATGCAAGTCCCTCGCGATGACGATGCTTTCGAGGTTCCGAGAAAGAAGCTGCCTTACATCGTCTGCATCATCGATGAGCTCGCCGACCTGATGATGGTCGCGCCAGCTGATATCGAGACCTGCATCGCCCGGATCGCCCAGCTCGCACGTGCCGCCGGCATTCACTTAGTTCTAGCAACGCAACGTCCCTCAGTGAATGTCGTCACCGGCGTGATTAAGGCCAATTTGCCCAGTCGTATTTCCTTCAAGGTGGCGTCCAAGATTGATAGCCGCACGATTCTCGATAGTGGCGGTGCGGAGGCGCTGATCGGCAAAGGCGACATGCTTTTTATTCCCCCCGGCACCTCCAGCCTCGTGCGTGCGCAGGGTGCGTTCGTCTCGGATGATGAGATCGAAGCGATTGTGGAATTCTTAAAAGAGAACAACGATCCACCGCAAATTGCTCAAGAAGTGCAGCAGCAAATCGATGCGGGTGGCGACGATGGCGGCGGTATCGATGGCGGTGGTGAAGAAGCCGACGAGCTCCTGCCTGACGCAATCGATGTACTGCGCAGCACCAAGCGCGCGTCCACTTCGATGCTGCAACGTCGCCTACGTGTCGGCTACAACCGCGCGGCTCGCTTAATGGAAGTGCTTGAAGACCGCGGCATCGTTGGCCCCGAAAACGGCTCCAGCCCCCGCGAGATTCTCGTCGATCTGGATGTGATGTAGCAGCGCGGATTGCGAAGCTCTATCGAGTTATACCTGTTTTCCGTTGCTGCTTGCCCTTCGGCACGATCCTCGGAGTCTTTACGATTATCATGCTCGCGCGGCCTGCGGTGAAACAGATCTATGGGCGAGACTGGCAGACTCCTGACGTAAAGTCAGTCGCTACGGTATGACGTAGCGAGCGGGTTTATCCCGCGACTTTAAATAGTCAGCTTTCTATCTCTAGATCCGGGATGTGGCTGAATGAAATGCGCAACGGCGCGGCTTCGCTGCAGCGCTGCGCTTGATGGGCGTCGGCGTAGTAGAGGCTGCGGCCACCGTGCTGTTGGTTGATCGCGTCCATGGCCTGTTGTAGCTGCATCCGGCGCGGGTGGTTGTCTTCCGGGAAGAGCGACGGCGTGTGGCTGTTGGCGTGGGTTAAATGCGTGCAGGTGATGCCGACTTTAGTCGGCTCCGGCACGTCGTGAGGGAGCTGTGCCCAGAGTTCATTTAGAAGTCTCCCTAAGGTGACATTATCCTGCGTGGGGAAGCACTGCGCTGCGCCGTGCCAGTGAATCTCGAAGCCGAAGGTGACCTGTACGTCGAGGTGAGCGGTAAAAGTGTCGATGGCGCGCAG
>DJBY01000080.1:0-694 GCA_002430605.1 Opitutia bacterium UBA5964 | reverse complement strand
TGCGCAGACGTGGCGGCAGCACGTGGGAGTGGCCGATGCTTTGACGGGTGGTGGTTTCTGGCCGCGACATTTCGATGCCGCGCAGGGCATACCACATGCGGTCGCCTTCGACCGATTTCCAGATGCGGTGCAGTGTGTGCCGCGGTGCGTCGCACAGTTGTTCCATGCTGGTGATGCGTGCGGTACGCAGACGCTCCAGCATACGGCGGCCGATGCCAGTGATGTCTTCGAGCTCGAAGCGGTAGAGGATTTCAGGCAGGTCGTCGAAATCGAACGCCACCAAGCCGTCGGGCTTTTCGAGCTTGCTGGCGAGCTTGGCAAGGAAGCGGTTGGGCGCGAGGCCGATCGAGGCGCCGATATATGGACCGATCTTGGCTTTGAGGGCGGCTTTGATCTCAAGGGCCTTGGCACGCGCGACCGCGGGCGGCTGCCAGTGGGGCGGCAGACGGCCAAACATCTCGTCGATCGAGAGCACGGCATCGACGTAAATGATCTGGTGAATGATCTTGCGGATCTGGTTGTGCGTTTGGATGTAGCGGCTGTGGTTGCTCTGTACAAATTGGATGCCAGGGCAGAGGAAGCGTGCCTCGCGCACTCCTGTGCCAGTCTTAACGCCGCGTGCCTTCGCCTCGTAGCTGGCAGCGATACAGCTAGTCGTGTCAACACCCAGTGACTGAACGACGGCAATTGGCTT
>DJBY01000060.1 GCA_002430605.1 Opitutia bacterium UBA5964 | reverse complement strand
CCCATTTTTCCAATTGCGAGTAGGTCGTGGCAGGTGACGACATGCGGGAAGCGCTGGAGCCATTTAGAGTAGGGTGCGTTTGAATGATCAATGATGTGGACGATGCTGTTGCATGGGAGTTGGCGAAGTTTCCATTTTAAGATTAATGGAAATAGCAGATACTTATCAATATAACCGATCCACTTTCCGATCCCTGAACCTTTTGCGCCGAGCTTTCCAATCACTGTTGGCACTGGAAAAACTTCAACTGAGAAGTCCAACTGTCGTAGGCCATCCGCGAGCTGCTCGGTGAAGCGGCGCATGCTGAATTGTTTGTCGGGTTGGTAGTTCGACAGGAGCAGCACATGCGGGGGGCTTGTAGAGTGACTGTTGGGCATCATTCGCTTTCGGTGGATTGAGGATACTGCGTATGCTCACGTTGTTGAATCGCTTGATAGACCTGCTCTGCTTGATCCAAGGCCGGTCGGACTGCCTCGGATTGGAGGATTGAGCGGATGGCACTCTTAATTGCGTTCCGATTCTCATTGGGGGAGAGATGAAAGCCGCCCTTATCAAAGAGTGCCGCATCATTTTCCGAGCTATTCTGATAGGTCGTAAATTGAGTGCCACACTTTCGATTTATCCGTTGGATGATTTCTCCGTAATCAGTGGTGACGATCGAGAAATCGGCGATCACCACTGAGTCGTAGACTGTTAGCGTGTCGCGATAGAATCGATGATACGCGGCCAGGTTCTCAATGAGCGTCGCAGTTGCTTTTGCTGTTGAAATATCTTCTGGGCGTGTGCCAGCTATTTCGTAATCAAGCGCAACTAAAGAGAGGCATGCATCCGCCGGATTTCGTAACAGAACCATAGTGGGTATGCCCAGACGCATGGATTGCCGCACTTGTGCCGCAGAGTGCACATGAGTGGCGATACACATTTCGTCGGGCTGTGCCGCCACAAATGCGGAGCGTGCGAAGCTATTGCCCGAGCGTGGGAAGCCCTCGATGGTAATACCAGTCTCAGAGCTGACGATCCAGCGTTGCGACCAATGCCCTGTGCGCTTGAGCTTTAGGAGCGTCAGGTAGAGCCAAGGGAAGCGTTCGAGTTGTGCTTTAAGCGTCGCTTTGAACATGAGTCTGGGGATTTTTAGGAGACTTTTTAGGGATGCGCATTGCCGCGATGGTGAGGCCGATTCCGATAACTGTGAATCCATTAATCGTTGGTTGCCCGAGTTGACCCACCCACAGATTGTAGAGCGTGGTGGAAAGTAGGATTATGCCTAAGCCATTGCCTCTTCGTAGTGAGATCAGCGCGAAGTAGAATAACTTGAAGCCGATCCATAGGCGCCATATAATATACAGTGATCCGAGAATGAGGCCTCCTTCTCCGATGAGACGATACCATTCACTTTCTCCCAAGTTGAAGCCTTTTTTTCCGGTCAGTAGTTGCGCGCCGATTTGTGTGCCCGCGCCGATGCCTTCGCCTAGGAATGGCGTATCTTCGATTTCTAGAAATGGTCCCACGAACTCTAGTGCAATACGCCAGACGATCATCGTTTGCACACCACCTTTCTCCTCTCTGGTGGAACGATCCCAACGATGTGAAAAGGCCTCTGTGGCTTCATCAAAAACCGTGAATTGGCTGGCGATGAGTAAACCGATGCCTGCCAAAAATGCGATTCGCACCAGACGGGGGAGCATGTTCTTTTGAAATGCGGAAGCGAATATTCCAGTGAGGATCGTTAAGCCTGCAGCAAGTATCAACGAACGGCTGATGGATATCGGAATCGCGATGGCCACCGCAACTGAGCTCAAGGCTAGCAGGATTTTTGAGTAGCTCTTGTGTTGAGTCAGCCCAGCAATGAGAAAGCCCGCTGAGAATGTATAGAACCAGACGACTCCAACAATGAAACTAAACGTCCCCGGGGGGCGGAATTTGCCGAGTGCCCCGCTAAATCCACCACCCTCGAGGCCGCCTGGGGCTCGATTGATCCACGCCGATTGTGGTGCGTAAAACTGCAATATTAGCAAGCCAGTCATTACAATGCTGCCCCACAGCCACCAGTTGCCGATTTTGATGACGTGATTGCGATTAAATACTTGGCCGATGATGAACGCAAAGGGGATGTGCCAGAAGTTTGATTTAAATCCATATGCGACGACGAGTGGATGCCCATGTCCAATTGTCATCGCGATGATTGAGCAAAGGATCATTAATGCCAACCCGGTTCGGATGTATAAGTTTAGCGGGAAGCAGTGGTTCCTCCATGCGATGATATAAGCTAGTATTACGATCGGCTCACGGATCAGTAGCAGAGGATTCGATAAGCCTGGGAGCGCCCATTTTCGGAGTGCTCCTTCAAGGATGAGGAGCACGATATATGCATAGCATAAGTAGCGTAGTTGTTTACTCGCTACGTTACTAATGGGCGTTGTTGAGTGTTGCGACATTCAAGTAGTGGAAGTGCTGAGGCTCTCGATCAATTGTTTTGCGACTGAAGGGAGTCGGGCTTTCGGGGCAAATCGTTTGGGCGAACTAAATAGATATTCAAGCCTAGTTGTATCATCAAATAAACTATACAGCTCGTCTGTTTGATTGAGGTCTGGTTTAAAGCGACGTGAGATGGGGTCTGTAATCGTGCATATCACCGGTAAGCCATGTTCTTGCATCGCTGCGACGGCACCGCTTTTTCCGGCTAGAGCAATGTGCGCGGAGCTCACCCCGATATCAGCCTCATGCATGAGCTTCGAAATGCTCTGCTCAGTTTGTGGCCCGAGCAGCTCGCATTCCCACTCGTGTGTTTTGCAAAACTCCTGAATGGTGCTCCAGTGCGGTGAGCCAGCGCGTATCTGGCCTGCTTGTATCAGCTTTAATCGAACACCAGCCGCGTGAGCTAAGTCACGGAACCGCTCCATTGTTTCGCTTACGTTCCAGTCATGGCGTTGGCTAAAGGGGAACAGCAGCGTGCGTTTTTTTGAGTCCAAACTCGGTGCCACGTTTGGCTCGTTCTCCGTTTCGATTGGTATGTTGCCAAATAAGGGCAAGATGGACGCGCTGTAGCCGTGATGGCTCAAGACAAATTGATAGAGTGCATTGCTGGTGTGCATCGCACTGACTTGCCAGCCCCTGAGTGCCTTTAGTATCAGTTGGCGTTGAATCCCGCCCATGACCTTATGCTTAAAGGAGAGGGACGGTTGCTCTCCCACCCAAAGCTCGTGGAACATGATGTGGAGCTTCGCAGTTCCTACGCACTGCTGTATGAACGGCGTGAGTCGGTGGATGAATCCTTTGGGGTGAAAGCTAAAGCAGACGAACTGTAGACTGATCCATTCGGGTTGCCATTGAGCAATCAATTGTTGAGCCTGCTGACTTTTTTCGGGATTGGAGAGCAACTGTTTGAACCGAATGATCTGTGTGCCGTCCGCGGTTTCTTCGTCACCCACGACATCGTTGATTGCGATGAGCTGACAATCGTGCCCGTCCAGAGCCAATTGAGCCGCTAGACGACGGGTGTAATCACCGACGCCATCTTGACCGGGGTTGAGTGAGCCACATATAAATGTAATTCTCATTACGAAATAATGTGCCCAACGGCTTTAACTAATTGATCCTTGTAGACCTGCCAGCCCATCTCGCCGGCTCGTTTTAGCGCGTGAGTCTTCATCGCTTGAAGTCGCGGCCGGTCTTGTTGCAGGCTTGTTAATGCTGCCGCGATGGCGTCTGCATCGCGGATTGGTATGATGAATCCTTCTTTGCCGTCTTCGATGATATCGGGAGCGCAGGTGTGGTCGGTCGCGATGATGGGTAAGCCCTGCGAAAGTGCTTCGGTTAACACGAGCCCGAAGCCTTCGAATAGAGATGGGAAGACAAATACATCATGTCTGCGCATGGCATCCAGAATGCCTGAATGCGGCAGACTATCGATCCAGTTGTATTTTTGTAAGGCGGCATCGAGTGGCTTACAGTCAGCCACGCGTTTGCCGATAATGGTCAACTCCACCGAGCTTCCCAGCTGTTCGACTGCTTCGAGTAGGTAGGCGATTCCCTTGCGCTGTGTCAGACCGCCGACATACAGCACTTTTAACGGAGCGCTGCTGTCGCTTTCAGGAGTAACTGTGGCCTGAGGTAGCGGACTTCCGTAAGGGATGATGATTGGCTCTGGCAGGTTGAAAGGAGTTTCCTTCAGGGTGTTTGCGGTAAATTGACTCGCGACGATGATGCTGTCCGCTAAGCGAAGCTCGTCGTCTTTACGTTCGAGTTTGGGGGCGCTGTCCGTGAGCGCTGGCATGGTGGCAGCCCATTCTGGTAGGAGCTCGGCCTCTTCGGACTGGATTCTTCGAGCCGCTCTCCAATAGCCGATTGGTAGATCGTAGATACAGGTGATGTTCCGCTCCTTTGCGGCTGAGAAACTCAGTGAGGCACCATCTTCGTAAGCGTAAATCGCAGAAGGGGGTGTTTCGGCTTTGAGCAATGCGTTTGCGACTTTTCGGTCTAAGCTATGATACACTTTATCGACAGAGAGGGCGCCGGTTTCATGCGTGCGCAATGAGTTGAGGATACCTCGCTTCTGCGTTAATAGGCGCAGCAATTCTCTGACTGGGTGCGTATGAATCAGATAATTTGGTATCGGGCAGTAACGTTGACGAAACAGTTTGCTCGCGACTGGGTTTGAACAGCCGTCACCGACTGCGACACAGGTATGGAATTCACGGAGCATTGCATGCGCGTGCAATGCTTCGGCTGCTGCTCGTGAAAAAGTATTACCTGTGGGGTGGGAGAGTAGGATGCTCATTGTGATTGAGGCATTTGCGTTCCCCAGAGTTTCAGTAGAGAGCGTAGCTTGCGGGCACTCCAGTAGCGGGGGAGGAATGTTTCCGGGTCGGTGATGATCCGCAGTAGCCATCCGATATAAACACGGTCGGCCCACTTTGGGATGCTCGCCTGTTTGCCAGTTAGAAATGCGATGGCTGCGCCGATGCAGAGTATCGTCGGCGCGTAATCGAGTCGGTCACGGAGCCAGTGGCCGAGCACTTCTTGTTTGCCGCCTGCAATGGTCAGGATGACGTAGTCGGGCCGTTGCTTACGGATGGTATCGAGCAATGCCTGATCTTCGATCGGGGGCTCGGTGTAATGGGGCGCGAGGTAGAAGTGCTCATCGTTCAGCTGGATCTGCTGTTTTGAAAGGTAGTGCTTGGTGGCGTCACTATGCGCTTGGTCGGGCATGACCCAGAGTTGGCGTGTGTTTTTCTTGAAGCTCGGCGCATCGATCAGTGCTTGGATGAACTTCAGGCCAGAGTGGCGTTGTAACGATTCACCTGTGCGTTTTTTCCACAGCAGGGCGAGATAACCGCTGTCGATTAAGTTGATGTCGGCCTCTTGCAGCGCGCGATCATAGTGCGGGTTGTTGCCTAGTTCTGCGAGTCCGGGGCCGGAAGGGGCGAGAAATAAACCGCCGTCATGATGCGCAATCTGCAAGGCAGTCTCGAGACTGTCATTGTAGAAGGAGATGCCTAGAATTTGGACGGTTTTGGTCGCGGTCTCCATTGGGTAAATAACTGGACGTGGCTTATTTTGCGTCAGAAGCGAGTAAGATATCGTCGGCACTGACAGCTACAGTGATCTCGTTGCCGAGGAATTCGAGAAGCACTTGGATGCGGTTGGTTGCGGAAAGTTGTGCGAGCACTTTGCCGTTGAGGCCTTGCAGGGAGCCAGATGAGAACTCAACCTGTGCGCCCGGTTCGATGCTCGGATCAGGTGCCTCGATGATGCCTTCGGGCACACTGGCGCGGAGATCTTCGATCAGCTGCTCGGGCAGTGCGCGGCGCTCGCCTTGTTGTACCAGTTGACTGACGCCTTGTGTATGGATGACGCGGCGATAATTATTGAGCAGCGAAAACTTGGCGAAGATGTAACCCGGAAACATCGCTTCCACAAAGCGTTTTTTGCCAGTGCGGGTTTTCTTGATCTGACTAATACGTGGGCAAAAGACTTCAACGGAGTCGATTTTTGCGAGAATCGCGGCGGCAATATGCTCACGCTTGGTTTGAGTGCGCAGGCAAAACCATTCGAGAGGATCAGAGGAAAGGGGGCTATCTGGCTGAGTCGTCATATTATTCAGAGTGGTTTCAAGCTAGGCTAGGGAGGTAGGGTGACAACGGTAAAGATTGAGATTGGGTCAGTTCCTAATCCTTCTTTTTGTTTACAATGCAGAGTTTCACTCTCATATACCTTTTCGCACAAACGATTGAATACCTAGATGATTGGAAACCGCACACAAGGCCTACGTTTATTGAGTCACGCATTCGTGGTGGTCTACACGCTCGCGTTGTTTTGGGGAATGTTATTTGTGAGCGCCGAGGTTGCGGGGCGCATTGATTTGAAGCAAATTAATCTGCTGCTGTACTTTCTTGGGGTCTTTTTGGCGGGACTGGTCTCGTTTCGCAGTGATCATGATGCTAAGCAGAACAGTGAATTGACTTCATTTCGCTGGGTGTCTGCGGTGCGACTTGCGAATTATCAGACTTGGGTGCTGGCCTTAGTACTCTTTGCGATTGTTTTCTGCACCAAGGACAAGGCAATCAGTCGTCTGTTTGTCGGCTCCTTTCTTCTGGTTTTCTGGCTGACTGTGATCCCGCTGAATCGTTATATTCCAGAGTGGATCGCACAGTTTGCGTTTCGTGGCGATAATTCGGTACGCACGGTTTTCTTGGGCAGTGAGAAAACGGCTCGTCAGTTAGAGCATTGGGCCGCGCGGCAGCCGTTCTTTGGCATCGAGCTGCTTGGCTTGATCACTTACGAAAGCGTGGACCACAGTAAATTGAAGATGCCGATCATCGGTGAGTTTGTGGAGCTCGCGGAGTTGATTGAGCAGCATAAGATCCATCAAGTGGTGCTGTTGGATACGCGTGATTCAGACTGGTGGGTTGATTCTGTGGTAGAGATTTGCGCTAAGAAAGGGTGCCGTATCTTGATCTTTAACCCATGGGAGGAATACTTCGAGCAAGAGCTGATCCCCGTCAGTCAAGGCGGGCACACCTTCTTTTCGCTGCAGCAGGAGCCGTTGGAGAACCCGCTGAACCGTGTGCTAAAACGGACACTTGATATCTGCGTGTCACTGCCAGTCGTGCTGTTCGTGTTGCCTGGGATGTGCTTGTTTGCGAAACTGATGATTATGCGCGAGTCGCCCGGGCCGATGTTCTTTAGGCAACAGCGCTCCGGGCAGCGTGGACGCTTGTTTAATATCTATAAGTTTCGCTCGATGCATTACTCGGACCCGTCGCGCGAAGGTGAACAGGCGTCTGAGGGCGATGACCGTATTTTCAAGTTTGGGCAATTCATGCGCCGCACCAGCATCGATGAGTTCCCACAGTTTATCAATGTGCTGCGTGGTCAGATGAGTGTGGTGGGGCCGCGCCCGCATTTGATCCAGCACGATAGTAAATTTAGTGAACAGGTGAATATCTACCGCACCCGTCATTTTGTGAAACCCGGCATCACGGGGCTGGCGCAGTGTAAGGGCTTTCGTGGTGAAGTGACCGAACTGGCACTGATCGAGGAGCGTGTGCGCTACGACTTAGAGTATATTCGCGGTTGGTCGTTCTGGCTGGATATCTGGATCTTAATGAAGACCAGCGTGCAGTTGATCTTCCCACCGAAGTCGGCTTACTAGTTATCTACCGTCGACCTCCCCAGCCATGGCCGGAAGAGTGCCATGATTTGGCGGTTTCTAATTGCTCGCGCTCTTTCTCGTTCAAATCGCTATTGTCTAGATAGCTGGTAAAGCCTGCCGGATCGTCATTTTTCCAATTGGCGGCGACTTGCTGCATCATCCTGTTGCGCATGCTTGCGTCGTTAATCGACTCCGCCCAGCTCATTGCGGACGATGGATCTTCTTGGGCAGCGCGATACGTGTAGGTGGCGACGGCGCGGTCCAGCTCTGGTGAGGCTGGCAGCGAGTTGAGCCATTCCGAAGAGGCGGTCAGGTCGTAGCGGGTCCATTCGCGTGTGATCTGAGTGGTTGCTTGCCCGTAGGCAGGATCCTCTACGGATAGGTTGCTCAACCATGCCGCTGCCGCCGCGGGATCGCTCTCGGCCCATTCACTGATTAAGGCGGTCTTCATGCCAGTGCTGGCATCGCTGCCGAGCCCTTGCACATAGGCCGCAGCGCTCACAGGGTCAAAGGCGGCCCACTCGTTGACCAACTCGCGTTGTAAGTTGGCTTTATTTGGACCATCGACCATCAGTGCGATCGTTGTGTGTGCTTCTGCGAGGCCGCCGCCGCGGATCTGTGTTTCGATCACCTCACTCAGGAGGCTGTTTTTTAGGCGCAACTCGGAGGTAGTTGCTGTGCTCAAGGCATTCGTATAGTTGAATGCGCCTTTGGGGTTGGTCTCAGCAAAACCCCGGATGATAGCTCGCATCTGCGAATTGCGTAAATTGGACGGCACATCCGCTAAGGCGGTGTCAGCCCAGGCCAATGCGGCCATCGGCTCATTGCTCGCCCATACTTCGAGGATGTTGTTGCGTGCGCGCTCGGCGTCGCGCAGCGAAGCTATGCCATCAGCAAACTCAAGTGCTGCCAATGGATCCGACGCGGCCAGTTGCTCCAGTAGCTGGTTGATCGTCTCTGATCTGCCCGGATCTGACATCGGTACTGCAAAGGCCGCATTGAGTAACTGACGTGTCATTTCGCTGCTCTGAGTGCGTAGCTGGTCAAGTGTAGTTGCCGCTTCAACTTCGGCCACAGAGGTCTGCACGGTATCCCCTCGCGTTGGGACGCTACGCATGGCCTCTTGTATTTGAGCGGCACTCAATGCCTTAGACGTCCTTGGCTCGGGGTGTGCGATCGGCGTTGATAGCGTACGTCCGATGAAGAAGGCGAGGGCGATGCTGGCGCACCAGACGCCGAGGTAGAGGAAAAGTGACGAGCGTTTCATGATAATGGATGACGTAAAATATAAGGCGACGAAGGGCCGAACCTATTTTAATCGGCGAGTATTGGGGGAAAGTTTCAAATTTCAGCGTTTTTTCTGTCATTCTAGCAGCCTAGGTGCAAATCCAAATCAGGTCACCCTCTGCCACCGCCTCAAATAGTTCAACCACTTCGGTATTGAGCATCTCGACGCAACCGCCGCTAAACGGCTCGCCGATGCGGTCCTCATGATTGGTGCCGTGAATGTAAATGTAGCGTGCGTAACTATCGCAGCCCGTGCCAGTATTGTGAGGCTCCAACCCGCGCAGCCGGATGATGCGGGTGGTGATCAGGTTGCGCAATTGTTCGTCCTCGGGGAATTCTGAAAAAAACTGCCCTGTCGGCGCGCGGCCCTTAAACACCATGCCGAGTGGTTCGCCAGCGCCGATCTTGTCCGCCACTTCGTGCAGTCCGAACGGTGTGCCGTAGGAATCCGCTAGGCAGGAAGGCGGATTCTTCGAGGTCGAGACCGAAAATACGCGCTGCAGCAGGCCGTCAAAAATGAGCGCAAGTTCCTGTCGTTCAATCGAAACGATTACTTGTCGATGTGTCGGCGTGATTGACAAGGCCTCACAGCTTTGTTTTACACGCCCGTTTTCCTTTATAAAATCAAATGGCATACAAAGTAGGCATCCTCGGAGCGACTGGTGCAGTCGGTCAAGAAATCATTCGTCTTCTCTACGAACGTGAATTCCCAATTGCGGAACTTCACTTGCTCGCATCTGCACGTTCGGCAGGCAAGACTCAGTCCTATGGTGATAAGACCTGGACCATCGAAGAAGCCACTGCAGAGAGCTTTGATGGCCTCGATATCGCCATTTTTAGCGCTGGCGGCGAGCAGACCCTGCAATTCGCCGACGAAGCGGTTAAGCGCGGCTGCATTGTGGTGGATAACAGCTCGGCCTTCCGCCAAGATCCGAACGTGCCGCTCGTCATCCCTGAAATCAATCCCGACGCGGTCGATCACCACCAGGGCATCCTCGCAAATCCGAATTGTTCAACTGCGATTTCCCTCATGGCTCTGTATCCGCTGCACAAGGCATTCGGCCTGAAGTCGTTCATCGCCTCCACGTATCAAGCCGTTTCCGGTAGCGGTGCTGGCGGTCTGATCGAGCTCGATCAGCAAGCACGCGCATGGGCCAAGGATGAGCCGTTGGTTAAGAAAGTGTATCCGCACCAGATCGCGTTCAATCTACTGCCGCACGTCGATGCCTTCCTCGACGATGGCTACACCAAGGAAGAGATGAAGATGCTCAACGAGGGCAAAAAGATCCTCGGTCTCGACGAGTTACGCGTCACTTGCACCTGTGTGCGTGTGCCCGTTTTCCGTGCGCATTCGATTTCGATCAGTGCCGAGTTTGAAAAGCCTGTTAGCGTCGCAGCTGCCAAGGCCGCGATCGAAGCGTTCGAAGGTGTCGAACTGGTAGATGATCCCGCAAATTTGGAATATCCCATGCCGATCGACTACTCTGAGGTCGTTCCTTGTGGCGTCGGCCGTATCCGCAAGGACAACGTGTTCGAAAACGGACTCGCACTTTGGGTCACCGGTGATCAGCTCTGGAAGGGCGCAGCACTCAATGCGATTCAGATCGCCGAGCTGTTGCACACCAAAGGCTTACTTGGGAAGAACAAGTAGCGAAGGCGACGCCTTTACATTTATCAAGCGGGTGATTCCAATGTGGGACATCCGCTTTTTTGTGCCTGAAGTGG
>DJBY01000134.1:21739-27143 GCA_002430605.1 Opitutia bacterium UBA5964 | reverse complement strand
GGATTTCCAGCATGTCCAATCCCTGCGATGCGTCCACCTTTCACGCCGATGTCAGCTTTAATGATGCCCAAGATCGGATCGATAATCGTGGCATTGGTTAAAATCAAATCGAGACAGTCGGCATCGAGTGCCAGCGGCGATTGGCCCATGCCATCGCGGATCACTTTGCCGCCACCAAACTTCACTTCATTGCCATAGCCAGCAGCTTCAGCGATCAGGTCTTTTTCGATTTCAATAAACAGCTCGGTATCAGCGAGGCGCACTTGGTCGCCTACGGTCGGACCAAACATCTCGGCATATTGACGACGGGTAAATTGGAGACCTGAAGACTGGGGCGGGAGACCTGAGGTGGGAGGCTTGATTGAGGAGGCTGCGTCACCGAGCGGCGCATCGACCTTGTTGTTCAAGCCGTAAACGCGGCGCTCTCCTGCAAGCGCGACCAGCTCGACTTCGCGAATGTCCCCAGGTTCGAAACGAACTGCGGTGCCCGCTGCAATGTTAAGACGAAACCCTCTCGACGCTTGGCGATCAAAGTCCAAAGCGTCATTGACCTCATAGAAGTGAAAATGGCTACCGATCTGCACCGGGCGATCACCCTGGTTCGCCACCTTCACGGTAATCGTCTCCAAGCCAACATTCCCTGCGAGCAGCGCATCGGGATCGGAGTATTTGTATTCGCCAGGTATCATCGGATCGGATTGTGAACAGTGACTAGTTTGGTGCCATCGGGAAAGGTGCCCTCGACTTGCACTTCATGGATCATTTCTGGCACGCCTGCCATCACGTCGTCGCGCTTCAGAATCGTGGTGCCAAAACTCATTAAATCCGCTACGGTTTGACCATCGCGAATCCCTTCGAGGATCTCATAGGAAATGAGTGCGATCGACTCAGGATAGTTCAGCTTTAAGCCACGGCCGAGCCTGCGACGCGCCAAATCAGCGGCCACGACGATCATGAGCTTATCTTGTTCTCGGGGAGTTAGATGCATCTAGAAATAAAGATTAAACTGTGAGGTGCTTATCAATGACCGCGGACGTCAGTTGTTCGGACTGACCGGACAGAACCACGCTACCACGATCTAGAATATAAAATTCATCACTGGCAGCTTTAGCAAAATCCAAATATTGCTCAACCAAGATTATACTCAGATTACCACGTTTCTTGAGCATATGGATCGCGTCCTCAATTTGGTCGATAATCGAAGGCTGAATGCCCTCGGTCGGCTCATCGAGAATCAGCAGTTTCGGATTGGTCAAAATCGCACGACCAATCGCCAACTGCTGCTGACCGCCAGACAGGACGCCGCCCTTTCGAGCGAGCATCTTTTTTAGTTAGTAAAAATCTTATGGAGTTTAAAAAAGCCCGGCTCCAACAGTGAAGCCGGGCTAGAAATAAAATTAGAAGCTGAAGCCGACACCAAAGTTGGCAGTCAAGTAGCTGTCCTCAGCATTTCCTGTAGTATCCTTCTCTGTATCGTAGTAAGTCAGGCCACCATGAAGATCGACTTCTAGGCTATCGGAGCTATATACGACGTAGCTAGCACTCGCTCCAAGAAAAGAGTAAGCATAACCGTCTTCACCGGCGACATGGTAGTCATCAACACTGAAAGCAGCACCTACATTGAAACCGTAAGCGAGGCCTTCGTATTCACCCTCATAGAGCGTGCCACCGATTTCAAACATTGTGCCCTTTTGCTGAGCATCACCTACCACTTCAAAACGATTATGCGCTTTGATGTAAGGAGAGAACATCATGTCGTAAGAAAGAGTGATATCGAAGATTCCCTCAGTCTCATCGGCATAATACCATTGTTGGAACGTAAAATCCACAGTCAGCTTATCAATCGAGAACCAGTAGCCAATCCACAGATCCATTTCCTTAGTGTCACCACCGAGGTCAGGGCCAACTTCACCAGGGCCTGCACCGGAAACACCATTGATGTCAAACCAAGCGCCTACGTAGAGACCGCTCGTATCGTTGATTGCGTAGTCCATCCCCAATGATGGTTCAAACAACCACTCATCACCAATGTCCTTAGTTTCGTCACCCCATACATTCGCGCCGTAAGACATGAAATGCGAGTTGTAATCCAAAGACACAGAGAAGGAGAACGGGCTACCCGATTCTTCTGCTGCAACTTCGACGACCTCTTCGGCATGGGCACTCAGAACTGCTGCAGAAAAAATTGCTCCAGTAGTTAATATTTTTTTCAATTTCATGATTTTATTTGTTTGTTTGTTTGTTTTCCGCTGCATGGTTGCAGCGCATCACTATTAGCTTCCTGCATGCCAATTTTTCATTTGTGCGGCTCTTTTTTCAAAAAAAAGGACTCACTATAATTTATGATAAAAATAAACATACTAATGGGTTTGAGAAATTTAACGCATGCATTCTCCATCAAATAACGTATTCATTTATCAATTACAATAAGCCTGGTTTGAGACAAAAAACTCCGCTCACCCTTTTATTCATCACGATTCCATCCAAGACGCCGATGCGCCCCACCCATACTTATTAAAACAACAATGCTTAGACAAAGCCCCGCCATCAGCCACAACATCCAACGTCACTTAGATAAGTGCACTTCGCGGCCTCACTCCCCGAAGGCCACGCACGCCAAAGTTCGCAACAGACTTATATTCGATATCTAAATCGAGAAGAATCCTTCTAAATTGACCACTATGGATAAAAAAGACCCACCCGATTAGTTCGCTAAAGCAGCCAACTCACCGCTTACTTTCGAGCCGCGAAGCCGATTCAAAAACACCAAAAACGTAGCGTTGATAAAATAAATGGTCGACGCCGCGCACACTCAAGATACGGCACGAGCCTAAAGCGGGCGGCCGCAATGACTGCTCCACTCTCAGCGGCTTGCGCGCCCTGTACATCGCGGGCATCGAAATGCGCAATATATTAAGCGATGGCAAGTCGCCCGAACCCCTCAATGACAGCCAACAGAAAGTGTAGCGCATGAAATAAAATCGGCACCTTCGCGCTCTAACGAGTATGACTCACCAAAATACAAATTGTTCGACAGGTGGTTGCGGCAGCAAGGGGCTATGCCCTGGAGTCGCACTGCTACTCGCCTATCTAGCCGGCTTCGGCCTCGCCGAATTAACTGGCAGCACGCTGCTCGGCTTCCTAGTCGGCGTGCCTTTATTTATCGTGCTGGTTTTAGGCCTGCCACGAAAGCGTGCCGCCGCGGGTGAACAGACAAACGACTAAGCAAATATTCAAAGTCTAGCACATGAGAACGTGGCGTGTCCGTTTGTCGGACGCCTTCGCCAGAGTTGTTCACAAGCCAGGCCACACCATGGCTCGCACTCAAGGGCATAGTAACCAGCGCGCACAGCACTTTCAAAGTTCCGCAATTACTGCTCCACTCTCGGCGGCTTGCGAGCGCGTTGCACATCGCGGGCATCGAAATGTAGGATATATTTCTGCTCAAAATAAGGATCCGTAAACGTCTCTTCCAAATTGATGACTTTGCGCGGGCGAATGCCAAGCACTTCCAACTCGTCATCCATTTCGCCGCCCTTCCAGTAGAGCACACCATTCGGGATTGTGTTCTTCTCACCACGACGAACGTTGTTCTTAATCCACATGAAAAACTCGGGCAGGTTTTTCACCGCACGACCTGTGACGAAATCGAACTGCTTACTGACTTCCTCAGCTCGGATCTGCTTGGCTTCGGCATTTTTTAAGCCAAGCTGGGCGATCAAATCCTGCACCACCGTGATCTTCTTACCAATCGAATCGATCAAAGTGAAATGCGCCTGCGGATAGCAGATCGCCATAATGATGCCAGGAAAGCCACCGCCCGTGCCGACATCCATGATCCGCGTGCCGTTCATCAGCTTCAGGTGATTGGTAATCGCGAGGCAATGCGAAAGGTGACGATCCTCTAGGTGTTCAATATCCTTACGCGAGATCAGGTTAATCTTCTCATTCCACTCACGCAGCAGCACCGCCCAGCGCTCTAGCACCGGCCAGGACGCTTCAGGAATATTAGGAAATTGTTCGCGGAGATGATTCATATGACTCAAGCACTAGATGCCCGAAAACGAATGTCGAGCGATTGCGCGATTAAGATTCCTGCTCGTTTCGTTGTTTAATCCGGCGCTCAGCCTCAAGAATGATGGCCTCACAGCCAGAAAATTTGTGATCATCCAATGTAAGGCGGCGCGGCTTGCCATCGACCTCGTAGATCGCGTAGGCGATGCCCTTTTTGTCCCATTGCTTGCGGTCGATCTTAACAATCGAGTCTAACTCGACGCGTTGCCCAGATGTGCCAATCACCACTTCGCCCTCAGCCTGCACGCGAAGTTTGTGATTCCAACCAATCCACAGCGCAAACAAAGCACTACCAGTCATCATCACCCAACCGATCATGCGCTGCTCACGAATCGACGCATCAGTGCGCTCCTTCGGCATGTCGCGCGTGTAGCCCGCCTGCTTGGCATGGCGCTCCCACTCGATGCGCAGGTATTCATTCACCTTAGCATCGTGCGCCTGATGCGCCACTGCTTCAATCTTACCAGACTCAACCAGCGCCTCCTCAATCTCGACAAATTCGGCATGCCGCTCCGCCTCGTTGGGCCATACCACATAGCCGTCGTACAAAAACCACGCCGCAATCGTGGAAACCATGAAAAGCATAAACAACATCCGGCGACGCCATTCTTTTGATATCCGTGCATCTACATCCATGTTCAAATCACTGCACACTCTCGACATTCACGCCAGCAACTATTTTAAGTTTGAGCCACATCACCCAATTATTTTGCTGATTCGCCGCAAATCATAATGCATAGTCTAAGCTTGCCATAACATATCAATATATAATGATATGTTGATACTTATATTTCATGAGCCAGAATACTTCCAATAAACCACTGACCGCCAAAGGTCAGCTCCTCGCCGACCTCTTTGCAGAGCGCATCGTCTTTCTTGACGGCGCGATGGGTACCATGATCCAGCAATATAAGTTGGAGGAGAAGGATTTCCGCAATGCGTCGTTCGACAGCGACAAAGGCGACCTGAAGGGCAACAACGACCTGCTCAGCATCACCCGCCCGGACATTATCGAGACCATCCACCGCCAATTCCTTGAAGCAGGCGCGGACATCATCGAGACCAACACCTTTTCTGGTACCACCATCGCACAAGCTGACTACGGCCTCGAGCACCGCGTGCGCGATATCAACATCGAGTCCGCCAAGCTCGCCCGCCGCGTGGCCGATGCCGTCTCCGAGGAACAAGGCCGCCCGACCTTTGTCGCTGGCGCCATTGGACCGACCAATCGCACCTGCTCCCTTTCGCCCGACGTCAACCGTCCAGAATACCGCGCGACTAGCTACGACGAACTTTACAAAGCCTACTACGAGCAAGTCGAAGACCTCGT
>DJBY01000134.1:11704-21543 GCA_002430605.1 Opitutia bacterium UBA5964 | reverse complement strand
CTGCCGGTGATCATCTCGGTCACTATCACCGACAAATCCGGCCGCACCCTATCCGGTCAAACCGTTGAAGCTTGCTGGAACTCGATCCGTCATGCCAAACCACTCTGTGTTGGCCTGAACTGTGCCCTCGGCGCGGACCTCATGCGTCCGTTCCTCACGGAACTGTCCCGCGTGGCCGACACTTACGTGCACGTCTATCCAAATGCCGGCCTGCCGAATCCGTTGGCCGCTACGGGTTACGACGAAACACCCGCCCACACTGGTAGCGCCGTCGGTGGCTTTGCCAAGGATGGCCTGGTCAACATGGTCGGCGGTTGCTGCGGCACCACGCCCGATCACATCGCTGCCATTGTGCAAGAGGTCAGCCAATACACGCCACGCGCGATCCCAACTGCCGTGCCAGCACAGCGCTTGAGCGGACTCGAAGCCTTCAACATCATCATGGGCGAAACCCCGTTCGTCAATGTCGGCGAGCGCTCCAACGTAACTGGCTCCCCGCTTTTCAAAAAGCTGATCAAAGCCGACGACTTCACTGGCGCACTCGCCATCGTGCTCTCGCAGGTCGAGAAGGGCGCGCAGATCATCGACATCAATTTCGACGAAGGCATGCTCGACGGCGAAGCCTGCATGACTCGCTTCCTCAACCTCGTGGCCTCCGAGCCCGACATCTGCAAGGTGCCTATCATGATCGATAGCTCCAAGTGGTCGGTCATCGAAGCAGGTCTCAAATGCGTGCAGGGCAAGTGTATCGTCAACTCCATCAGCCTCAAGGGCGGCGAAGACGAGTTCCGCGCACAGGCCAAGAAGATCATGCGCTATGGCGCGTCGACCATCGTCATGGCGTTCGACGAAAAGGGCCAAGCCGCAACACGCGACGACAAAATCGCCATCGCTGAGCGCTCCTACAAGATCCTCACCGAAGAAGTCGGCATGGACCCGCAGGACATCATTTTCGACCTCAATATGCTCACGGTTGCCACTGGCATGGAGGAACACAACAACTATGCCGTCGATTTCATCGAGGCGGTGGAGGAAGTCAAAAAACGCTGCCCGGGCGCACGCACCAGCGGCGGTCTCTCAAATGTATCTTTCGCCTTCCGTGGTAACAACCCGGTGCGCGAAGCCATGCACGCCGCGTTCCTGCATCACGGCATCGCGAAAGGCCTCGACATGGCCATCGTCAATCCTGGCATGTTGATGGACTACGATAAGATCGACCCTGCCTTCAAGGTGCTGGTCGAAGACGTGTTGCTCAACCGCAGCGACGAAGCCACCGAAAAACTCATCGATTTTGCCGAAGCCATCAAGGCCGGCACAATCACCCTTGGCACTGGCACGGCCGAAGAACGTATCAACGCAGCCATGCTGGAAGGCATGAACATCCTGCGTGAACTCTTCGAGCGTGCCACCAAAGAAAAGAATCCTGAAGTGCTGGAAGCTTTTCTCAAATCCGGGAGTGGCGCAGTGCCTGCCGCTGCGGAAAAAAAAACGGCTGAGCTAAAAGACGAATGGCGTAACGGCACCGTCGAACAACGCCTTTCGCACGCGCTGGTCAAAGGCATCGTCGCGCACATCGACGCCGACACCGAAGAGGCCCGCCTCAAATACCCACGCCCGCTCCACGTCATCGAAGGTCCGTTGATGGACGGCATGAAGGTCGTCGGTAAACTGTTCGGTGATGGTGACATGTTCCTACCGCAGGTCGTCAAGAGCGCCCGCGTGATGAAGCGTGCCGTCGCGCACCTACTGCCATTCATGGAAGCCGAAAAGGGCGATTCCACCGAGAGCTCCTCTGCGGGTAAATTCCTGATCGCTACGGTGAAAGGCGACGTGCACGACATCGGCAAAAATATCGTCGGCGTGGTGCTCGCGTGTAATAATTACGAAGTCAAAGACCTCGGCGTCATGGTCTCCTGCGACGCGATCTTGAAAGAAGCGCAAGAATGGGGCGCCGACATTATCGGTCTCTCTGGCCTGATCACACCCTCACTCGATGAGATGATCTTCAACGCTGATGAAATGAAAAAGCGCGGCTTCACGCAACCGCTACTGATCGGCGGTGCCACCACCAGCAAGGCGCACACCGCGATCAAAATCGCTCCGCACTACAACCACCCCGTCGTGCGCGTCGGCGATGCATCCCTCGTCACTGAGGTTTGCAATAGCCTACTCAACCCAAAGACACGCGACGCTTACGTCGCCGAAATCAGCGCCGATCAAGAGCAGCAACGCATCCGCTTTGCCGCCAACAACAAGGCCACCGACTTCCTGCCACTCGCAGAGGCACAAGCCAAGCGTTACAGTTGCGACTGGGCCAACGCGCAGCTCAAAGCACCCAACGCCCCAGGTATCACCGTCGGCGACCACATCGATCTTCAGGAGCTCAACGAATACTTCGACTACTCGCCACTCTTCTGGACGTGGGAGCTCAAGGGCGTGTATCCAAAGATTCTTGAGCACAAGAAATACGGCGAACAGGCGCGCGTCATCCTTGCCGATGCCCAAGCGCTGCTCAAACGCATCATCGACGAAAAACGCTTCCGCGCCCGCAGCGTGGTCGGCCTCTTCCCTGCCAACTCCGTGGGCGACGATGTCGAACTCTACGATGACGCAGGCCAAACCATCGGCACCTTCTACACTTTGCGCCAACAAAAGAAAAAAGTAAAAGGTGACACCTACTACGCCCTCGCCGACTTCGTCGCACCCAAAGAGTCTGGCCAAGTCGATACCTGCGGTGCCTTCGCATGCTGTATAGAAGGTGTGGATACATTTGCGCAAGAATTCGAAGACGCACACGACGACTACAGCTCGATCATGGTCAAAGCCCTCGGCGACCGATTTGCCGAAGCGCTCGCAGAATACACCCACGCTCGCGTGCGTAAAGAACTCTGGGGCTATGCGTCCGATGAAACACTTAGCAACGAGCAACTCATCAAAGAAGAATACCGTGGCATCCGTCCAGCATCCGGCTACCCGAGCCAACCCGATCACACCGAAAAGGAGATGATCTGGAAGCTACTCGACGCCGAAGCCAACTGCGGCGCCAGCCTCACCGAAAGCTTTGCGATGAATCCCGGCAGCGCCGTCAGCGGCCTCTACTTCGGCCACCCCGAAGCCAAATACTTTCAAGTCGGGCCAATGGCCAAAGACCAGTTCGAAGACTACGCACAGCGCAAAGGCTTCGATTTGGAAAAGACTGAAAAGTGGCTTTCGCCAAATCGAGGGTATTAAAGAACACGTAGGGGCTGGCTCGCAATTAAGCACGAAGACTTCCCCAACCTCCCGAAGTTTTCCTTTCTAGGATGTAGCCGCCTCGCTTTATTATGCCCTTGGGTGCAGCCGAGGCGTTCGCTTTAGTTTACTGTCTTTGCCCAGAAATACGGAACACGGCGGCAGAGCGCCGTTGCTACAACCAAGAAAATTCTATTTTTTGAGACATCCGATCAGCGGAGCACCTACAATTTAGACCCAAAAAAAGCCCTCGTCGTGAAACGAGGGCTTCGGGGGAATTTAGCGCTTAGCTAGCAAGCTTTGCCATGTTGGCAAGCCCACTTATTGGGAGCAACAGCCGCCTTGTCCATCAGCCTTTGACTCTTCCGAGCTGCAGCATCCGCCTTCGCTCTCTGGCTCATCGTTGCAGCATCCGCCTTGGCTCTCTGGCTCGTCGTTGCAGCAACCGCCTTGTTTATCTGCACCACCACCGCAGCATCCGCCGCCTTGGTGAATGTGGCCATGTGCGATCTCTTCCTCAGTCGCCGCGCGAACCTCTTGGATCGTCACGTTGAAGTTTAGGTGCTTGCCTGCGAGCGGGTGGTTGCCGTCGACAGTGACATCGTCGTCGTCGACTTTAACGACACGAACCGAGACAGGGCCTTGGTCAGTGTTGGCTTGAAACTGCATGCCCGCCTGAAGGTCTTCGACGCCTTGAAAACGATCCTTCGGCACGACTTGCTCCAATGCTGGATTTACCTCGCCATAGCCATTTTCTGGATCGACGCGCACTTCTGCAGTCTCGCCAACGAGTTTACCTGCGAGGGCAGCCTCGAGGCCTGGAATGATGTTACCATGACCGTGGAGATAGACCATTGGTTGCCCCGGCTGGGACTGATCAATCAAAGTTCCTTCGTCATCTTTAAGGGCGTAGTCCATTGCGACTACTGTGCCGTCTGCGATTTGCATAATTTGTAATATTTGTGGTTTCTGCGCGATTGCGGAGCAGAACCAGTAGTCAATATCCGCGTGCCGTCAAAAAAAAAGGCCCACATTTCGTCAAACGATTGACCGATCTCACTTATTTCGAGTGCTCCAGGGCGCAAACTCACTTGACGGACGCGCCAAAAATGGGGTTTCTATGCAGTCGCACGCACGCAGCCACACTTTTAACGCCTTCCTGCTTTTTTCGGCCTATGCCTATTCAAGACAATCCTCTCTTTCGACGCTTGCATAAGCATGCGCAAAAGCGCCTGGTGTTTGATCCTGGGGTTTCGCGAAGCCAGCAATTGCCGGCTTACAAGCGCTACATCGAGCTAGAGAACAAAATGCTCAAGCGCTACCACAAAAAAGGCGCCCCTGGCCTAGAGGTTTGTCAAGCGCGCGCAGCGGTGGTCGACGTGGTAATCGAAAATCTATTCCTCGCCGCGCTCAATCTGTATACCACCGAGCATGGCCCACTGCCCTGCAAGATGGCGGTGCTCGCGACCGGCGGGTACGGGCGCCAAGAGCTCAACCCACACAGCGACATCGACATCATGTTTCTCTATCCCGAGAAGATTTCAGGTAAGCACTTTGCCAAGTTTCAGGAAGTGCTCGCCGAAGAAATCCTCTACCCACTCTGGGACTTAGGTTGGAAAGTCGGCCACGCCTCGCGCAATGCCAAGGAAGCCATCGAAGAGGCGAAGAGCGAAATCCAATCGAAAAACGCGATTCTCGAATCACGCATCATCTGTGGCTCCGACCCGCTCTATCTCGACATGCAGGCGCGCTTCAGCAACTACTGCAAAAAGGAAAACTCTAGGGCCTACATCCAACAACGCCTCGCCGACGAGCGCGGCCGCCACGCGAAGTTTGGCAACACGGTCTACCTGCAAGAGCCCGACATCAAGAACGGCGTCGGTGGACTGCGAGATTATCAAAACATCCTATGGATGGCCAATATCAAGTTCGGCTACGGCTCGTTTAAAGAGATCAACAAAGCCAAACTGTTGCGCCAGCACCTGCGCAACGAAATGGAAGCCGCTTACGATTTCCTCCTGCGCACACGCACCGAACTGCACCTGCAGAATCGACGCCCGACGGACAAGCTCGACCTCGAGCAACAACCCACGGTCGCCGCGGGGCTCGGCTACCTGCAGGAGGATATATTCGAGCGCGTTGAGGCGTTCATGAAGGACTACTACACCGCCGCGCGCACGATCTACCACACCAGCGAGCTCCTCAAAGAACGACTCGCCCTCTCCAGCGAAGATGATCCACGCAGCTCGGGCAGCATCACTTTCCGCGAAGCCCTGCGCGCCCATCAACACCTGCCACTCAAACGCGTCGATGGCTTCATCTTGCAGGACAAGGTGCTTTCTCCTGAGCAAAAATCAGTCTTCACCGATGACCCCTTACGCCTGATACGAGTCTTTCATTTAATGCAACAGTTCGGCGCCAAACTGCACCCCGACCTGACGTTTCGCATCTCACGCTCGCTGCCATTGATTGATCATGATCTCATCAATCACCCTTCAGCGGCAAAGAGCTTTTGCTCCATCCTCAGGAATCCTGGCGAAGTTTACCCGATCCTAAACCTGATGCATCAACTCGGGGTGCTCGAACGCTATTTGCCCGAGTTCGGCCAGCTCACTTGCATGGTTCAGCATGAATACTACCATCGCTATACTGCGGATGAGCACGTCTTGCGCACGATCAAACATCTCGATGCTGTCTTCCAAAAAAACACTCCCGTCGACACTGCCTATGAGACCGCACTACGTAAAAATGACGACCCGCTGCTGCTCTATCTGATTCTTCTACTACACGACATCGGCAAGGCCGAAGGCGTCAAAGGGCACGATGTCAACGGCGTCCGTATCGCTCAGCCGATCCTCACACGTTTCGACGTCAGTGACGAGCAGCAGGAGCAAATTCTATTTATCATCCGCCATCACTTGGCCATGTCCCGCATCTGGCAGCGTTTTGATCTCGATGACCCAGAGACCGCACACACTTTTGCGAAGTTCATCGAAGACCCAGAGAAACTCCGCTTCCTCTACGTTCATACCTACTGCGATGCCCGCGGCACAGCGCCGACTCTCTGGAACGACTACAAAGACACCATGCATCGGACTCTGTATCAGCGGACTCTAGAGCAATTCGAAAACAAGGACGTCGTCGAACAGAAGCGCAAGGACCTCAAAGAAAGTCGCCAGCAACAGATGCTCACCCACGAGATCGAAGGCGTCGCCAAGGATGAGATCGAAGCCCACTTCGACCGCTTGCCAGAGCGATATTTCATCTACACCAAGCCCAGCGAAATCGAGCTCCACCTGCGCATGGTCAACCAGTTGCTCGCTCAAATCCAACAAGCAGATCCGGCTGGGACACTCGCCCCTATCATTGACTGGAGCAACGATATCGACCTCAATATGACTGTCGTCAATATTGTCACGTGGGACCGCGCAGGTCTGTTCTACAACCTGGCAGGCGCGCTCACCTTAGCTGGCGTCAACATCATCAGCACCAAAGCGATCTCCCGCTCTGACAATATTTCCATCGATACCTTCTACATCATGGACCCGGAGGGCGGAGCGGTCACCAACGAAAAAGCACACTCTCTTTTCCAGACACATATCGAAGATGCCCTCATCCATGGCAGGCGTCTCACTGGCGAAATCGAGCGCATGGAAGCCAAAGTAAAAAGTCAGAAGAAAAAGCTGCGCGGCATTCTGCCGGCGCCAATTCCACCAAAGCTCGATATTTACCATGAGCCCTCAATCAACCACACGATTATTGAGGTGCAAGCAGAAGACAGAATTGGTCTCCTGTACGGACTCGCCCGACATATTTATTCCAGAGGGTTCGACATTAGCTTCGCACGTATTGCCACAGAGCGTGGCATCGCCATCGACACCTTCCACATCGATAAGATTAATGGCCGAGAGCCGATCAGTGCCAAAAACCTATCGGAATTACGCGTGAAACTAAATGCCATCATCAACGAATAGATATTCGCGACCGTCGAACCACTCATTACGATGAAAGCTAATAAGACCGAGCGCACTGCCATCGATTCACTCTACCGAATCAGCAGCCTGGTATCTGATACCGAAGAGCCCAAAGAAGCCCTCGCCCTGATCCTCCAAGAGATCATCACCGTCCTACAGCCCAGCAGCGCCTCGATCGCTTTGATCAACCCCGACACCCATCGACTCGAATTGGAAGTCTCGCATGGGCTCACCGAAGAATGGAGCGATCTGGACCTCGCCCTCGGCCAAGGCATCACCGGATGGTGCGCACTGCATGGGCGCTCCATCATCGTGCCGGATGTCAGTCAAGAGCCGCGCTACATCTCTGTCCGCTCAAGCGTCCGCTCTGAAATGGCCGTGCCGATGGAAGACCGCGGAGTCGTGATCGGGGTGGTCAACATCGATAGCGAACAACTAAGTGCCTTCGACGACCAATCGCTCAAAATACTCACCCTCTTGACCAATGAAGCCAGCCGGGTGGTCTCCAGGCTGTGGCTGATTCAGCAGCTCCGCGCCAAAGCACATCAGCTCGAGTCACTCATCAACATGGGGCAAGGGCTGGTCGGCGAACTCGAACAAGACGAAGTGCTCCGCGGCCTCGCCCGTGAAGGTCGCCAACTCATGAACTGCCACAGTTGCGCGCTGTTTCTACTCACACCTGACCATGAGCAGCTTAAGCTCCACTCCATGGTCGGCCCCCGAGGCGAGATCGACGCGCAAGTCAGCTTCCCGATCGAGGAAAGTTCCTTTGGTGCAGCCATTCATCGACACAAACAAATCGAAGTCGCCGACCTGCCCTTTACCGTCGAGAACGATTTCATCCACCTCGTGCAAAGCGAAGGTCTCGTCTCCATGCTCGCCACACCGATTATTTTTAATAACAAAGCGATCGGCCTACTCAACGCCTACACCACCCACCAGCACCGCTTCAACAACGACGAGAAAAAAGTCTTTGCCACACTTGCGCAAATCGGTGCCATCGCGATTCAAAACGCCCGTCTCTACTCGCGTATTTTTAGCTCCGAAGATTCACTGCGCCAGAACGAAAAGCTCACCACTCTCGGCATGCTCACCGCCGAGATCGCGCATGAAATACGCAATCCGCTCACCGTCATTAAATTACTGTTCGAATCACTCGACCTACAGTTCGCAACAGGCGACGATCGCCAAACCGACATCACTGTGATCGGCGACAAACTCAATCAGCTGGAAGAAATCGTCAGCCGCGTGCTCGACTTCGGGCGCAACCGCCAAGGCGCGCACGCACGCTTCGATCTCAACAATCTGATCGAAGATACCCTGCGACTGGTGCGCTTCAAACTACATCAGAGTAAAATCGAGATTGCCTACGAGCCACCTCCGCAGGCCCTCTTGATTGAAGTCAACAAAGGCCAGATTCAACAAGTCATGCTCAACCTGATCCTCAATGCCACTCAAGTGATGCCTGAAGGCGGACGCATTGAAATCACCTGTGTTGGCGATCACTCGCAAGCAGCCTTCATCATTCGCGACAACGGTCCCGGCATTCCAGAGAGCATACAGCCCGACATCTTCGAATCCTTCCTCACGCATCGCCCTGGTGGCACTGGCCTCGGACTCTCCATCAGTAAGCGCATCTTGCGTGACCACCATGGCGACATTGAGCTCGTCGAATCCTCTCCCGCCGGCAGCACCTTCCGCTTCTGGCTACCCACACACTAATCTGAAAGCCCAACGTCACCACATCTGGCCACTCGCCATCGTCTTTGCCATTTTCATGGCCTCGAGCACCACGCATCTCGCCGTGCCGAGCTTCGACTTTTCTTACGATAAGCTCGCGCACCTCCTCGTCTTCGGTCTACTTGCCACTGCGGTGCTACGCATTCCACGTATTTTCAACAAGGGCTGGCGAGGCGTCTGCATTACCATCGCGCTACTTTCACTGTACGGCGCGCTGGATGAATACCGGCAATCCTTCACCGTTGGGCGCGCCGTCGAGCTAGACGACTGGATCGCCGACACCCTCGGCGCCATCATCGCCAGCATCGTGTATTACAAATGGCACTACTATCGACGCTTGTTGGAGTGGTCTACTTCGGCCAAAAGCCAGCGAAGTGACTAATACTTTACCCCACAGCCATACGGCGTGGTAGTTGACTTCTCAATCGGCTCGCCGGCGCTGGCGCTGGCATACGCGGCCTGCACATAATTGGTGGCCTTTGCAATATCCTCAGACTTGGCAGATTTGATACTATCAATCGCGCCTTGGTAGATCACCAGGCCCTCCGGATTAATCAAAAACATATGCGGCGTGGTGCGCGCACCATAGGCGCGCCCGACTTTGCCATCCCTATCGAATAACAAGGCAGTCGAGTGCGTCTTGGTCGCTTCGCGCACAGCCTCTGCCTGGACCGCGGTCAAATACCCCGCCTGGCCCTCGGCAGACGACGCGACCTGCAGCCAAATAACATCGGCATCTGTCAGCTCTTTCTGCAGGGCCTGCATATCGCCGTTTTCATAATACTTTATCACGAACGGACAATTGTGCCGCGTCCATTCGAGGACTACATACTGCCCTTTGAAATCGGAGATCTGACGCTCAACTCCAGCGCTATCGGTTAAGACAAAGTCAGG
>DJBY01000134.1:11257-11459 GCA_002430605.1 Opitutia bacterium UBA5964 | reverse complement strand
TTGTATTGGTTCATGACAGTCGACACGGCTTGCCGCCGCTTTGGATTTAACAGGCAATAAGCGACTAAAAGCCGCTTTGACCCTTAAGCTCAAGATAGTAAGCCTTACTTCAGTGCTTTTTCAACCGCTTCACGCACTATTCCATGGGTCAAGCTCTGCGGTAGCACCGTCACTGCACCATCCGGCGCATACAGCACATACA
>DJBY01000134.1:0-11036 GCA_002430605.1 Opitutia bacterium UBA5964 | reverse complement strand
CATATTCATCAAATAAGGCCTCAGTCGCCGCCGTATGCGTGGCCACTTTCTTGTTCACCTGACAAATCAGGCACCAGCTCGCGGTGAAATCAATAAACACCGACTTACCCGCAGCCAGCTCCGCTCTAACACGTTCACTAGACCACGGTTGCCATTGCCCATCCTTCGAAACTGCCCCGCCAGTTTCAAAACTTTCATACGCAGCTTTGGTCTCATTAATTGCAGTCGCAGTCGCAAACACGAGCAGAGTCAAACTGATGCCCTGCGCGAATCGCTGCGTGCGCTTCGGCTTTACCGGCACCGACCAACGCCCATAAATCCACGCCGCCAAACCAGCAATCAGCAACGCGATCAACAGCGCGATCACCGCATCGACACCACCGAGACGCCCAGCCACCAATGCCAGAAACACCACCGCCGCCATCAACAGGAAGCCCATGAATTGCTTCACCGACTCCATCCAGACGCCAGGCTTGGGCAAGTAAGCGACCAACTTCGGGAAGATCGACAAAAACAAAAACGGCGAAGCGAGCCCGCAGCCCATCACTCCAAAAATCAGTAACCCCGTGGCTGCATTGGTCTGTACTGCGATGCCGCTCACCGAAGCCACCAACGGCCCCATGCACGGCGCACCAACCACCGCCGCCAATACACCCATGCCGAACGAACCGAGCGCATCGTTACGTTTCGACACCTTGGTATCCGCACCGACGAGGCTTGTGCCGACCTCAAACACACCCATCAAATTCAGCGCAAATAAGAAGAATACCAACGTCAGCACCACCACGAAGCTCGGGCTCTGCAATTGAAACCCCCAGCCGATACGTTCGCCCACCGAACGCAGCGCCAAAAGCACGCCCGCTAACGCCAGAAAACTTGCCACCACGCCGGCGGTATACGCACCACCATGCAGCAACGCCTGCGCACGCGACTGCCCCGAATGCTTAAGCAACGAAAACACCTTGAGCGACAGCACTGGCAACACGCAGGGCATCACGTTCAAAATGAAACCACCGAGGAACGCCAACAGCAACCAACCTGGCAGCCCGAGATTCAGCAAAAATCCCTCAAAGCCAGTCGCGCGCGGCACTTCGCCCGCCAACGATTCGGTTGCTGCCCCTGCAGCGTCCCTCATCGCTAGCTTGATCGACCAGTTGCCCGACTCTGATTGTAAGACACCCGCGACGGCAGCACTCGGCTCCTGCCACTGCGCCACGTCGAGCTCTGCACGTAATTGCACCTGTCCCTCGCCAACCGAACTTAATATCTGCAGGGCGCTCGGTTCTATTATGCCCCCCTTGTCCGCATAAAAGTACAAATCACTCGGGATCGCGACACCATCCGCCTGCTCGATCGTCAGCACCAAGTCCTTCGCCTCAACCACCGCCGACACGCGCCACGGGGCAGTCGGCTCTGGCAAACGCGCACGAGCCGCGTCAAACGCCGGCGCCTCGGCACTCTTCACCGCTTCAGATCCAGCAGTCAGCTCAAGGCTAAGACTCGCATCCCCTGGCATACAAAATTGCTCGCAGACCAACCACGATACCTCGGCCTGAATCGGCACTGCAGTGCCCAAATCAAAATCCTGCGCGGCCTGAATCGACACAACCAAGGTCACCGCATCCTCGTAGCCATAGTTCATCAGGCCACCCAACTCGATCCGCTCCGGCGCCGGCCACTGAATCTCACCCGCACTCAAGCCTGCGGGCAGCTGCCACTCGATCTCCACTGGCAGACCGCTCGCACCCGGATTTTTCCAGTAAAGATGCCAATGCGGCTCCAGCTTAAAATCCAATGCCACATTAAAGCGTTCGCCCGGCACCACCGTCGTCGTCTCGGCGATTAATTCAACCGTGACAGCCCCCACCACCTCTGGCGCCGCGCGCAACAGACTTGGAGCAGTGACGAACCAAATAAACAAAGCAAAGAGGACAACGGGTGTTTTCATAAAGTGCAGCATCATAACTATCCAACCAGATATGCCAGACCCTGAAATTATTCCAATCATCGTTTTTCGTCACTCAACAATCCTCACCGCCGCGGACGACAACTTTTACCTTTGCACCTTCCCACCTTCACACTTTCATACCCACATCATGACTGACCAAGACCTCGGACCTACTGGCGAAATTTGCTTCGACCTCCCCTCTCCGTTTCAACCGCATCCCTGCGGGCTACTGCACTTACCCCGCTTTATTGCCAAGTGCCGCAAACATCTGGCTGGCGAGCTGCCAAAGTCATACCAGAAAAACTTCTGCCGCGGCTTTGACCGCTTCCTCTCCATGCACCTCGGCATTGATCCCAAGCAAGTGTTGGCCGCCGTCGAAGCCGCAGGCGACGACGAAATCGAACTCGATTGCCTGCTGGGGGAAATCTTTCCTGACGACCTCAAGGCCGTCGAGTGGAACCGCGAAGTCACCCATAAGGGACAAACTAAAATGGGCCGCGAATTCCTCGCCGAATCGCTGACCAACATGGGCCACCCTGAAATGATCGGCGTAGTCGACAGCGTGATGGACATGATCGACTTCGACGAAGGTCGTATCTCGGGCTTTTCGGATGAGCGTCGTACGGCATGGGAAGCGGCGCTTGCCAAACAAATACCTCAGTAATCTCAGAGTTGATTCTTTTGGGGTTGACGCTATCGAAAGTGACTTTCATTAAAGGCCCCAATCATGAGCGGACTTAATGAACAGTGTAAATCACACGGATGGGCAGACAAAATTGCGATTAGTATGGCTGCCGTATGTGCGATCCACTGCCTGCTCACGCCTATCATTATCGTCTTGCTGCCGATTGTTGCGACTTCCTTTTTAGTGCATCAAAATTTCCATTTATGGATGCTGTATTTGGTCATTCCGACAACGAGTTTTGCGATCTTCATGGGTTGCCGTCAGCACAAAGATAAGTGGGTGTTTATTATCAGTGCCATTGGTCTATGCATACTCATTGCAGCCTTGATCTATGAACGCGGGCATACGCCTGCCGATGAGTTGCTTGCGGGCGCACATTGCCAGCACTGCGTACGTGGGATTGGAGAGGATGCACAACCGTTGAGCATTGCGGCATGGATCAATACCCTTGGTGGCCTATTCCTCGCAAGTGCCCACGTTCGTAATTATCGACTGTGTCGTCGCAGCGCATGTGCTCATTAGCACAGCGCTTGAGGATACTGCTGAGACCCGCCGGCTACAGCTAACATGCAGCACGGGCGCAGGCCCCGCACACTCCATAAACCTCTAGCAAATGAGTCACTCCAGTGTAACCTCGAGTGGTTGCCTGATCTTCGACTTCAGCCCCAACGCATATGTCAAGCCGCTCTGCTTGGTGACAGACTCGGCAGATCAAATGGTGGTAATGCGCACCTGGCTCCGTAAGCTCAAATAACTGCGCGCCGCTTTCCATCGGGATACGTTGCAATACTTGGATCGCTTCAAACGCCTCCAAATTTCGATACACGGTCACTAAGTCACTAGGAGGCAGCCCGGCCTGCTGGCGAATCTCTTCGGCCGAGACTGGCCGGCTGAATGACCCGATCGCTGTTAGGATTTGGGCGCGCTTTTTAGTCATACGGGCCCCACTCTTCTTCAGTGCCTCAGTTATGCGCGTAAGTATGCTCGGATTTAACACAGCATCAATCCAATGCATCGATCGCTATCGATCAATAGTGAAACATCGCTCGTATCAAATCAGCAAAAAACGCGGGGCCCTCTCGGAACCCCGCGTTGCTAAATCAACCAACGATTAAATCGTTTGCTTAAAACTCCACGCGAGCACCAATGGTTAAATTACGGCCCGGCAGTGCAGCTTCCTCTTTAACGAAGGAAGTGTGATGACGAATCTCTTCGTCGAGCAGATTCTCAGCACGTGCGAAAAGCACTGCAGTGATCCCATCCCCTAGGTCCAACCGGTAATTCACATCTAAGTTTAATTTCAAGTAATCGTCCGTCGATGTTTCTTCCGGTCCAGTATTATCCTGCTCGAAAGCATAGCGCAGCTCGACGCCGGAGTCCCAGTTGCCTGTGGCCCAGCTGAGGCGCGAGCCAATCCGCATCGGTGGAATCCGAGCCAGATCATCGCCCGTATCTTCGTTGGTCGCATGCACCCAATCGCCCATCAGGCTAAGCAACAGTCGATTGCCCTCGTTCTCAATCAGCGTATAATCCAGCTGCGCCTCAATTCCGTAGAACTCGGCATCGATGGCGTTGAAATCATATACATGCAGCTCATCAATCTTCTCATCTTCACGCTCCTCAGAAAAGATATAATCATCGAAGTAGGTGTAGAACAGTGAGACTTCTGCTTGCCAGTTTTCATGTGTAGTACGGTAGGTCAGGTCCACGCCATACGCAGTTTCCTGCTTCAAGTCGGCACCACCAAATTCATATTGGCTGGTCGCCAAGTGCGGGCCCTCGGCATACAGCTCGGTCGAAGTCGGATTGCGCTGCGAGCGTTGCAACACCAATGCCAGCGAGTTCGCCTCATCAATGTGCCAGGTTGCTCCGGCTGCGAGGCTGATCGCCAGCTCGTCGTAGCTGCGCTGGTTCTTATCTTCTGCAATGTCCGTGCGCTCCATGCGTCCACCAAACTCATAGTGCAAGACATCGCCGTGGATATGTTCGCTGACAAAGAGCGCCTGCGTCTTGGTTGTAGATTGCGGTGTAAACGCTTCGGCGCCCTCCGCGGAGAAGTCCACATCCGAAACTTGGAGGCCAATCACACCTTCGTCGATCACCCACCATGGGCTGTGCGCGGCCTCGGCACGCAGCTCCCAACCTTCGCGTTCAAAGACAGTGCCAACCTCCTCGCCTTCCAATTCAGAGTGCGCGTAATCGGTGTAGCCTAGGCGCAAGCGGAGGGCTTCGATCCAATCGTTCACGTCGACCAGCTCCAGCTCCATGTCGTAGCGCTTGCGCTCCATGTCAATCGCCACCGACTCTTCGTCCTCTTCCTCTTCCTCCTCACCCTCATGATGCCCATGGCCCGGCACACCGTAGCGAGTTTCGTAGTTCGAAAAGCTGAAGCCGATACGATTCTCTTCGCTGAAGAACCAGCTGGCACCCACTGAGTACTGCTCCGTTTCGACGAAACTGTTTTCGAGTGTATCGCCTTCTGCATCGTCCTCCTGCGCGTCGCCAGGAATCTCGTAATCATCCGCATCACGATCTACAGCGGTAATAGTCAGTGCCCAATCAGCGTCGCCAACGGTGGCATAACCCGCAAGCGTGTCGCCACCTGAAACCGAATCGCGGCGCGCCTCAAGCGCACCTTCGTAGCCCTTCGGGTCGACTCGTTGACGCGGCATTTCTTTACCGATGACATTCACTGCGCCGCCGATCGCGGAGCTGCCATACAGCAATGTACTTGGGCCACGCAGGACTTCAACACGTTCAGTCAGCAGTGGCTCAAGCGTCACTGCATGGTCTGGGCTGGTATCGGAAACATCCATTGCCTCAAGACCCGCATCCAAAATACGGACGCGCGGGCCATCAAAGCCACGCAAGATCGGGCGGCTCGCGCCGGCACCGAAGGAAGAGCTACTCACGCCGGGTTGCCAGTCGAGCACGGCACCCAGGCTGCTGCCACTTTGGCGGGTAAGTTCTTGCGCAGTCACGACATTGACTGGTGCAGCGTAATCCCGGATTGAGCGCAGATTGGGACCTGCGGAGACGATGTAATCGTCGAGTTGATAGACCGTCTCTTCGGACGATTCTGCGTTAATAATGTGGGCCGAGCCCAGTGCGATGCATACGAGTGCACCGCTTTTAAGAAAAAAGTGATTCATTGAATTGATTGAAAATGTTATTGTTTTAAACGTGAACGAACAGCGCACGCGCGCAACGAGACCGCAACTAGCGGCACTCGGAGTATTGATTAAACAATCGTTTCAATCGGGGGAGCACGGCTACAACGCCGTATCAGTGCTTGTCCACACCAGACGATTTCCGCAGACTGCGGCATAATCGCAATAATCACATCAGTACGCTCTGGCAACTCGACCAAGGGCTGCAACGGCATCGCACCTTGACCAAACAATGCCACGGCACAGGAGTGGTCGCAATCATTCGCAGGCACCTCATGCGGGTGCTCACTGCAAGCATGCGATTGATCTGCGGAATCTGTATGCAACGCTTGGTGAACCTGCGGGCTGACCAATGCAATGTTCAAGAACAAGACCAATAGCGCAAGGCCAGCCGATACATATCGGGTCAGTGCACTACGAGACTGTTGATTCTTAAACATTAGCTGTGGAAAGGGCCACATGGCTTAATGCAAGTCAAGTGCGTTATCGATTGTTTTAGAATCCGCACCAGTCTGGACTTAACATCTCACACCGACTGAATCCGCCCCAACTGCGCACGCACCAGCTCGGCGATCTGCTGCAGACTCGCCACTGGAGGCAGGTCCGTGAAGGGCGCCACCGCGGCGGTCGCCTTGCTCAGCTCGGCCTCAAAAGTTGCGACCACCTCGTCAAAAATAGGAAAGTCGTGCAGGCGCGCGGTGAAATCAGCCGACACGGTCTTGTCGCCCGCCTTGAAGCGCGCCATCAAGCGGTCGCTTTCCTCCTTAGGTAGCTTTTCGAGCAGAAGCAGGAGCGGTAGCGTGAATTTCCCTTTCGCTAGGTCGGTGCCGAGCGTCTTGCCGATCATTGACTCGTCGGCATAGAGGTCCACTAGGTCATCGAAGATTTGATATGCGATGCCGAGATGGCGGCCAAACAAGCCCGCGGCTTCACTGAATGCTTCGGAGTAACCCGCAATTTTCGCACCCAGCCGGCACGATACTTCAAACAGTTCTGCCGTCTTGAGCTGAATCACGCGGAAGTAAAACTCGCGGCTGTAATTCACCTCGCCGCGTTGATAGGTCTGTGCGATCTCGCCGGCGCAGACACGGGAGGTCGCCTGTGCGACCGTGCGACAGACTTCGTTGGTCTCAAATTCGGAGGCCAGTTTGAGCGCGTGCGAAAACAACACATCGCCGATCAATACCGCGGCAGCCGGGCCATATTTCTTGGCCGCTGTCTCCTGTCGGTGACGCGTGTCGGCTTCATCCAAAATATCGTCATGCACCAGGGTTGCTAAATGCACCAGTTCGATCACCGAGCCCAACACCACCAGATCGGCGGCAGCGTTTTTAGCCGGCCCATGCCAGCCGCTGTAAGCGACTAGCATCGGCCGCAGACGCTTGCCACTGTGGCCGAACACATAGCGCACATGCTCCTGCACTTCGGGCTCTAACTGCTCAACCTGTGACTGCAGGAAGATATCAAGATCATCCAGATAAGATTTTACCGGTTGGTAAACTTCGGAAAAACCAGCTGCGGCAACTGTATCGGCCTCGGACTGTGAGCGGGATGTCATGACTAAATGTGTGAACCCGCTTCGCTCGGAGAGCTACGCAGGTAAAGAAGTATAAAGGTGTGAAAGTTTGAAGGTGTAAAAAGTAAACAATGAATCAACTGAAAGAGTTCTTTTTGTGCTGTCGTTACTTGCAACGGCGATCGCTTAGCCATGAGACATAACCATGAAGGCCGTTGCAAGCAACCACGCCACGCCCGCTGGGAGTTGTTAGTCGTGCTGCTTAGGTTCGACGGCGGGCTTAGGCCGGTTCGACTTCGCAGTTTTGACACTGCCACAGCCTTGTAACCATTTGGTTAACGCGTCGAGGAACCCTTTGCGGTCGTCGACATGCACATTGTGCCCTGCATTCGGGATGCTGACTTGTTTAATATTCGGCAACCACTCGTGCATGTTTTTGAGATCGCCGTCTTTAACAAAATCCGACTTTCCACCAGTGATGAGCAGCGTCGGGCCCTTGAAGTTATCGAGCCCGCTGAGCGAATTTTGACGCAGCACCTGCAAACTCGAATGCAGGACTTCGAGGTTGCACTGCCATTTCAGGCCGAACTCACCGCGCACAAGATTCGTCATCACAAATTGACGCATGCCCCAATCTGGGATCAGCGGCTTCAATAGTTCTTCCGCTTCGCGGCGATTCTCGATTGCGCCGGCAGGCACACGCTTCATTGCGCGAAACTCGGCATCGTGATGCGGCGGATACATCTTCGCGGCAATATCGACGATGATCAGCTTCGCGACCACGGCCGAATGGTCGCAGGCAAACCGCATCGCAATCTTGCCGCCGAGGCTATGCCCCATCAGCGTGACGTTTTTCAGATCATGCGCCCGAAGATAAGCCGACAGATCGGCGTTGAGATCCGACCAACGCATCGACTCCGCATGCGGCGAGCTGCCGTGGTTACGAAGGTCCAGTATGTGAACATCAAAGCGATCTTTCAGCGCTTTACCGATCGTCTGCCAGTTGCGTGACGCCCCAAGGAGCCCGTGCAGGATGACCAAAGCGGGTGCTTTAGGGTTTTCGAAACGAAGAGAATTGAGCTTTATGGCTGCCATATGTCTCGCATTTGCCCACGAATGACATGAATTGTCACTAATCATTTCCGTTAAAGAAAGCGCAACAGGATGAAAAGGGTCGAAATCCATCGGTTTTCTCTGCTGTGCATTATTTTTGATTCGCGTTCATTCGTGTAATTAATGGGCTCTTTCCTTTCAAACTATGTCCGCCGAGAAGCCCAAAAAAGTAACCCCAATGATGCAGCAATGGCACGAGATTCGTGGCCAGCTCGCAGATGATACCTTGTTGATGTTTCGCTTAGGGGACTTTTACGAAATCTTCCTACAAGATGCCGAACGTGGCGCACAACTCTTAGGCATCACACTGACCCACCGCCACGGCATGCCGATGGCCGGCATCCCCTTTCACGCCTCCGAGACTTACATCCAGAAGCTCCTCGACCAGGGCGTCAAAGTCGCGATCGTCGATCAGGTCGAGACGCCGCAGCCTGGCAAACTAGTCAAGCGCGCCCTGACCCGCATCATTACCCCAGGCACTCGCTTAGCCGACACGCAGATCGATGCGCAGCGCAACCACTTCCTGCTGGCGCTCTCGCTGGAGAAGAAACAGCTCCACGCGTCTTGGCTCGATTTGACCACGGGTGAATTCTTCGTCGCCTCTGATGCGCGCCCCGAGAACTTGTTCGCGGCCTTCGAGGGGATCGACCCGCGCGAGATCATCGTGCCGGAAAATGCCTCCTCCAATTGGGGTAACAATCCGGACGCCGCCAAATTCAACCAGCTCTTCACGTATCTGTGCGATGGCCGCGCCGTGACCAAAATCCCCGACTACCACTTTGACGAAGTCGCCGGCGCGCAATCGGTGATGGAGACCCTCGGCGTGCTCAACCTCGAAGGCTTCGGCATCGATCGCGACCACCCCGCCCTCGGCGCAGCGGGGGCACTGGTGCACTACTCGACTGAAACACTCTGCGCCAAACCCGAGAATCTCCGCAAGCTCAGCGAATACAGCAGCGAGAAGACCCTACTACTCGACCCCGCGACCCTGCGTAACCTCGAAATTTTCAAATCCGCTGCCAACACGCGCCACGGCTCACTGCTTTCGGCGATGGACGGCACCGTGACCGCACCTGGCGCACGCTTGCTCGGACGTTGGCTCTGCGCACCCGAGCTCAACCTGATCGAAGTGCACCGCCGCCAAGACTGCGTGGCCGAATTCGTCGCAGGCCCCGGACTTTCCACCGAGCTGCAAAAACACCTCAAAGGCATTCGCGATATCGAGCGCATCCTCGGTCGCCTACAAAACCGGATGCGTAACCCGCGCGAACTCGGCGGCGTGCGCGATACCCTCGCCGCACTACCAGCCATCTCCAGCACACTGTTGGAGTTCCCCGATACACCGGTGGCCGCCATCGCCGAACGCATCCACGACTTCGAGCCACTCTCTGAGCTGCTCAACCGCGGCCTCGCCGATGAATTGCCCGGCAAGATCGACGATGGCGGCACGATTCGTGACGGCTTCGACCCCGAACTTGACCGCATCCGTGGCCTCACCCGCGACAGCCAGCAATGGCTCAGCGAATTCGAACTCGCCGAGCAAGCACGTACCGGCATCAAGAACCTGCGCATCCGTTTCAACGGTGCCTTTGGCTACTTCATCGAAGTCACCAAGAGCAACGTGCCACTCGTGCCCGACGACTATGTGCGCAAGCAGACCATGAAAAACGCCGAGCGCTACACCACCGGGGTGTTGAAAGAGCGCGAACGCGAGATCCTCAATGCCGAACAAAAATCCCTTAGCTGTGAAGAAGGGCTATTCAATGGTCTGATCCAATCGATCCTCGAACACGCCAATGCACTCAAAGAGACTGCCGAAGCTCTTGCAGAGATTGATGTCCTCATCGGCTGGGGCGCACTCGCCCGCGAGTGGGACTACTGCAAGCCGCAGCTCGACCACTCCGACAAGCTACGCATTGACCAAGGCCGCCACCCCGTCGTCGAGCAAATGATGCGCGGCGAACGCCTCGGCCTGGCTGGCACGCACGCCTTCGTGCCCAACGACACCAGCCTCTCCAGCTCAGGAGTCGATGCCGACACCCCGCAAATCGCGCTGATCACTGGACCCAACATGGCCGGTAAATCGACTTACATCCGCCAGATCGCCCTGATAGTGCTGATGGCACAGACTGGCGCATGGGTGCCCGCAAAGAGCTGCCAGATCGGCCTTGTCGATCGGATCTTCTCCCGTGTCGGTGCCAGCGACGAACTCGCCCGCGGCAATTCGACCTTTATGGTCGAGATGAATGAGACGGCCAACATTCTCAACAACGCCACCCCGCGCAGCCTCGTCATCCTCGACGAAATCGGCCGCGGCACCAGCACCTACGACGGCCTCTCCATCGCATGGGCGGTGATCGAGCACCTGCATCCGAAAGACGCCGACGGCCCGCGCACCCTGTTTGCCACGCACTATCACGAACTCACACAATTGGCCAAGACCCAGGCCCGACTAGAAAACTATTCAGTGGCCGTGAAAGAGTGGAACGACGAGATCATTTTCGTGCGCCAAGTGATCAAAGGCGCCGCCGACCGTTCCTATGGCATCCAAGTCGCCCGCCTCGCCGGCCTACCGACCACCGTCATCGACCGCGCCAAGACCAT
>DJBY01000028.1 GCA_002430605.1 Opitutia bacterium UBA5964 | reverse complement strand
GACCGTGTCACTTTTCTATTCAAAGAGGGCCTGCGGGATACGAAAAATCCGCTGCATGTGAGCATTCTTTTTAAGCAGGATTCGACCCAATTCGTGCAGGGCTTGATACGCGATATTCAGATCATTCAAGGCTCGGAGCTTTACGGAGACGTGGTCGGGGTCATTGCAACTTCCGGTGCTGCGAAGTTTGACTACGACGGCACGATTTGGGGCAAAGAGATCCTGACACCGAAGCCGGGCGCGGAACCGACGATTACCGGCGCCACTATTTTCGGCGTCCGCTCCGGCAAACCGATTCGCTACTGCGCGACGGCGATTGGCGCGAAGCCGCTCACTTTCTCGGCAAAGGGACTTCCGGCGGGCGTATCGATCGACTCGAACACTGGTTGGCTCACTGGCCGCGCGCCGCAGCAGAAGGGCGATATATCGGTCACCGTGACGGCGACCAATTCGAAAGGCAGCGATGCACGCACACTGACCTTGCGCGTCGGAGACACGATCTGCCTGACTCCGCCGATGGGCTGGAACAGCTGGTATGTCCACTCCGAAGGCGTGAGTGAAAAAGCGATCCGCGAGATGGCGACGGCGATGAAGGATCAAGGGCTGCAGAACTATGGCTGGAGCTACGTGAATATCGATGACTGCTGGATGGGGGAGCGCGACCCGGTGACCAAACGCATTCAGGCCAATGGTAAGTTCGACGACATGAAAGCAATGGTCGATGACGTCAATGCGCTCGGTCTTAAAGTGGGGATTTATTCGACCACTTGGATGTCGACCTTCGGCGGCTACATCGGCGGAACGGCTCCGAATGAAGCGGGCGACTACAGTCAGTATTATTTGGCGGAGAGCGAGCGTCAGAATAAATATCAGGTGTTCGGTCGTTTCCCGAGCGGGATTGAAAAGCGCATTTGCGAAGTGGGCCCCGTGTGGTTTGTGGATCGCGATGCGCAGCAGTTCGCTGAGTGGGGGATCGATTATGTGAAATATGATTGGCTGGAGTGGGATCTCTTGACGGATGCGGAAAAGGAGGCGGGGGTAAAGCCAGAGCGCCATGCTCGCGAGAAGATGGAAGCGAACGGTATTACGCAGCAGTTCTATAATGACTTTCGTGCGCTAGACCGGGATATCGTGGTCAGCCTTTCGCCGGAGCATAAAGAAAGCGAAGACGCTTTTGTGCAGGACCAATGCAATCTCTGGCGGTTGACCGCGGATATGCATGCGCACTGGAAGCGTATGATCGCGCCATTTGATGATGAGCTGGTTGAGCGTTTAGCAATGACTCGTCCGGGCGCTTATGGCGATTTGGATATGCTACAGATCGGGCCATTAGGCAGACCCAATCGCGCAGAAAAGGAGTTCCGTCCATCGCCGCTAAAGCCTGCGGAGCAGTATCATCAAGTGACGCTCTGGTGTCTGTTGACGCAGCCGCTGCTGCTTTCCTGCAACATCCCGACCATGGACGAATTTGATCTTAATTTGGTAACGAACCACGAAGTGCTGGCGATCAATCAAGACGCGCTCTGCAAGCAGGGCTATCGGGTCAAAAATCGAAAAGGTGACTACGAGATTTGGGCGAAAGACTTGGCCGACGGCAGCAAAGCGGTCGGTCTATTCAATCTGTCCGAAAAAGATGAGGTGCTAACTCTTTCTGCTCAGGAGCTAGGGATGAAAGGGACGATCCGCGACCTGTGGCGCCAAAGAGATATCGGCACATTGGAGGATTCGTTCTCTGCCAACGTAAGTGCGCACGGAGTGGTATTCCTGAAAATCTCCGGTCCGCAGGCGGAAGCCGACACCTCTTTCAAGCTCGGCAAAATTTAGCCGGATGATCAGGGCGTTCACATCAATGCTGACGGCGGCGGTGTCATGCATCACGAGGGCACGTACTACTGGTTCGGCGAACATAAGGTTGCCGGGAACGCCGGGAGCATGGCGCAGGTGGGAGTGCACGTTTATTCGTCGCAGGATCTAACTAACCGAAAAGACGAGGGGGTGGGCCTGAAGGTTTCTGATGACCCGAACAGCGAGATATTAAAGGGTAGCATCATTGAGCGGCCGAAGGTGAGCTATAATGCCAAAACCAAAAAGTTTGTCATGTGGTTCCATCTGGAACTTAAAGGGCAGGGGGATAATGCCGCACGCTCCGGCATCGCGGTTGCTGACAAACCTTGCGGCCCGACTCCGAAGCACGCGCAGTTCAACATTCTCGGTTCTCATGCTGAAGGCGGCCAGATGGCGCGCGACATGAATTGTTCGTGAATGATGACGGCAATGCGTATCAGATCTAGCTCCTTGGACTTGTTAGTTGAACCCAAGACATATGAAAAAGACATTTAAAGCATGGATGATCGGGGTGGCCTTCGCTGCCGGAGCACTCGAAGTTGCGGCGCAGGATGTATCGGATCCAAAGATGAATAAATCGTTTGGCGGCGACGCGTTACGTATCGGTGAGGCAACCTACCAGCAAGGTATCGGAACCCACGCAAACTCAGACTTCCTATTCTTCCTGAATGGAAAATACAAACGCCTCCATGCGGAAGTCGGCGTGCATAATGGGCCTCGGGGCACTGTCGGCTTTACGGTTTATGCCGATGATCAGCCTGTGTTTGAGAGTGGCTTAATGTTGAGGGATCATGCAGCGAAGGTACTCGACCTTGATGTTAGTGGAGTGATTGACCTTCGCCTGGTGGTTGACGATGGCGGTAATGGTCAAGGCGGTGACCATGCGAATTGGTGCGATGTGTATGTAACCAAGGAATCTACTGCGAAATGAATCTGACTTAGCTAGTATTTGTCACAATCGGCGCTCTGTTGGTAGGTGTTGCCGTTCAGGCGCTTGGTGTTTCGTCACAAACAATACGTCCAAACATCGTCATTTACATGAGCGCGACTGATCAACCTGCGTCAATCAGTCTTCTCTCCCGTCTAGCCGCTGAGGATATATATCATGCTGCGTGAATTCTCGTGCTGACTACGCAATTGTGCTGACTGCCAGTTATTATGTTGCGATACACTCTTGACCTTTAATTGTAATGTAAAATTTACTTAATTTAAGTGTTCTGCTACGACTGTCGCTCGTTTCGCCTGAGTGGTCTCTTTTGTAGTTCTGCCGAATTCGTCGCAGTTTAGAACCAAATTTCAGTTTAAGCCCAATTCAAATTAATATGTTTTCTTTCAAGTACCTTTCACTGTTCGGATTGCTGTCACTTTCCGTATGTTACCAGCCCCTCTTTGCAGAGGATTCGATGGATAAAATGTGGGGCGATACCCGGGTGGTCTCTGGTGTTGAATCCTCTGAACGTGCGGCACTGTTCCGCGATGGCAACTACGGCATGTTCATCCACTGGGGGCTATACTCACACTTGGGTGGGCAATGGCAGGATCAGACGTTCTACGGCATCGGCGAGTGGATCAAGCGGCAGATGGAAATCTCGGATGCGGATTACAAGGGCATCGCCAAGGATTTTAACCCCTCCGAGTTCGATGCACAGGCGATCGTTCGCACCGCCAAAGCGGCTGGGATGAAATACATTGTGATCACGTCCAAACATCACGAGGGCTTTGCGATGTTTGATTCGGCGCATCCGTTTAATATTGTCGATACCACACCGTTTGCGCGTGACCCGATGAAGGAACTGTCCGATGCCTGCCGTGCGGCCGGGCTGGGTTTTGGATTCTACTACTCGCACAATCAGGATTGGACCTCGCCGGGTGCGCATGGTGGCCCGAAGAAAAATCCCGATGGCAGTCCGGCGACCTTTGAGCGCTACTTTCGCGAAAAGTGCTACCCGCAGGTAAAAGAGATTTGCACGAACTATGGGCCGCTCAGCTTTGTATGGTTTGATACGCCGGGCTCAATGCCGAAGCGATTTGTGAGAGAGCTAGTTGATTTGGTGCGCGAGACACAACCGGATGCGATGCTGTGCAGTCGAGTGGGGCATGGGATGGGCGACTACGAGAGCCTCGGTGATATGGAAGTGCCGCTGCGCAACCATCAGGGACTGTGGGAAAGCTGCGATACCACCAATGATTCTTGGTCATATGCTTGGTATGATCAAAATTGGAAAGACGCCAAGACGATCCTGCATCGCTTGGTCGGAACCGTCGGTCGCGGTGGCACATATTTGTTAAATGTCGGCCCAGATGGTAAGGGTCGGGTGCCTGCACCTGCCGCAAAGTATTTAGTTGAGGCTGGGCAGTGGATCGAGAAATTCCCTGAAGTTGTCTACGGTGCGGGAGCATCACCGTGGGGTATGGCGATGCCATGGGGCGATATTACCACACAAGGCGACCGTTTGAATCTGGTCGTGTTTGAGTGGCCGCAGGATCAGCGTATTTACCTTTCAGGCTTGCAGACGCCGATTGAGAGCGCGGCACTGCGCACTGATTCGGGTGACTTATTGCCGCTACAGTGGACCCAGCAGGGGACATGGGTTGCCATCGAGGGGTCTGCGCTGACAACAGCGCAGACCTCTGGCTTGGCTTCGGTGATTGAGTTGCAGCTCAAGGGTGCGCCTGCCGTGGTTGCGACGCTGGGTGTGCATCCAAATATGCCGACGCCGTTGCCGGCTATTTTTGCCCGTGTCGATGCGGCGACTCAAAAACGTATTGGTTGGATGGAGAAGTTCGGCGAGTGGAAGCATGTGGTTCAAGTTGGCAAGTGGCAAGAAGGCGCCACTGTCACTTGGGAGGTCGATGTGGCCGAAGCGGGTGATTATCATTTGGAGTTAACGTATCGCGGCGAAGGACGTCCAGTGTGGGCGATCGAAACGGACGAGGGGCAATCGCTACAAAACCAACAAGCTGGGACTTCGGGCTATCATACCTATCCGTTCGGTATTTTGAGTTTTAAGACTCTAGGTAAGCACAGCATCACAGTCAGTCTGGTCGATGGTGACCCAGAATCAACCAGCCTCAAGTCGATTGGTCTAGCGCCAGTTAATTGATCGTCTTGGTAAATTCGCTCAGGTGGCGTTTCAATGACCATGCGATAACAGAATGATTATAAGACTATCTACAATTACAATAAAATGACGATGAAAAGACTAGCTACAATTACACTTCTTTTAGGATTAGCGTCACTGGCTTCGGCGGATGTCGTGCTACCCAAAGTAATCGCCAGTCATATGGTGCTTCAACGTGGTGTGGCCGCGCCCGTCTGGGGATGGGCTGCTCAGGGCGAAGCAGTCACCGTCGAGTTTGCGGGTCAAAGCAAGACCGCGACGCCAGATGCCACTGGCAAATGGATGGTGAAGCTGGATCCGTTGACTGCCTCGGCGGAATCGCGCGTGATGACGATTCAAGGCAACAACGAGATCCAACTGCAGGACGTGCTCGTCGGCGAAGTGTGGCTGGCTTCCGGTCAATCCAATATGGAGTGGACTTTTAATGCGATTGCCGACGAAGAAAAAGCCTATGCCGTGACGCAGAAGGATAATCGATTGGTCAGAGCGTTTCATGTCAACCAGCACATCACCGCGGGCATTCCGCTCGACGATACCGCAGGCTCATGGAAAGACTGCGCGCAGATGGTGGGCGGTTCGCTAAATAGTGTCTCGGCCGTTGGTTTCTTTTTTGCAGTAGAGCTTCAGCAAAAACTAGGCGTGCCGGTGGCCTTTCTCGATGCTAATTGGGGCGGGCAACGCATTGAACCTTTCATTCCCGACGAAGGCAATCAAGCCCTCGGTTTCAACTACAGGAAACAAGCAGTTAACGCTGATCCTAAAGCAATTGCCGCGCAATTGAAGGTAATCGCTGTATCGGTAGATCAGGCGATACAAGCTGCTGAGCAGGGGCGTAAGACCCCCTTTTTGACTGGTGACCGTGTTTACGGCTCGGCAGGGAACGGCATTTACAACGCTATGATTGCGCCGCTCACACCGTATGCAATCAAGGGTGCCATTTGGTATCAGGGCGAATCCAACCGTGGAGCGAATGATTATTTCAAAAAGCTACAGGCACTGTCTGCCGGTTGGTCGCAGGTCTTTAACGTGCAGGACATCCCGTTTTACCAAGTACAGATCGCACCTTTTGACTATAACCGTGGCAATAACCCAGCCGACAGTAAACTGTGTGACACGATCTGGGCTGCACAGTATCAGGGCGCGGACGAAATTCCTGGCATGGGTATTGTGGCTATCCACGACACCAATATTGATATCAAAAACATTCACCCAGTGCATAAGCGCCCAGTAGCGGAGCGTCTCGCCGCACAGGCTCTCAGAAACCAGTATGGCAAAGATGTGGTGGCCACCGGCCCGCGTTTCGCCGCCGCAAAGCGCGATGGGGCAAATGTGATCGTCTCATTTCAAGATGTCGATCTGGGGCTGAGCACGACCGACGGCAACGCGCCGTCATGGTTTGAGTTGTCTGCCGACGGTAAGGTGTTTGTCTCGGCGCAAGCTGTGATCGATGGCAATAGCGTGAAGGTCAGTGCTGCTACGGTTCCGGCTCCAGTATCGGTTCGAATGGGTTGGGCCGACATCGCGATCCCGAATCTGAGCGACAAAAACGGTTGGCCAGTCTTCGCCTTTCCAGCACAACCGGTGCTGTAGTCACTTGTTCCGGCTGCACTGTTTGGTGTGCTCGTTAGTTAGACAAAAACAGGACACGATCCTATGATGAAAACCATATGCACACTAGTCATACTTCTAATGGGCAGCATCGCTAGTCGAGCTGAGGAACCTTTGATTGTGGCACATCGCGGCGCATCGCGGGATGCCCCTGAGAACACAATTCCTGCCTTCCAGTTAGCATGGGAGCAAGGCGCCGATGCCATTGAAGCAGATTTCCATCTAAGCAAAGACGGGGAAATTGTCTGTTTCCACGATGCCGACACAGAGAGGGTCGCGGGCACTCAACTGGTCGTTCGCCAATCAACCTTGGCTGAATTGAAACAGTTGGATGTGGGCGCGAGTTACGGAGTGGCTTTCAACGGGACAAGAATCCCGACCATCGCTGAAGTTTTTGCGACGATTCCGCAAGGGAAGAAGATCTTTATCGAAGTAAAGTGCGGCGCTGAAATTATTCCCACGTTGCTCAAACAGATCGATCAATCAGGCCTGACACAGGAGCAGATTGTAGTCATCTCATTCAACAAGCAGGTGATTCAGCAGCTGAAGGCCCAAGCCCCGCACACTAAGACAGCCTGGTTGTGCAGTTTTAAAAAACAAGAAACAGGAGAGAGCACACCTTCACTCGATACGGTCTTGAAGACGTTGAAGCAGATTCAAGCGGATGGCCTTAGCTCGAACACGGCTGTGCCTGCGTCGGTCATCGAGGCGGTTCGTCAGCAAGGATATGAATGGCACGTCTGGACCATTAATGATCTGAAGACCGCAAGACGTATGCAAGCATTGGGCGTTCTATCGATCACCACAGATATGCCAGGCTCCATGAGGTAACACCTAATCGAGCTCTAGCGGTGATCAGCTTGCTATCTTATGATTAATATTTTTTCCAAAAAATGATACATATGAAACATTCCAAATTATTATTAGCGGGCGCGGCGGCGCTCTGTTTCCAATCGATTGCCGCGGCCGCGAGCTGGGGCACTTCGCAGTCGCTTCGCTTGAGTATCGCCAACTAGCACTCTTGATCGCGCCCAGCCTTTACATGAAGTTGGTCGTTTTTCTTTAGCTGATGACTCGCTATTTAAAATCTAATTCGCCCACCATGTGCCGCTAGATTGCACTAATCGTTTATTCACTTGTTTAATTCATATGTTACACTCAAAGCATCGACTCACCAAAATTGCCGCAACACTCATGTTGCTGGCGCTTTTTACTTCATCAAGTTTCAGTCTGGTGTCGGCGCAAACTACGTCGGAGCGGCCTAATGTGATTCTTTTTCTAATTGATGATTTAGGCTGGGCGGATCTGGGAGTAACCGGCAGCACCTTTTACGAAACGCCGCATATTGATGCACTGGCTGCTGAGGGTGTCTTTTTTAGCGATGCCTATGCGGCCAATCCGGTCTGTTCGCCGACGCGGGCGAGTATCCAGACCGGTAAGTATCCGAGCCGGATTGGTTTGACGAATCACAGTGGCTCCAGCGGCCCGAAGGGGCCTGATCATCAGCTGATACCGCCGGAGGTTGTCGGCAATATGCCGCCCGAAGACACGACACTCGCCGAAGCTCTGCAAGCGGCGGGCTACACCACTGCTCATATTGGCAAGTGGCACTTGCAGGCGCATCACGACACCAGTCGCGATCATTTCCCCGAAGCAAATGGCTTCGACTTAAATATCGCCGGGCATCGGGGCGGGCATCCGAATTCTTTTTATTATCCCTATAAAGGCGCCACGCATCCGGCCTACGATGTGCCGGATCTCGACGACGGCAAGGAGGGCGACTATCTCACCGACGTGCTGACGGATAAGGCGATTGGCTTCCTTGAGGCACAAGCTGCCAGTGGTCAGCCGTTCTTCCTGAACATCTGGTATTACACCGTGCACACACCGATCAATCCACGTCAGGACAAGTTGAAAAAATACCAACAGAAAGCAAAGGCCATGGGGCTCAATGCAACCCTGCGTGAGGCATCACCCGATCATCAAAGCTTTAGCCATGCTCATCAGGACAATGCCGCCTATGCCTGCATGGTCGAGAGCATGGATGAAAATATCGGCCGTATTCTTGATCGCTTGAAACGCCTGAATCTAGAGAAAGACACCTTGGTGATTTTTTGCTCGGACAACGGCGGGCTGTCCACTGGCTCGAATTCCATGTCGCCGACCTCCAGTTTTCCGCTGCGCGCCGGCAAGGCCTGGATCTACGAGGGCGGTATCCGTGTGCCATTGATCATCAAACTTCCCGGTAAGGTGCAGACGGGATTGACGGTGGACGAACCGGTTGTGAGCACGGATCTCTATCCAACCATCCTCGAGCTGGCCGGACTGCCGCTGCGCCCTGAACAGCACGTCGATGGCATGAGCCTGAAGGCACTCGCGACTGGCAATCAGGAATCACTCGAGCGTGAAGCGATCTACTTCCACTATCCACACTACCACCATATCAATACTATGGGGCCAGCCGGAGCCGTTCGGATGGGCGACTACAAACTCGTCGAGGTATTTGAAACCGGCAAGGTCGAGCTCTACAATCTGCGCGACGATATTGGCGAGCAACAGAATCTTGCGGCATCCATGCCAGAGCTGACAGAGCAGTTGAAGCAAATGCTGCACGACTGGCGTGAACAGTCCGGTGCGGTGATGCCCACCGAGCATCCGGATTACACCCCGGAAAATGATTATCGTGGGCCGATCAGCCCATCCGTATTCTATACCCCGAAGCAGGATCAAGACGGACTCAAAGCCAATGCCGACTTCAACCTAGACCTGCCGAATGTATTGATCATCGGCGACTCCATTTCGATCGGCTACACGGTGCCGGTGATCGAGCAGTTGAACGGCGTCGCCAATGTGCAGCGAGTGAAGACCAATTGCGGTGACACCAACTCAGGCATGAAGTATCTGCAGCGCTGGTTGGGCAATACGCAGTGGGACGTGATCCATTTTAACTGGGGGCTGCATGACCTCTGCTACCGCCATCCCGATTCCAAGCAGCAAGGCAACCGCGATAAGGTGAACGGCACCATCGCCGTGCCGCTTGCCCAATACGAAAAGAATCTAGAAGCGTTGGTGCTTCAACTGCAGGCCACCAACGCCACACTGATCTGGGCATCGACCACCCTGGTGCCCGAAGGCGAGGCTGGTCGAGTTGTCGGCGATGACGTAAGATACAACCATGTCGCCGCAAAAATTATGCAAAAACACGGCGTTGCAATCAACGATCTCCACGTGCTGACGGCGTCCTTTTCACCGCAGCTATTTTCCCGTCCAGGTGACGTGCATTACACGCAGTCGGGCAGTGCTAAGCTCGCGCAGCAAGTCGCGAGCGTTATTCAGAGCACCTTGCTGGAGCAGACCGTGGCAGCACCCGACAGAAGGTAGCGGTGGCAGCGAAATTCTCAGTCAAGAATACGTAGGTTTAGGTAATCATTATTGTCCGTCATTTACTAAGAAAATACTTAGCATGAGGATTCAGAACAATATTTTGAAAACGCTTTGGTTGTATGCTGCGCTTGCAGTTTGTGCACTACAGTGAGTGAATGCCGCAGAGCAGGCTGGGGCGGTTTTGTCGCCGGGCACGCCGGAAGCTTTGCTCAGGTCGGGGAACACGTCTATTCGTCCATTAACGGTTCATCTACTCATTTTAGATTGATCCGCGGTTGAAACGTTTTTTAAAATTATAGCAGCTAATGAAATACACTACACCTTACGTCCTCTATGCGCTTTTACTATCCGCATTGCCTCAACTAGGCTTAGCAGAAGAAACGCCCTACGTGCCTTCCGAAGAAAACTTCGCCGCGCGCGAAGCGTTTCAAGATGCAAAATTCGGCATGTTTATTCACTGGGGCGTCTACTCCATTCCCGCAGCAGGGGAATGGGTCATGAACAAGCGAAACATCAACTACCTCGAGTACAAAAAATACGCCCAACAATTTAACCCGACCGAGTTTGACGCGCAAGCCATCGTGCTCGCGGCCAAGAATGCGGGCATGAAATACATCACCATCACCACCCGTCACCACGACGGCTTTGCGATGTGGCATTCTGAGTCCAGTGATTGGGATGTCGACGACGCCTCGCCGTATGACAAAGACATTATCAAAGAAATGGCGACCGCTTGTAAGCAACATGATATCAAGCTCTTCTTCTACTACTCCCATCTCGATTGGAGTCATACCGATTATTTCCCTCGTGGGCGTACCGGCAAAGGCACTGGACGCCCAGAAATAGGCGACTTTCGCAGGTATAGCGACTACATGCTCGGCCAGCTCAGCGAGCTGCTGAATGGTGACTATGGAGACGTCGCTGGCGTCTGGTTCGACGGATGGTGGGATCATCACGATGATGTCGATTGGCGGCTTCGTGAAACCTATGATCTGATCCACCAGCTTCAACCGAGTGCACTGGTTGGCAACAACCATCACCGCGCACCATTCCCAGGAGAAGACTTTCAAATGTTTGAACGTGACCTCCCTGGTGGAAAAAAATTTGGTGCGACTGGTGAGATTTCAGATGCACTCCCCCTAGAAACTTGCGACACCATCAACGGTAATTGGGGCTTTTCGAAAACCGACACCGGTTACAAAAGCAAGAAGCAGCTCATTCACTACCTACTGAATACGGCACATAACAATGCGAATTTATTACTCAACGTAGGCCCCAAACCTGATGGCGCATTGACTGACGGGAGCCTCAAAGCACTCCAAGGAATGGGAGAATGGATGCAAGCACACGGCAATACCATTTATGGAACAAGAGGTAGTTACCTTCCGAAATTGTCTTTTGGCAAAATGACCACCCGTAAATCAACAGATCCCGACCAGGCCGACATCATGTATCTGCATGTCACTAATTTCCCTGAGGATGGTATCATCAGCCTCCCTGGAATGCCTAATCTCAAAGTGCGTAAGGCTTGGAGTCTCGCCAACAATTCGAAACGATCAATTACGTGGAAGCACGATACGCTCAACACACACTTCGATATTTCTGACATACCAGTAGATCCGATCGACAC
>DJBY01000136.1:1464-2987 GCA_002430605.1 Opitutia bacterium UBA5964 | reverse complement strand
GTGCCTGGCGGTGCAGCCAATGTGGCCAACAACTTCGCTGGCCTCGGCGTGCCGACCACCCTGATTGGCTCCTATACCAACGATCCCGAGAGCGTGCTGCTCAAGGACGTGCTCACACAGCGCGGCATTCAGCTCTCCGCCATCGGACAAAAAGACGGTGCCACCACCATTGTTAAAACCCGTGTCGTCGTGCAACGCCAGCAACTCTGCCGCATCGACCGCGAAGCCAAACCTGCTGCTTACGAACTCGACCACATTCTGCAGGAGCCTGAGTTCCTTGAATTGATCGCCAACGCAGATGCCATCCTCTTTTCCGATTACGCCAAAGGCGTGGTTAACAACGCCCTGCTCAAGGCCGTGCGTAACCACCTCGCCTCACTGCCCAAGCAGCCGCTGCTGATCGTCGACCCCAAGCCGAAGCGCCACCTCGACCTGCACGGCATGGCGCTGATGACGCCCAACCGCGCCGAAGCGCTGCAAATGGCAGGCTTCGACAGTAGCTCGGATGCTGACTTCGACGACCAAGCGGTATGCGCAGCGATCTTTAAAGCGCACAACCCCGAAAAACTCGTCATCACGCTCGGCGCCGAAGGCATGCTCCTCGGTGAACAAGGCAAAATCATCGGCCGGATCGCCACCGTCGCTCGCGAAGTGTTCGACGTTTCTGGCGCAGGCGATACCGTGATCTCCGTGCTCACCGCCGCCCTCGCTGCAGGTGAATCGCTCGAAGATGCCGCCACCTTAGCGAACCGCGCAGCCGGCGTCGTGGTCAGCCATCTTGGCACCGCACCGATCACTGCCGAAGAATTGCTCAACGCATAATCATTCATTAGCCATCACTCATTCGCTATTAGTCATTTCAATCTCATGTCAGATCCAATTGCAGTCCCACTCCTTGACCTCAAGCCACAGTATCTCGCCCTCAAGCCCGAGATCGATGCTGCGGTGGCCGACGTCATTGCATCCCAATATTTCATCCTCGGACCGACGGTTGAAAAGTTCGAAACAGCTTGCGCCGACTACTGTCATACCGAGCACGCCATCGGCGTCTCCTCTGGCACCGACGCACTGATCGTCGCCATGATGGCGATGGGCATTGGCGAAGGCGACGAAGTCATCACCTCCCCTTACACGTTTTTCGGCACCGCCGGCTCGATCGTGCGCCTCGGCGCAACGCCAGTGTTTGTCGACATCGAGCCCGGCACCTTCAACATCGATGTTTGCAAGATCGAAGCCGTGATCACCGACAAGACTCGCGCGATCGCACCCGTGCATCTCTTCGGACAGATGGCCGACATGCGCGCCATCAACCGAATCGCTCGCGAGCACGATCTGCTCGTGATCGAAGACGCCGCGCAAGCGATCGGCGCAAAGCAACACGGCCACCCCGCCTGCTCCTTCGGGCACATGGGCTGTCTGTCCTTTTTCCCGACCAAAAACCTCGGCGGTTTCGGCGACGGTGGTATGGTGGTCTGTGACGACGCCGAGTACGCAGGCATCATTCGCCAATTGCGCAACCACGG
>DJBY01000136.1:835-1245 GCA_002430605.1 Opitutia bacterium UBA5964 | reverse complement strand
GTCAAACTCAAGCACCTCAACAGCTGGCACGAGCAGCGCCGCGAAAACGCCGCACTCTACCACAAACTCTGCGGGGACGCCGGTATCAGCCGCAGCGTCGACCTACTCGACAGTGGCGACCTAAAACAAGGCATCATCCTGCCCGCCGAGAAAGACGGCAACTATCACATTTACAACCAGTTCGTCATCTACTCCGACCAACGCGACGCACTGATCGATCACCTGCGCGCCAACAACGTCGGCTGTGAGATTTACTACCCACTAGCCCTGCACGAGCAAGAATGCTTCCGTCTTTTGGGCTACAAAAGGGGCGACTTCCCGAACTCCGAGCGCGCCGCGGCCATGAGCCTCGCGTTGCCGATCTTCCCAGACTTAGCGCCCGAGCAAATCACCCGCGTGGTCGAAGTCAT
>DJBY01000136.1:0-636 GCA_002430605.1 Opitutia bacterium UBA5964 | reverse complement strand
TTATATGACTACTATCAAACTCAGCGAGGCCAAAGCCCACCTCGGGCGCTATGCTCACAAAGCAGCTCAAGGGCAGGAATTCATTATCGCGGATCGAAATAAGCCCGTCGCAGTGATCGGTCCAGCACCGCAACCCGACAGCGGCATTCGCCCGAAAATCGGTCTAATGACAGGGCAAGCCACGATCCCAGACGATTTTGATGCGCCCCTCAATAGTTTTGAAGTCGACTTCTACGGCGAATGAGACATCTGCTGCTCGATACCCATGTGTTTCTCTGGAGTCAGTTCGCGCCCAGCAAACTCTCGCCCAAGCTGGCGGCTCTGTTCGCTTCGGAAGATGTGTGCTGGCATCTCAGCCAGATCTCCGTGCTTGAAATTCAAATCAAATACGACCTCGGCAAATTGGAACTACCGGATACACCTCAAAAGTTTCTACCCAATCTGATTCGAGACTCAGGCTTGAGCTTTCACACTCTCGAAAATAAAGCGATTTTGATGCTGGGTAAATTACCTCAGTTACACCGAGACCCCTTTGACCGCCTTCTAATTGCCTCCGCGCTGGTCAAAGGCTGGGAAATCGCCACAGTGGACACGGTCTTCGATCAATATCCGGTGCAAATCGTGAACTAGCTTCAG
>DJBY01000091.1 GCA_002430605.1 Opitutia bacterium UBA5964 | reverse complement strand
ACTACTGCCTTCCGCATCCTACCCCCGACGTATTCGCATCACTTAATTGCAGCGCGTATTTTGGCTCTAAATTTCAAACACAGATACAACATGACACCTCAACCACTCATCGGCCTGCTGTTCCACGCGCTCGGCGGAGTCGCCGCAGCCAGCTTCTACGCCCCACTTAAATTTATCCGCAAATGGCCTTGGGAATGTTTCTACTTGGCGATGGGAGCCTTCGCATGGTTGCTCACGCCATGGATCTTCGCCGGCGCAACCACTCCCGACCTATTCGGTGTTCTCAGTCGAGCACCTGCCTCTGCACTGGGGTGGACCTTTCTATTCGGACTATTGTGGGGCGTCGGAGCGGTCACTTACGGGTTGACGATGCGTTACCTCGGCATGGCGCTGGGCATGTCTGTCGCATTGGGATTTTGCGCATTGTTCGGCACCCTGATTCCACCGATCTTCCGCGGTGAACTGATGACTGTCGCGTCCACCACTGGCGGGCAAGTGGTGATCGGCGGCGTCGCACTCTGCGCGGTGGGCATTCTAGTGGCAGGCTACGCGGGCTTCCGTAAAGAGCGTGAACTACCCGCCGAGCTAAGCGCCGACCACAAGTCCGGCGACGACGAGTTCGCCCCGATCAAAGGACTGGTGGTCGCCTTTATCTGCGGTCTGATGAGCGCCTGTTTCGCCTTTGGCATACAAAGTGGCGTGCCGATTGCTGAACTCGCGGTCGAAGCCGGAGCCAACCCGCTGTTTCAAAACAACGTGGTGCTCTGCGTAATCCTGCCGGGCGGATTCCTCACCAACACACTCTGGTGCCTGTATCTGAATCGCCGCAATAAAACCTTTAGTGGCTACCGCTCTGCAACGCCCTCGGAAACGACCGGCATCCTCACCCTGTGCGCCGCGTCCGGCATCATCTGGTATTTCCAGTTTTTCTTCTACGGTATGGGCTCGACCAAGATGGGCGCCTTCGATTTCTCCAGTTGGTCGCTGCATATGTCGTTCATCATCATCTGTGGCAATTTATGGGGACTGTTTTTCAAAGAATGGCGCGGCGTGACTCGTGCCACACTGAGCATTGTATGGACAGCCATCCTATTGCTCATTCTATCCACAGTAATCATCGGTTGGGGCAACTCACTGGGCACCACTGCGCCAGCGCACTAATTTAACGCACCAGCTAGGTAGACCTCGCAGACCCCCGATTCATTTCATTCATTCCCATTCGGTGGGACTCATAAGCTTCTACTCGCGCTTCGAATTTTACGAAAACGGCGCAAGGCCGATCGCCACCGAAACGTCCAAGAAGCGCATCGACCCCGGCTTTTTCGCACGCTAATCGCTTACCGAGTTCGCCGAGTACTCCCACTTCTAGCTCAACGACGCGGGCCGCATCACCACTCCCATGGTGCTTGAACGCGGGGCCCCGCACGACTCAGTAAGACCGCCATAGTTTGCCGCATCGCAAGGGCCACGCTCGGCAACCAAAACAATGTGCCTTGGAAAGCCTTCGAAGCCAGCTACGACGTCATTCGACAACGCATCGAAGCTGTCATTACCGGCTTTGAAAACTTCAACAACCGCGCAAGGCAACCCGACGGCTTCTATTTACCCAACGTAGTCAAGCAACGAAAGTTCAATACAGCCAGCGGCAAAGCCGAGAGCAGCATCAATACGCTCAACCCTATTCAGCTCGAAGATGATCAAAAAAAGCCGAGCTCATCACGAGCTCGGCTTTTCGTTTTAAATGAGTCCGTGGCTTACGGGATGATCGGCAACGCCCCCGGGAAGATTCCAACCAGCACCGTCGCAAAAACGAGCGCACCTAGCACGACGCGATCGCAGCTGCAGAGCGATCCAGCAGTTTCGGTTGCGTCATCCTTCGAATCAGAGAAATACACTGTGCGCACCCAACCAAAGTAGTAGTAGATCGAGATCACCACACCGAGTACGGAAATCCCCAACAGGCCGTAAAGGCCGGCTTTGTAAGCTGCGATAAAGATAAACAGCTTACCAATGAAGCCACCTAATGGCGGAATACCAGCCAATGAACCTAAGCCAACGGCGAGCACACCACTGAGGAACGGACGCTTGCGCGCAAGGTTCTCGTAATCTTCAAGCTCTTGGTTGGCATCATCAGAGCCAGCCATATGCGACATCACGGCAAAGACTGCAAACGACGCTAGCAGATAAGTTACGAGATAGAAAATTACTGCATACTTTGCTTCTGGAATGCTGAGCGCTGCCACCACGCCAACGAGGAGGTAACCAGCATGTGCAATTCCCGAAAGGCCCATCAGGCGTTTGACGTTGCGCTGACGCACCGCCGCGAAATTACCAAACAGGATGGTGGCTGCTGCGATAAACGACAGCACTGGGATCAGGAAGGAAGCCAAACCAATAAACGGACCCGTCAACAGCTGCAGTAATACAATAAAGCCAGCTGCCTTCGACGCGATCGCAAGATACGCAGTCACAGGAGTGGGAGCACCTTGATAGACGTCAGGCACCCAAATTTGAAACGGTACGGCACCAATCTTAAAACAAATACCGGCAATGACCAGAATGGCTCCGATGCGCACCAATACATTATCCTGATGTATCGCGATAAAAGTCTTTAACGCTTCGAAATTGAGTGAATCAGCACTGGAGAAGCTCAACTCAGGATTACCCGAAACTCCATAAAGTAGTACAATACCGAACAACAAAATTGACGAACTCAGCGCACCGAGGATCAAATATTTCAAGCCCGCTTCGAGCGACAGCGAACTAGTGCGGCAATAAGCAACCAATACATAAAATGCGATCGTTACGGCTTCGAGCGCCACGAACAGCATAACAAAATTGGCACTCTGCACCAGCAGCATCATCGCTGCTGCAATGATAATCACCAGGTGGAAGAACTCCGTGCGCGGCAGCTTTTGCTTCGATAAGTAGATCTTGCCGAGGTAGCAGACCAGAATCGAACTTACCAAGAAGAAGGCACGCATGATTTGCGTCACATCTGTCTGCGCGATCATACCACTGAAAAAGGTCTGTCCCTCAACGGTATAATAAGCCGAGCAACCTAATGTGACACCAAGGACAATCACTTGTCCCCAAATCGCAAGGCGCGCGATCAGCCCCTGTTTGGCACGCGGCAGCACCATCTCAGCCCCCAACAGGGCGAGCGCCAACACAGCCAACATGATCTCGGGCGCAATTGCTGCCCAGTCGTTTGTCGCAGTGAAACTGCGCAGAAATTCGGCGAGAAGCTCGTTCATTAGTGTGTAACCTCCTTATGTGCTTCAACTGGTTGAGAAAGCGCCGCGTTAATTTCAATAATCGGCAAAGTGCTCTTGTTTGAATAACTTGAAATCAACGATAACTCATCATTGGCTGCATCGGAAAACAGACGTGGGCAAATACCGACAACAATCAGGGCCACGATCAGTACCAACGCAGGGAATCGCTCATGAATCTTGAGATCGACGATTTCGTCGCCATTTAAACGATCGGCAAAGGCCTCGGTTGGCTTACCAAAGAAAATGTTTGCGACTGCCCGCAGTCCGTAGATCGCAGAAATAATAATACCCACCGCAGCTGGTGCCACGATCCACCGAGTCGCCTCCGTTTCGGCCAAGGCAGCAAAGATGGTGAACTCGCCCCAGAAATTACCGAAGCCCGGCAGACCAATACTCGCCATTGTGCCCGCCACGAAGAAGGCAGCCAACACTGGTGCCTTGGTTGCGAGACCACCCATCGATGACATATCGAAGGTCTGGCTACGGTGGTAAATACAAGTCGAAAGCATGAACAACAGTGCAACGGAGAGGCCGTGTGCGATCATCATCAACAACGCACCTCCGATGCCGACGACCGAAAACGTTGCGATACCGAGAAAAGCATAACCCATGTGCATGACCGAACTATAACCAAGCATCATCTTTACATCCTTCTGAGCCATTGTAATCAGACCGATGATAATGATGTTACCCAGCGCGAGCCATACGATCCAAGGGAACCAATGAGCTGCACCTGCTGGTAACAATGGTGCTGCAATCTGCAACAGACCATACAGGCCAAATTTCTTGAGCACACCCGCGTGAAGCATCGCCGCACCAGTTGGCGCAGTGGCATAGCCCTTAGGTGCCCAACTGTGGAACGGGAAGAGCGACACCAAAATACCAAAGCCGAACAGCAACAGTGCGAAGATGTTGTTCTGCACAGTGTCGGCAATTGGTTGCGCCGCCAAATACTCACGCAGTGTGATCAGCGAGAACGAATCCGCCCCACTCTGCACATATAGTGCAATCAGCCCGATCAACGACAACAACGCACCAAGCGTCAGGTAGATCGTCATTTCAATCGCCGCGCCACGCTTACCAGCACCGCCCCACACACCAATCATGATGAAGGTCGGGATGAGTGCGAACTCGTGGAAGAAGTAGAAGAAGAAAATATCAACCGAAGCAAAGGTACCCATCAACCCGCCGAGCATAAACAGCAACAGCGCAAGATACAGATGCGGACGCTCTGCCTTGGAGAACATGGCATACATTCCAGCGGCAAAGCCAACGACACCAGCCAGCATGAAGAGCGGCATCGAAATACCATTCAGGCCGAGGTGCAGATAAATGCCGACCGCTTCCAGTCCGGTAGCGAGACGTAGCTCGAAATTATAGCCACCGACTAGCGAGGGCTCGAACTGGCTATACAGCGCCAGAGCAATGAGCAATGGAGTCGCGAAGCCGATGATGCCAACTGCGCGTAAACTTGATTTGCTAAAACGGGCTCCGAACAGCAAGAACAACCCCGCAGACAGCGGTGTCAGTATAGCTGCCAGAAGGCAAAGTGATGATGTATGGACAGGAGTCATATCTATCTAAATTGAATCGTTCACCTATTTTTATAGCGCTACGCCAGAAGCGAGCGCCCAAAGGAGGATGAGTCCGGCGAGGAACCAGTAAACATAGCCGTGAATATTACCAACATGCAGCGAGCGTGAGCATGCGCCGAGCAAACCGACCAAGCCGCCACTGCCTCGAACAAACAGTCCCTTAATAAGGAAAACATCGAGAAAGCTGAGAAGAACCGCCAAGCGCTGCTGAATCTTCGCGACATAGAAGCCGTAGATCTCGTCGAACCACAGGCGGGCTTTGAGAAAGTCGTAAACTGGCTTCGCACGATTCTGCAGCGCATCACCATTTTTGCCGACACCATAGAAAAAGAACGAACCTAGTAAACCAACGATCCATGCAGCTGTACCGAGAACCATTACCTTGTTGTGCATTACATCGTGCCCTTCAGCGTGATGCAGGTGCTCTAAATTATCGCGAATGATCTGACCAGTTGCTTCGGGCCAAACACCGATCCAACCGCCGACAACCGAAAGCACTGCCAAGATGACCAATGGTAACAGCATGCTGAAACCACTCTCATGTGCGTGTGCCGCTGCATCCGACTTCGGCTCCCCGAAGAACACGATCCAAACCAAGCGCCCCATGTAACCAGCGGTCAAAAAGGCACCGAGCGTCAACAATGAGAAGATCGCAGTGCTTTCGAGTCCACCTGCGACCAAAATCGCATCTTTCGAGTAAAAACCAGCAAAGCCATACACACCACAAAGTGCCAATACCCCAACAAAGAAAGTGATCGAAGTGATCGGCATTTTCTTAAGAATGCCGCCCATCTTAAAGATATCCTGCTCGTGGTGACAGCCATGAATCACAGAACCCGCACCGAGAAACAACAGCGCTTTGAAGAACGCGTGTGTGATCAGATGGAACAGTGCGATTCCAGGGAAGCCCAAGCCGAACGCGGCCGACATGTAGCCGAGCTGCGAAAGTGTTGAGTATGCCAATATTTTCTTAATGTCATTCTGACCATACGCACAGAAGCCTGCATACACGGCAACCGAGGTGCCCAGAATCGCAATACCGCCAAGCACCTCTGAAGGAAAGAGGAACGCGATACGAATCAAGAAATACACACCTGCCGCGACCATTGTCGCCGCGTGGATTAGAGCCGACACCGGAGTCGGGCCAGCCATCGCGTCTGGTAACCAAACATGCAACGGGAACTGAGCAGACTTACCGATGAAGCCGCACATGAGTAGCGCCGCAATCACCCAGCTGATTAAGCCAGGATCAACAGCAACCGCTGCGCCCATGGCTTCAAGGTTGGTGGTGCCGAAGTGCCAGTAGGCATACACGATACCGACGAGGAAACCGAGGTCGCCGATGCGATTGACTATAAATGCCTTCTTTGCAGCTGCCGCGGCTTCGTTTGTATCAAGATAGTGCCCGATCAGCATGTATGAACTAAAGCCGACCAACTCCCAGAACACGAAGATCATGATTAAGTTGTCCGCGAGGATGATACCCAGCATGGAAAACATGAAAATCGAAAGACCACCGAAGAAGCGGGCCTTAGCCTTGTCCTCTGCCATGTATCCAAGACTGAATACATGAATCAGGAAACCAACAAAGGCGACCATCGTCAGCATCGTAGCTGCGACCCCATCAAACAGGAAGCCCATCGACACTGTGAAATTACCAAAATGCAACCAATCGACTGCGGCGCGAATGGGCTCAGCCTCACTGGCTTGGATTGCTAGGTAACTGAAAGCACAGATACCGGCAGCGGCAGCGACCGAAAGATACGCAGCCAGTGTTCCGCGGCGACGCAGGAAGCAGGCAATCAATACTGCGGAAAGCAGTGGCGTGAGAAGAGCGGCGAGTAGTATTTGAGCGGCGGTCATAGTACTAGTGACTCAGGGCGTTCAATTGGTCCACCATTACAGACTGACGACGTCGGAACAATGCGACGATGATGGCCAGGCCGAGCGCGACTTCGGCAGCCGCCACGGTGATAATAAAAAAGACGAAGAGGTTACCGTCCATTGTCCCGTTGTAACGAGAGAATGCAACGAATGCCAAATTCACGGCATTGAGCATCAGTTCGAGCGACATATAAATGACGAGCGTATTCTGACGCAAAGTCACCCCGAGTAGCCCCACTGCAAAGAGCAGTCCGGCTACGATAAGAAAAGCATTAAGTCCGACAGTCATGAGAATTAGCTAATAAATGATGAATAATGACTAATCTTCCGTGATGTCGTGTTTTTTGGACACGACAATCACCCCGATCATGGCGGCAAGGAGAAGGAAGCCAGCCACTTGGAATGGCAGCATGTATTTAGTGAAGAGGCTGTAGCCAAATGACTTGGAGGACGTGGTAAATGGCACACCGCCAGTGAATACCTCTGGATTCTCGGCAACTGCTGTCAAAGCAGGCTCAGGAAGATGAGCGCCGGAGAAGGCAGAACAAACCAGCATGACAAGCAGCAAGAAACCGATCGCAGATGCGCCAATGGTCAGCTTATCCTTATATTCGTTAGCACCACCCTCCCCTTTATCCACATCGAGAAGCATGATGATGAAGAGAAATAGCACCATGACCGCCCCCGCGTAGACCACCACTTGAATGACCGCGAGGAAGTAGGCTTCCAACAGAACAAAGAGCGCCGCAGTGCCGATGAAAGCGACGATCATGCACATGGCTCCATTCACCGCATTCGGCGTGAGGACCATCAGCACGGCCGCAATCAGTGTGATCGCTGAAAAGACGTAAAACAGTATGTCTAACATTGTATAAGAATTAGAAAATGTGGTTTAGAAATTAAGAATCGTTCGTTTATGGTCTGTGTTATGTCAGTCATTCGTCATTCCTAATTCGTAATTTTAAATTGTTAATGAGTATTACCCGCTTCTTCAGCGGCTTTCTTCTTGTCCCACTTGTGATGTTTATCCGGCATGGTGCCACCTAGTTCGTAGAGTTTATCCTTCTTATTAATCATCTCTTCGCGGGTGTAGCCGGACATTGAAAAAATATCCTTTAGGAAAATCGCCTCTTCGGGGCACACTTCCTGGCAAAGGCCACAATAAATGCAGCGTAGCATGTTGATCTCGAATTCTTTCGGCGCTTTTTCGACGTGTGCACGATCTGGCTCAGCTTCGGCATCGATCTCACCGGGGATGATCTTGATTGCCTTGGGCGGGCAAACGAATTCACACAACTGGCAAGAGACACACTTTTCACGACCATTCGGGTCCTTCACGAGTGTGGGCACACCACGGTAATTTTCAGGGATGACGGGACGCTGCTCCGGATACTCCAAAGTGATCGTCTTAGCAAACATCGCTGCTAGGGTCGTCTTCAACCCAGTAACGATTTGCGGAATAAATGTTTTTTCCGCGAAAGTGAGCGGTTTACGCTCTAGAACTTTTGTCTTAGCCATACTAGTTGCGTTTTAAAGTGTGTCGTAGATCGCGATGAGCACTGTGTTGAGGATCAAATTACCGATCGCAAGTGGTAGCAAAATCTTCCAGCCCAGTGCCATCACTTGGTCATAGCGGAAGCGAGGTAGCGTCCAGCGTACCCAAATGAAGAAGAAGATCATAAAGAAGACCTTGGCCATGAACCACAGTACCGAAAGCACTGCGCCGAACTGACTGGCGCCCCAAGGATCTGCCAATCCTGGTAGGAAATTCCACCCACCTAGGAACATCAACACGAACAGTGCCGAGCCCATGATGACGTGCGCATACTCGGCTACGAAAAACAGCCCGAATTTGAAGCAACCATACTCGGTATGGAAACCACCAACGAGGTCGGTTTCCGACTCCGCCATATCGAATGGCAAACGATTGGTTTCCGCAAAGACGGAGACGAGAAAGATCAATGCAGACAGTGGCTGCCAAATGATCAACCAGAGCCCTGATTGTGCCTCGACCACACCGAAAAGTGACAGACCATAGTCTGTGCCTGGCGCAGAAGCCCACATGAATACCGGTAGGATCGAAAGCCCCATCGCTAGTTCATAAGAGACCATTTGTGCGGATGCACGGATCGCACCAAGAAACGGATATTTACTATTGGAGGACCAACCAGCGAGGACGATGCCATACACACCCAGTGAAGAAACACCTAAGATGAACAGCATGCCAACGTCGATGTTAGCTAGCACCAGAGGTTGCACGACACCGGATGGATCAACATAGCGACCAAACGGTAGCACCACCATTGTGGTGAGTGCTGGCGCCAAGGCTAAAATCGGAGCTAAGTAGTAATACCCCTTCTTCACGTGGCCAGGAGTGATCTCTTCCTTAAACAGGAATTTTAAACCATCAGCGACGGGTTGGAAGATGCCCAAGCGTGTTAGGATGTTGCCGAGAATCGGAATATGTCCGAGTAACGGCAAACGTGTACGATTCGGGCCAGTGCGGCCTTGAATCCAACTGGAAACCTTGCGCTCCGCGAGAACGGAGTAACTGCAAAGCCCCATGAAGACCGAGATCATAGCGATTGAGAAAACAATCGGCAATGTAAACGGCAGTGTATTGGTTATGAATTCCATATCCGGCAATTTGCTTTAAGCTTGAGTGGCAGCGGCTTGCGCCTCCTTGAACGCGACTGGATCGAACTTTAAATTCTTGGTTTCAACGAATGGTAAATCAATGAACGGTGCCGGATCAAGCGCGACGCCCTCGTCCGAGATCCCACGCCAACTGAGTCCCTCAAAGGCGCTCATCTTTTCAGCGATGCGCTGCCATGCGACGTCGATCGTCAGAGCAGTTGGCTTTTCGTCGCCTAAGCTAGCCACGATTTTTTCCAACACGGTGATGTCGGATTGAATACCACATGGACCAGGCACTGCAGCCTTGAATTTCTGCAGGCGGAAACTTTGATTTACGAACGAACCATCCTTCTCGTAGACCATCAAAGATGGGCAAACGATATTTGCCACTTGGCTCACTGCATTCGCATGTGTGCCAAAGTAAACAAGCTTCACCTTGGCGAGTAGATCAGCGGAAATGCCGAGCTTCGTGACGTCTTCGTTCACCACAACAAGTGTGTTGATCGCACCAGAGTTGATCTCACCTGCCAGCAAAGACAATTCCGCCTCTGGGAGTTGTGTGATTAAGCCATTGAGCAGCGCGCCACGAAGATTTGCGGTGCGTTCTTCGGACAAGAGAATGCCATCACCAGATCCAATATGGTTCACCAACGAGACGGATGCACCACAGCGATCCGCTATCATGCGATAGAAGAACTGCTCCTCGACCGAACTATTTGCGGAACCAATCAGTGCCACATCGCCAGTCTTCATCAGATCCGCAGCGGCCTGCGCAGTTTCAGCGTCAGTCTTGTGCACGCCTTCGATTGTGTAATGGGTAAGGCGATCATCCGACTCGGATGCTTTGAAAAGTTCACGACCTGAGTCGGTCATCCATGTATCATTCACAGCATCATTACGACGTGGCGTGATACGGTATATCTTACCTTCGCGGCTCCAGATTTCTGTATTCGCACCAATACTACTCTCGGTGCAAATACTGTTGGTGCGCTTGAGGAACCAAACACGCATCTTGAAACGAAAGTCCGTGCTGGTGAGCGCACCCACTGGGCAGATATCTACCGTATTGAGCGAATAGTTGTGCTCCAGCCCTTTACCCGGGTAGCAAGTCAGCGTTGAGTAAGTGCCACGATCAACAAAACCGAGCACGTCTTCACCTGCGACTTCCTTAGAGAAGCGAACGCAACGAGAGCACAGGATGCAGCGCTCATCATCTAGAGTGACGCGCGCACCAAGCTTAGTGCGCTTAGGTTTTACATTCTTTTGCTCGATGAAACGGCTATAACCACGGCCATGATCAGCAGAAAACTCCTGCAAGCGGCACTCCCCGGCTTGGTCGCAAATCGGGCAATCCAGCGGGTGATTGATCAACAAGAACTCAGTCACGCCATTGCGGGACTCTTTGACCATCTCAGAATTCGTGCGGATGTGCATACCAGGCGACGCGTTGGTCGCACAAGCAATCGTCGGCTTTGGCATCCAACCGATCTTTTGCACGCCGTTCTCATCGAGAACGGCCTCGCCAGTCCCGCGGTCAAGCATCGGCATACCCATTTCAACCATACACATGCGGCAATTACCCGCGATCGATAGTTTTGGGTGGTAGCAGTAATGCGGCACTTCCTTGCCCTTACCGGCAAGCTTCACCGCTTCGATGATGTTGATGCCCTTAGGCACATCAATGTCCTGCCCATCAATATTGATGGTGATATTTTCGACTATGCTTTGAATTTCCATGGTCTTAAATCAAAGTAGTTTTCTCAGCTGTGGGTTTACCTTCTTTACGAAGGGCCGCTTGCGTTCGGGCTTTTTCCACAAACTCGTCATTAAATTTAGCGATAAAGCTCTGCACCGGCCAAGAGGCCGCTTCACCGAACGCACAAATCGTACGGCCAGCGATTTGGTCGGCAATATCTTTAAGCAGCTGTGCATCTTCTTCGCGTGCTTCACCGTCGACCATACGTTGCGTGACCTTACGCATCCAGGGCACCCCTTCGCGACATGGTGTGCACTGACCGCAACTTTCGTGTGCGTAAAAATAGTTAATGTTGGCGAGTGCCTCAACCATGTCGGTCGAGTCGTCCATCACGATCACACCACCAGAACCAGACATCGAACCGACTAAACCAAGGCTATCAAAATCCATAGGAATATCTTCGATCCCCCAATCAAACTCGGTGCCATCCTTGAGCTTACCCGTAAAGCGTTCATCCGCGCGTAAGACCTTCGCCGAAGAACCGCCAGGAATGACTGCCTTTAGCTTGCGCCCAGGCTTGAGACCACCGCAAACGTCATAGATCAGCTCTCCCAGAGTGATTGCAGAACACGGAAATTCGTAGTAGCCGGGCTTTTGTACGTGGCCAGAGACACACCAAATACGTGTGCCAGTATTGCCTGGAGTGCCTATTTCAGAGAAGCCTTGACCACCGAGCTCGATGATGTGCTTCACATCGCACAGCGTTTCCACGTTGTTGACGATGGTTGGGCACTGGTAGAGGCCGAGGGCTGCGGGGAAATACGGAGGCTTAATACGTGGATTCGCACGATTGCCTTCGATCGATTCAATCAGGCCAGTTTCTTCACCACAGATGTAAGCGCCGGCACCACGATGCACGATGATGTCGCACGAGTAACCGGTGCCTAGAATGTTATCACCTAATAAATTCTTTTCGCGTGCCTCTTCGATCGCACGTTCGAGAATCTTGTAGCCTTGGAAAAACTCACCGCGAATATAGATGAAGGCGAGCTTTGCCTGAATCGCGAATGCGGAGCACATCATGCCTTCGATCAGCTGATGCGGGTCTTGGTGGATGATTTGACGGTCTTTGAAAGTACCGGGCTCCGATTCATCCGCATTACAGATAAGGTAGATCGGCTTGCCGGACTTGCGGTCGAGAAACTTCCACTTCATCCCTGCGGGGAAACCTGCGCCACCACGACCACGCACGCCAGATGTCAGCACATCCGCGCAAATGTCTTCGGGCTTCATGGTGACCGCCTTCTTTAATTGCTCGTAACCACCGTGCTTTAGGTAGCAGTCGATGTCGTTGGTGTAGCCCGGCTCGTCGATGTGCTTAAAAATAAGCCTATGTTCTGGTGGTGTTGGCATGTGATTGGGATGGAGGTCTGCCGGAAATGGCGAAGCAATTAGAAATTAGAAATTAAAAATTAGGAATAAAAGGAGCGACTAGATTTCGCCGTTTTTGATTTTAGCCGCGAGCTCGGATGCTTTATCTGGATCGATATTGGTGTATTCGTCTTCGCCGACCATCACGACTGGGCCTTTACCACAATCCGCGTGGCACTCGACAAAATCAAGTGTCACAGAACCATCTTCGCTGGTGTGACCGACCTTACAGTTAAACTCTTCTTCAAGGCGTTGACAGGTCTGATACGCACCGGCTAACGCGCAAGGTAGTGTGCGGCAAACGCGCACGTGGTGCTTACCTGTCGGCTTCGTCCGAAGCATCGGGTAAAAAGTTACCAGCTCAAGAATGTTGATCGGCTGTAGATCTAAGCGGTCTGCGATCCACTCCACTGCCTCGTTTGAAAGATAGCCCTGATCCTCTTGCACCAAGTGGCACAACGGCAGCGCAGCGCTCTTCACCGTTGGATAGCGCGGCACCAGCTTATCAATTTTTTCGATTGTTTCGGATTTTAAATTCATCTTTTAAGAGGAGCTAGAAGTTAAACGCTTAACATTCATAATTCCTAACTTTAATTTTTAATTCTATCTATCACACTCTCCCATCACGAAGTCGAGCGAGCCGAGGATCACAGTGATGTCGGTAAGAAAGTGGCCTGGAATGAGTTTATCGAGGATACTAAGATTACAGAATGACGGGCCGCGGATCTTCATGCGGTATGGCACACCTCCACCCTTTGAGTGAATGAAAAAGCCAAGTGCACCTTTCGGGTTTTCGGCTTCGAAATACACTTCGCCCGCTGGAATCTGTGGTCCTTCTGTCACAATCATGAAGTTCTGAATCAGTTCCTCCATGCTGGTGAGCACTTTAGCCTTCTGCGGAGCAAAGATCTTCTTCGCGTCTTCTGCATAGTACGAGCCTTCTGGGAATTTACCAATGCACTGACGAATGATTCCGACACTTTGGCGAATCTCCTCCGCACGCATCAAATAGCGATCGTAGCAATCTCCGTTGGTGCCAATCGGCACTTCGAAATCGTAGTTCTCATAGCCCAAGTATGGCTTATCCTTACGTAAATCAAGATCCACGCCACAGGCGCGAAGATTCGGACCAGTCAGACCATAAGCGAGCGCGTCTTCTTTCGAAATCGTGCCGATACCGACGGTTCGGTCCATAAAGATACGGTTACGAGTCAGCAGCTTATCAACTTGGTCGAGCACGGGCAACACGCCCTTACAGAATTCAAGCACACGGCCCAACCAGCCATCAGGAATGTCGCGTGCGACACCGCCGATACGTGTGTAGCTGGTGGTAAAACGTGCGCCGGTTAATTCTTCGAACAGCGTGTAAAGTTTTTCACGTTCGCTGAAGGTATACATAAATACCGTCCATGCACCTGCATCCATTCCGTACACGCCAACTCCCAATAAGTGCGAGGAGACACGTGCCAACTCGCAACAGAGCAAACGAATTGCCTGGCAACGTTCTGGCACTTCGAGGTTTGCTAGTTTCTCAACAGCCATCGCATATGCGACATTGTTCGAAAGCGGCGCAATATAGTCCAAGCGGTCCGTATATGGAATGAACTGATTGTAAGTCATGCTCTCGGCGATCTTCTCATCACCGCGGTGCAAGTAGCCAAGCACAGGCTCGCACTTCTTAACGACGTCGCCATCGAGCTCCATTTTCAGGCGCAACACCCCGTGAGTGGTCGGGTGTGACGGCCCGACGTTGAGCATCATGGTCTCGCCTTGTAGCTCGCCTTCAAGCTCGCTTGCGCGCGCACCGGCATCCCCGATTGAAATTTCTTTGCTAGTGGCCATTTAAAAATTCTCTTATTTACCGCAGGGTTTTATCTTTTTCTCGTTCCAGCTCTCATCACGAGCTCGTGGCTCAGTATGACTCATTGGGCCATCCGCTGAAGAGACGAATGGTCCACCGACCATTGGCGCAGGCTTTACAGACATGCCTGTAATCTCAGCGACATCGTCCGCCGGCAGTGGCACTTCGATACCAGCCAGTGGAAAATCCTTACGCAGTGGGTGATATGGATAAGCATCCCACATTAAAATACGTGTCAAATCTGGGTGCCCTTCGTAGCGAATGCCCATCAAATCGTATGTTTCACGTTCGTGCCAGTTTGCCGCAGCATACAAACCCGTCAGCGACGGCAGTGCCGGATTAATATCATTTGTGCAATCCGCTGCCACACGTAAATACTCGTGCTTGGTAGTCGAAAAGAAGTGGTAGATCCCGCTAAAGCGCGGGCTCTGCGCATCCCAATCGATCGCAGTCACATCAACCAACATATCGTAGCCAAAGTCATCGCGTAGTGCCGTGCACAACTCGATCAACTGTGCCGAGGCGCAGTTTAACGCAACGTGGTCGGAAGACTCGCGCTCTGTGAGAGTTTCGAAGCGCTCCTTGAGAAGAGCCAAATCACTGGTAGTCATAGCTTAACTTTCCTTCGTAGCTCCGGCTACTTCTTTCGAATCGGCCTTTTTAGGGAACAAGTTCTTCACCGAACGCTCGGTGCCAATCTTGTCCTGCAGTTTAATCATCGCATCGAGCAGTGCCTCCGGACGCGGAGGACACCCACTAATATAAACATCTACTGGGATAATCTGGTCCACGCCTTGCAGCGTCGCATAGGAGCGATACATCCCGCCTGTGCTCGCACAAGCGCCCATCGCTACCACCCATTTCGGCTCAGCCATCTGATCGTAAATACGACGCACAACTTCAGCCATTTTGTAAGTCACCGTACCCGCAACGATCATGCAATCTGCTTGGCGAGGCGAGAAACGCATCACTTCCATTCCGAATCGGGAAATATCGAATCGCGCGCCGCCTGCGGCCATCAATTCAATCGCGCAACAAGCGAGGCCCATTGGCATTGGCCAGACCGAGTGTTTACGAATCCAGTTAATTACAGCATCCGCCTGAGTGACAATGACTTCACCTTCGACCTTACTGTCATAAGCTATGGTTGTATTTTGCATGCTAATTGTGAGGTCCGCAAGTAGGCTTCCCCAAAAGGCTGAGACCCTAATTTCCCCCCTTGCTCATGCAAGCTACAATTTGATTTAATCGTAACTTCAAGTCCGCCTCATTAGATTAAATACATCTAAGTCATTAAACAGGCTATTTAGAATAACAATCAATGTCGCAGATATCCATTAAGCAGACTTGTCAGAAGTTCCCAGCGAGCTACCATGATTCAAATGGAACCTTGCGATACCCCTGCCTGCCAATCCGCTCGTGAAATCTTCCACGAACTCGAAGAAATCTACGACGAGCACAATCTCTACTTCCAAACGATTGGCTCCGTGCTCGAGGCGGCTAATGCACTGGACGTACCCCACCGGCTGAAACTGATTCTAACTCAGCCAAAAAACGAAATAATGGTCCACTGCCCGGTCGAAATGGATGACGGCTCTTGGCAACTCTTCAAAGGCTACCGCGTGCAGCACAACAATGTACTCGGCCCCTACAAAGGCGGTATTCGCTACCACCCAGAGGTCAAACTCGACGAGGTCAAAACCCTCGCCCTGCTCATGACAATGAAGTGCGCACTCGCCCGCCTCCCTTTCGGCGGTGCCAAAGGCGCGCTCCGCATCGACCCACGAGGCGTCAGCGAGGGCGAACTCATGCGCGTCACCCGTCGGCTCACCTCCGCGCTGGGCGACAATATCGGCCCCGACTACGACATCCCCGCCCCCGACGTCGGCACCAACTCTCAAGTCATGGCGTGGATGGCCGACACCTATATAAACTTTGCCAAGTCCTCAAGCAAGGTCACTGCTCGCGGTGTTGTCACTGGTAAGCCCCTCGAATTCGGCGGCTCGGAAGGCCGTGAAAAAGCCACCGGCCAAGGCCTCGTCTACGTTCTCGATGCCCTGCTCCCCGGCATGGGCATCGAGCTCGACAAAGTCTCCTGCAGCCTCATCGGCTTCGGCAATGTCGGCTCATGGACAGGTCGGCTACTACAAAAACGTGGCACGACACTCAAAGCAGTGATGGACCATACTGGCGCGATTCTTAACGAAAACGGCATCGACGCCGAAGCACTCGCGCAACACGTTAAAGCCACTGGCGGCGTGCACGGATTTGCCGATGCCACAGCCGTCAGCAACGAAACCTTCTATTCCACCCCGGTCGACCTGTTCATCCCCGCCGCACTAGAACAGATGGTCGACCTCGAACACGCTAAGCGCATGCAGTGCAAGGTACTGGTGGAAGCTGCCAACGCTCCCACCACACCCCACGCTGAGCGCTACCTTCTCGAAAAAGGTGTCGAAGTGCTGCCCGCCATCCTTTGCAACGCCGGCGGCGTGACTGTTAGTTACTTTGAATGGAAACAAAACCGCCAATCCGAGACTTGGGATAAAAAACTCGTCGATGAACGTCTTAAGAAAATAATGACCCGCTCCGCCGAGCGTGTCTTAAAGATGTCCAAACGCTTAAACTGCAACATGCGTATCGCCTCCTACGCATCCGCGATCGAGCATATCGACAAAGTTTACGAAATACGCGGCGTCTTCCCATAAGTCGGCGTAGCCGAGACGACCTGCGGTCGAGTGACCGCACTGCGCACGGAGTGAAAGTGAGCACTCGGCTCCGCTATGTAGTGAGAGTGGTAGTGTGAAATGAACACGGGAGGGACGACCTCCGCGTCGTCCGCAGAGCCCCACTCCTCACTTTCACTCAATGCGTAGCATGGCACTTTCACTCACGGCGGAGCCGTGCTCTCACTCGCCGCAGGCGTCACTCGACCGAAGGTCGGTATCACTCCGTGCGCAGCACGGCCGCACTGCGCAGCGAAGCTGCGCTTGACAGGAGCGAACTTGTCCTTCAAATCTTTATATATCGTTTAGAAAGCAGGTGCAGCCGAGAGCTCACACTGGAGCGGACCTGATGTCCACCAAACAGCTGAAACAACGATATTCCCACTGATCTTCGGATTGTTTACCGTCGATTCTCTCAAAGCAACGTGCGCATGCACGCGACTTTCTCAAAGACATACTATCGCCAGACATGGCACTCTCACATGAGTAACGAAGCAACACCCAAGGAAGCCCCCAAGGACAATCAAATCGCCGTATCTGGTATTCTGGAAATGCTCCCGAATAAGACTGGCCAGCTCCTCGACCCTGCCCGCAACGGTAAAACTCGCCCGACCGATCCATTCGTTACACGCGAACTGATTAAACGCTTTCGCCTCAAGCAAGGGCACTTCATCGAAGGCAACGCCATCAGCAATGAGCGATTCCCCAATCCGAAGGTCAACTTTATCGACACCGTCGACGGCGCGACAATGGAAGAGCGCAAAGGTCGTTACACATTCCAGCAGATGGTCTCCATCGCTCCTGACGAGCAACTTAAGCTCGAAGCCAAGGACGGTCGCGTCACCACGCGCATTATGGATCTTTTTTGCCCCATTGGTAAAGGCACCCGCGGACTCATCGTCGCTCCACCACGCACCGGCAAGACCACTATTCTACACGACATCGCTCACGGTGTAATGGAGAATCACCCCGAGTGTCACGTCATCGTGCTCCTCGTCGACGAGCGCCCCGAAGAAGTCACCGACTTTAAACGCAGCGTCGATGCCGAGATCTACGCGTCCTCCAACGACGAAGAGATCACCAACCACCTCCGCCTCGCCGAGCTCGCGATCGAACGCGCAAAGCACCTAGTCGAAGCCGGTAAAGATGTCGTGCTACTACTGGACTCGATCACCCGCTTGGCTCGCGCCTACAATGCCGCATCCGGCAAAGGTGGCCGCACCATGACTGGTGGCCTCGACAGCCGTGCACTGGAAAAGCCACGTCAATTTTTCTCCGCTGCGCGTAATTGCGAAGAAGGCGGCAGCCTCACCATCATCGCCACTGCACTCGTGCAGACTGGCAGTAAGATGGACGACCTAATCTTTCAGGAATTCAAAGGCACGGGTAACATGGAAATGGTGCTCGACCGCAAAGCAGCCGAGCTTCGCCTTTGGCCTGCGATTAATCTGAATGCATCGGGCACACGGAAGGAAGAATTGATCCTGTCTGGTAAATACCTCGAAGGTGCTCAATTCCTGCGCCGTGCACTCGCAGGGCAAAAGATCGAAGACGCCGCCGAGATCATGATCGACCGTTTCACGCAGACCAAGAACAACGACGAGTTCCTAAAGCTACTCGATCGCTAGCCAGAACTCGAGCGAGTCGACGATCAGCCGGTGACGACGCATTTTATTATACACGCTCTGCTCTGCAATACCGAGAATACGCGCAGCTTCGGCCTTACTTAGGCTACTGGGCGAGGGTTGCAATCACGGCGCGGCGTTCCACCTCAACCAATAGTGAGCGCCCCCGAGGCTAACTGTATTTGCAGAGACCGTGGGCTCAGCTATGGCAACACCGATTAAGTCACTGACATCGAGACGATCAGGATTCGACCGACTCGTGCAACTCGCCCAACCACCCGGCTATCATTTCCAAATATGCTGCAGTCAATCCAACAGAATCAAATCCATACTGAATGAACTAGAGAGTGATCGGATCAGCATCTGCAACTAGCAGTCGTTTAGTTTGCTTGGAGCGCTCATAATTCATCGCCTGCTGCAATCATCTCAATTTCAACACACAGTGCATCCAATCGCTGCATACATTCCGATATACGGCTTTTACAGGTAGCCTTATCGGCGGGCTCTTCCATCAAACTGCCCTCAAGGCTCAAGAAAGAAGCACTCGCCTGCTTCGCGTAAATCGTTGCCGCAGAGCCGCCTAACTTATGAAATCGGCTAATTGCGAGATTCAAATCGCCAGCGTCGAGGCCATCCATCGCCTGCCGAGCGCAGTCTATTGCGAAATTACTGAATTCGAGTAATAATGTGTGCGCGAGTGCCTGCTCTCCATCTAGTAAATCATAAAAGTCTTGCAGCGCGAGGACTGGCGACTCACGAGCTTCCTCCCAGAGTTTATTAGCAAAGGCCTGGGCATCTGACACAAACAACTTCTCACCATCTTCATTCGCCCTTGCAGCCATACCATTGGCCATCTGTACATTTTTATTATCTATAAGTAGATTCACTAAATCAGCCTCGACCAACGGCTTGCTCAGATAACCATTCATACCCGCTTCAATGAAACGTTCACGAGATCCTTTCATCGCCTCTGCAGTGAGCGCATAAATAGGAAGTTTCATACCACGTGAACGGATCCGCAAGCAGGCTTCCACTCCATCCATCTCAGGCATACGAATATCCATTAAGATTAGATCATATTCGAAGCGCTCGACCATCTCGAGCGCTTCGCGGCCATTGGCTGCCACATCTACAACAGCCCCATAGCGCTCGATAGTAATACACGCCACCCTCTGATTAATGGCATTATCCTCAGCCAAGAGAATCCGCAGTCCACTGAGATCGAGTTCACTAAATGGCTGCGGAGTATATCCCTGAAAGAGCTCCTGAGGCAACTGCAGACCCAACTGCGTATAAATAGTATTTAGCAATTTGTATCTTGAAAATGGATACGCTAACAGAAAAGTATCGTTCAAGCCTCCGACAGGAATCGTATCCGAAATCAAAACCCGCCTAAGTCCCTCGGGCATAGGGCACAGCAGGTCGTTATCCTCTGCTATCTCGTAGTCTCCCTGATGCGCACGATCCAGCAGCAAGACCGCATCAGTTGGGCAGGACGCTAGCCCTATGCACACCTCGGCAGCATCACGCACGCGCACCAATCGCTCTCCCGCATAGGCAAGCATGGCGTCAACTACACGATAAAAATCATCCGAATCGGTCACCATAAAGACCGGTCGCTCCAGCAACTGCTCATCTTCAGAAAAGCCGAGTTCAGCATCACTGCGTTCTAAGGGAATCTGAACAATAAACTCTGATCCTTCGCCAAGCTCAGATTCGACACTCAGCGTGCCGCCCATTAGCTGGACCAGGTCACGGCAAATAGAAAGTCCCAACCCACTACCACCGAAGCGACGACTAATCGAGGAGTCCGCTTGAATAAAAGGCTCGAAGACGCGCTCCATCTCTTCCGAACTCATGCCAATTCCGGTATCACGGATACTTAGCTTCAAACTGAGAGAATCGTCTGCTTCAGAGACAATACGCGAAACAACTGTGACCCCTCCTGTTGCAGTAAACTTAATCGCATTACCGATCAAATTAAGCAGGACTTCATTCAATCGGCTAGGATCTCCCTTGAGCATCGAGATGCCCGCATCTGGGTAAATAAAGTCGAAACGCAGTTGCTTTTCAATGGCCCGCCCATGCAATACGATAAAGGCCGAGTCTAATACTTGAGCGAAATCAAAATCAACGATCTCAAGATCCAATTGCCCAGCTTCAACTTTTGCAAAATCGAGAATATCGTTGAGCACATGCAACAATGAATCCGCACTGACCTGGATGGCACGCACCTGCTCAAAAGCGTCATGATCTAAGGAGGTCCCAATTAGAATACGTGCCATACCACAGATACCGTTAAGCGGTGTGCGAATTTCGTGACTCATATTGGCAAGAAAGGTCGATTTGGCACGATCGCCCGCTTCAGCTCGTTGACGTGCTTCCAGCATATCACGTTCATGACGTTTTTCTTCACTGACGTCACGAATAGTCCAGAGCGCACCTCGATAGATTGCACCCACATATACCGGGATCCGATCGACCACCAAGCAGGTATCTTCATCAAGATCGAGCAACATATTATAGCACACATCCTTTAGCTCGATCAGCTGCTCCAACACTGCCTTAGATGAGGCTGAATGACAACGCGGCCGCAACTGACTAAATAGTGGGTTCGCCCGCTGTAAGCCCTCAAATGCGGCACTCTCAAGCCCCATGACTCGCGCAATCTTTTGATTAAACAAAAGACCACGTTGCGCAGATGCATCTTCAAACAGCACACCAACTCGTATATTCTCAATCAGTGCAGTTAATAGCGAATTCTGCGTCTGCAAACTCATGAGTGTCTTTAAACGCTCGGACTCATCACGACAGATCCATAGCAGCTCACCATTTGGCAAACGATTAAAGGAAAAGTGTACAGGAAATTTAGTGCCATCCTCGCGGAGTCCAGTCCCCTCACCGCTAAAGCCCTCGCCCACTTTTAATTTCGTGGCTAGTTCGGCTTCAAATCGCTGCGCCTCGGCGGGTCCATAAAACTGTTGCCAAGGAGAACCGATCAAGCGCTCCCTGCTAGGGTAAGCAAACATCCTCGCACACGCATCATTCGCAAATAATATCGCCCCTTCATGGCTCGTCATCACGATCGCCTCACTCGCATGCTGCAAAGCAATTACCAGTTGCTGCATTTGCTCTTTTGAGCGCTCTTGCTCAGACACATCTAGACTGGCCCCGCGGATGATCGTGACGCGACCAGAGGCATCCAAACTCAACGCTCCGCTGCTACGCTGCCAAACCACTTCCCCATCGATCGTTAAAGCACGGTGCGCTAGATTGGTAAACACTTGACCGTCCGTCTCCGCCGCTTTCAAGGCCTTGCGCATTTGCGTCGCATCGTCTGTCGGCATATAATCAAAAATCGAACGGCCGAGCAAATCCTGCTCGGCATAACCAAGCACGGCTGTGACTTGGTCTGTAACAGAGCTAAAACAGAAGTTTGCATCCAACTCCCATAGATATTCACCGACGATATTGGCAACATCGGTAAAACGGCGCTCGCTCTCTCGAAGGGCCTCGGCCGAGGCAACTGCTCGATTACGCTCGGACTCTAGCTCCGCCGTGCGCTCCTGAACACGCAGCTCTAGCTTATCGGCCAGTGCACGCAAACTCACATTGCTGTGGTAGAGCTCGACAGATTTCTGATCGAGTAAGCGTTCTGCCTCCTTACGTGAGCTGCGCTCACGCTTCAATAGACGCTCAAAGACCTCCTGGCTTAGGGGCGATTCGGACATGGCAGACTACGGAAGCTTTCTGAGGATAAACCGAGCACTACGACCGTCATCTGTGGGGCCCGGCTCATGGATCACTTCAATGTTTTCTTTAAAATGGGCACTTGAGGCGAGGATCAGGCCTTCCGCTAAATCAGCAAACGGACGCCACGACGAATAATCCATTACAAGTTCATTCTCACTGCGACGCTCACACTCGAAGTCCGGCAACCGCGCATCCGGATATAACCGCCGCACCTCAGTGTGAATCACAGTTTCAATACCATATAGAAAGTCGAACGAGTTATCAATACGCTCAAAGAACTCCGGGTGCACCCTTATGAAGGCGCCAAATAGCCATTCAGCAAATGCTAAAATCAAAGCCTTATGCGGTAAATCGACTGCACCATGCAGCTCATCAATCATCTTTAGCATTTCACCGTGCGGGTAGTTCCCGACTGAAGTGTAAGCGCCGTGGTTTTTTAAAGATGGCAACGAAGTCACTCGATCGAAGACCTCATAACCAAATTTTAATTCAACCATCTCGAGAAATTCTGTGAATATTAATCCCTTCATGTTCAGTCACTTTCATTGTATTTTTCACGAATGTAAACCTACTTATTGTTACAATTAATCCGGAACCCTGTACTTTTGCTCAGCCCCCCCAATGGAGACTCTCGGCAGGCATCGATGAATCGCTATATATCATTTGAGCCGCTTACTTTTAAACCACGGGTAGCACCAGCCCTACCACCCTACAGACGCCACTGAGCAATTCCGCGCCGTCAGTTCAATCAACAAGATTTACAGCTTAAATGAATCCACATTGCGATTAACAGTTCAGCGCAAACCGCGCTCACGAATCAAGCTCTCGCACGCTAATTCGATTCAATCGCTTAGTTAATTTATTTCCCTGCGGAAGCATCGGCACGAGCGACTCTAGTCGACTCCATGCATACACCGTCGCGCGTCGCGCACAGTCTTCGAATGATTCGCCCAATTGCTGCCCATGCAAATAGCCCGCCAGCAGCGCGTCTCCAGCACCCACAGTACTGACCACATTTAGCTTCGGCGCACGCACCAACAGCTCCGCCTCAGCCGTCTGAAACAACGCGCCTTGAGCACCCAGCGACACGATCAAATTCGGGATTTGCTCTTTGCACAGTCGCCGCGCCGCTGCCACTATTGAATCAAAATCTTTTAGCTCCACGCCCAGCAACTCCGCCAATTCATGCTCATTCGGCTTGATCAAATCGACTCCCGCCGCCACTGCAGCCTTCAGTGCAGTGCCACTACTATCGACTGCCACCTTTGCGCCAGTTCCGCGTAAGGCTTGGATTAATTCGGCCACAAATCGAGGCTCCATCCCGTCAGGCAAACTCCCGGCAATCAAAAACCAGCGCCCTGGCTCAGCCAGCTCTAGCAACTGGCTTCGAAGCGCAGCGCACTGCTCGACCGTCGGCGCAGCTCCCACCATATTTAAATCGGTCGTTTCATTTATCCCCGTATCCACGATCTTAATACCCATTCGTGTTTCGCCTTGGACACGAATAAATGCATCGCGCACACCATATTCGCTGAAGTGTTGCTCAAAGATCGTGGCGTTGGCATCTCCTAAAAAACCCGAAGCCACCACTTCCGCACCACCGAGTGCCAACATCGTCGCCACATTCACTCCTTTACCGCCCGCTTGTCGGCGCGACTGACTCACCCGATGCACCGAGCCCGGAACCAACTGATCGACAAAAACCGTCTGATCGATCGCAGGATTTAATGTAATTGTAACGATAGGTGATTTCACAGACATGATGCCGATATAACTAAGCGCAAGTGGCTTCCGCGCAACCACATCTTTAAACTCGCGGCACAGCCGCGCTGTCTGTCTTAGCCAAAAATCACAATCGACCTGCGCGAGACTTAATGATCTAACAGACAGATCATGCCCACGACTTCAAAAATCCTCGAGCTCACATGGAGCCGCCTCAAATCGCACTATACCGAGCAACGCCCTACTAGTGCATGGAGCCACGCCTATCGCCGCATCTTGGGAAACTACTATCGCTTTCTAATCCCCGAAGGCAGTAGTGTGCTTGAAATCGGCTGCGGTTCAGGCGATCTGCTTCAACACCTACCAAATCGCACGCTCGCTGGCATCGATCTAGTCGAGGAGCAAGTCAACGCCGCGAAACAAAAACTGCCACAGGCGCAATTCGCCTGCGCAGCTGGCGAGACAGCAACCTTTGATCAGACATACGACTATCTGTTGCTATCCGACACGCTGAATGAAGCTGCCGACGTCCAACAACTCCTTGAGAATAGTCACCACGCGGCCACACCTGCAACGCGTTTAGTGCTAAATATTCACAACACATTGTGGCGCCCTATTCTAGGACTCAGCACATTACTCGGCCTCAAACCCAAACGCCCTCAGCAAAACTGGCTTTCCTCAGACGATTTGCGTAATCTGCTCGACCTTGCCGGTTGGGAAATGGTGCGCTCCGATGCGCGTATCCTCGTGCCACACGAACTCTGCGGCCTCGGCAGCCTGATCAATAAATTCATCGCCCCGCTGCTGCCATTCGCGTGCCTAAGCCTGTTCTTTGTCGCGCGCCCCAAACAGCTAGCCAAGCCAGCCGACAGCCTCAGCGTGACCGTCATCATTCCTGCTCGCAACGAATCGGGCAATATCGAGGCAGCGATCCAGCGCACACCTAACATGGGACTGACCACCGAAATAATTTTCGTCGAAGGCAACTCTCAAGATGATACTTGGGACATGATCCAATCCTGCATCGAGAAGTACCCCGAGCGCACCATCAAAGCCTACCAGCAACCCGGTAAAGGTAAGGGCGACGCCATGCGCCTCGGCTATGCAAAAGCCACCGGCGACATCATCATGATCCTCGATGCCGACCTCACCGTGCCGCCCGAAGATCTACCCAAATTCTTCGAAGCTATTCAGCTCGGCCATTGTGAATTCGTCAACGGCGTGCGCTTGGTTTACCCAATGGAAGACGAGGCCATGCGCTTTCTCAATATGTGTGGCAACAAGTTCTTCAGCATGCTCTTTTCTTGGTTACTCAGCATGCCAGTCAAAGACACCCTGTGCGGCACTAAGGTCTTCAGCAAGTCGCACTACGAGCTGATCGAAGCCAATCGTAGTTACTTCGGCAACTTCGATCCCTTCGGTGATTTCGACCTGATCTTCGGCGCCGCCAAGCTCAACCTCAAGATCCGCGATCTACCAATTCGCTACCAGAGCCGCACCTACGGCGAGCCACAAATCGACCGCTGGCGCGATGGCATGCTGCTGATCCGCATGGCTGCCTTTGCCGCTCGGAAAATTAAATTCCTATAGCCCGATCCGTCTGCCGTAGTGATCGCCAACTCACCAGAATCCTGCGAGCGGCATTGCTGCCGACGCAAATCGAAGAGTTTGCCTGGCG
>DJBY01000111.1:95971-96728 GCA_002430605.1 Opitutia bacterium UBA5964 | reverse complement strand
TCAAAAACTTTGTTCGACACAAAAAAAATAAAAAAATGAAAAATATAGAAGAGAAAAAATTTAATTCAAAAGGGATGCTAATCGGTATATGGTTATCATTTATATCCTGCCTAATAATGGGTGGGATTGATATGCTGTTCTATTCCCCGCATAATGTGGATTCAAGAGCCATAACCTTCATGTCAATGTCATATCCATTTATTTTTGTATGCTGTATGTTTATGACATTTAGAACAAAAATTATAGCACAAGATGATAAGATCAAAGAACTAGAAGACAAAATAAAACAAATAGTTTGACCAATCAGTCGAAGAAGAAAAGCCCGAAGGGAATCGAATTGGAGGAATTGAACTCTACGACAAGCTGATGGATGCCGAATGAACCAATCACGAACAACGAGTTCAGAACCATTCGTACTGAGCAATGTCGCTATCGTGGCATCGCTCATACTCTACGTTATTTCTGCAGCTCTATCTCAGGCCTCTGGAGGGAGTCCGAATATCATCATCCTACTGACCGATGACCAAGGTTACGGAGATCTCGGATACCACGGAAATACTGATGTAAAAACACCCACTATTGACCGTTTCGCACAAGAGAGTGTCGTTTTCGAGCGTTTTTATGTGAGCCCCGTCTGTGCACCGACACGTGCGAGTCTCCTGACCGGACGCTACAACTACCGGACAGGAGTAACGGACACATGGAAAGGCGGTGCCATCATGCATCAGGACGAATATACGCTGGCCGAGGCTCTCAG
>DJBY01000111.1:94564-95708 GCA_002430605.1 Opitutia bacterium UBA5964 | reverse complement strand
AAAAGTTCTCCGGCTATTGCATGGATGTTTATACCGATGCAGCGCTTAAATTCATTGAAGCCAACAGGGAGTCACCCTTCTTCGTTTATTTAGCGACCAACACGCCTCACACACCACTTCAGGTCCCGCACACTTACGAAGCGCCTTATCTCGCAGCCGGACTACCGGAAGAGACCAGCAAAATCTACGGGATGATCTCCAATATCGACGACAACTTTAAGCGTGTCCTCGACAAATTGGACGCCCTCTCACTGAGCAATAACACAATCGTTATTTTCATGAGCGACAACGGACCAAAGATTTTTTCAGAGAGACGCCATCGCGCAGGGCTGCGGGGCGAAAAAACCGATGTTTATGAAGGCGGCATCCGTAGTCCATTTTTCATGCGCTGGCCGGAACGTTTTAAACAAAGCGAGACCATCGACATAAAAGCTGCCCACATCGACATCATGCCCACGCTCTTGGCCGCCACTCAACACCAATATGCGCTGCCCGCCGCGTTCGACGGCCGCAATCTGTTGCCACTGATAGAAGATCCTGATGCGATATGGGCTGAGCGCACACTCTACTTTCAGTGGCACCGAGGATACGAACCTAACAAGTTTCAAAATTTCACTGCGATCGAATCTCGCTATAAATTACTTCAAGCGGGCAATAAATTTGATGCAACACAGAAGCCCGTTTTCGAACTCTACGACTTAAAGGAGGACCCGGGAGAGACCCGTAATATTGCGCCGACCTACCCGAAAGTTGCCGAATGCATGCGAGCCGAATATCTTGATTGGCTTAACGATGTCAGCAACTCACGCGGATACCCCGCAATGCCTGCTTGGGTCGGGTCGCCGAGGGAAAATCCAACGCTGCTTACCCATCAAGATCGACGAGGTATAGGCAGCTGGGGCAATGATAGCTACCACTCGGATAACTACTGGCCAATCCGCATCCTCCATCAAGGAACTTACCGCATCTCGCTGGATCTCTATGCTCCTATTCGAACTTCGGGCATCGCAAAGATAAAAATTGGCGACAAGATCTTTGATAAAGCGACACGCAAAGGAGACACTGCGGTTGAATTCGAAAGCATCTTTCTTGAAAAGCAAGATGCCATGCTTTCGGCTTGGATCGATACCAACAATCAGAAAAC
>DJBY01000111.1:37690-94377 GCA_002430605.1 Opitutia bacterium UBA5964 | reverse complement strand
TATGTTTAACTACGATTTGTGAACTCATCCGTGGGCAACTCATCTACAAGACGTGTTCACATAAACCACTCAATCTCCTAAATACCTATAAAATAGACCATCACAGCAAGATGAGAGACTAGGTTGTGTGAAGGTAAATTAGCGAATCAGCGATGTGAATGAGAAAAGGCAAAAGGGATCATGTCGTTACTTTTCTAATTGCGAAATTTAAACAAGCGAAACCCTCATCCAAAGTCTCTAAGTCCCAACTCCCAACTATAGCTTAAACCTTATCCTCGTTCCCGGTCGGCATTGCGCCAACCAATCGATATCTGCTTCTTTCAATACTGCCAGCTTCGCATAGCCGCCGACGGTCGGCCCATCGACCATGGTAACAATCGGTTGACCATTGCCAGGAATTTGAAAACTGCCAGGCAGCACTGGCTCACTGCGAATCGAATCAGGCACCTCAAGTACCGGACCTTCTAAACGAAAGCCAGTGCGATCCGAGCGTGGCGAAACCGTCCATTCTGCAGACGCCAGTTGCGCACGTGCCTCGGCTGAAAACAGCTCAAACTGCGGCCCTGGCAATAACTCGAACACCATCGGCCTTAAGAAATCGCGTTGTAGTTCGGCGGAGAGCACGCGGCGCCCCACCCGCTCATACCCAAACGTCGCCGCTGACGTCTGTGCTGACAACTGACTGCCACGCCCTAAGGCCTTACCCAATCCATTACGTGAATCGACCGACGCACTGCCGAACCATCGATCCACATCAAATCCTCCCGGCACCGCGACGTAAGCCCACAAGCCTGCTCGATTCATCGGAAACTGTAGCACCGTGCCAGCTGATACAACGCACGCTGTCCATGCAGCAATCGAGCAGCCCAAGTCAGCACCTGCCACAGCAATCCATGTCTCTTCTAAAATCCGCAACTTCGCACCCTGCATTAAAACCTCCAGCACTGGCGCATCGGCACGGTTGCCCAATAACCGGTTGGCTGCCTCAGCCGAACTTCGATCCATGGCACCGCCAGGAGGCACGCCAAACCGGCGCCAACCGGGACGACCGTAATCTTGAACCGAAAGCCCGACTCCCGTGGATATGATTTCAATCGCGGCCATACTAGATCACCACAAATTTAACCGTGTCCCCTGCGGACAATGCAAACACCTCGCGCACATCAGTCACCGTGCCACGCGCGTGTTCGGGTTGAAACAACGGAAGTTCGGTACGGCCAAGCAAATGCCAGCCTCCAGGACTTGCCACCGAATAAATCCCGGCATGACTGCCGCCAATGGCAACCGCGCCTGGCTCGATTCGATCGCGCGGCGAAGCCTTACGATCTAGGTGTAAGCGTTCATCCAGCCCATCCAGATACGGAAAGCCGGGAGCAAAGCCCATCATCCGCACTCGATACTCGGGCGCCGAATGAATCGCAACAACCTCCGCTTCACTCAAACCAGTCGCGGCTGCCACCGTTGCTAGATCTGGGCCGTCATAGCGAACAGGCACTTCGATCCGTCGCGAATGATTTGAACCGGCCAGCACTGAATTCCCCACGTCGGCCAACCATTCATGCAGAACGCACTCAGTAGTAGGTCGCTGAAACAATACCAACAGATTCTCAGCACCTATGACGTATTCATCAAAACCATCGGGCGGAGTGGTTGACAAAGCCTGCTCGATTGCAACCCGCTCCAGTTCGCTCAACTGATCCAGCAAATAACCGCGCTCTCCATACGGTCGAATACGCGCGCCCTGAAACGAACTGTTATTAGTTTTTTGAGCCATCCACCACCGACCATAGTGGCCACAGCACAGAACGGAATCGAAATCGCTTGCCGACGGAAGTCTGTAGATCGCGCAGGTATAGCGACCACCCATGAATACATGGCTAGCACTCAACGCTAGCGTCGAGAATAGGCGCAGCCGTTTCTTAGTTATTTACTCACACTCTGAGATTCACAGACAGGATTGAGTCTGTAAACTGCTTCCCACATGCCACTCATCGAACAGTCTAGCTACCAAGCCCCCTTCGGTTTCTTCAATGGCCATTTACAAACGCTCTACCCCGCACTTTTCCGCAAGGTTCCACTAATCACAACCGAGTATGAGCGGATCACAACGCCTGATGGCGATTTCTTGGATCTAATTTGGACCAAGGCCCCGCACTCAAATCGTTTAGCAATTCTCACACACGGGCTCGAAGGGAGCGCACACGCGGCCTATGTACAAGGCATGGCGCGTGTGCTGTCTTCAGCAGGATGGAGCGTGCTAACATGGAACTTCCGCAACTGCAGCGGAGAGCCCAACCACCGCCTGCGCTCTTACCATAGCGGTGCAATCGATGATCTGCAGACTGTGATTGAGCATACCAACCAAGCGGCTCAATTCGAAAAAGTCGCTCTCGTGGGCTTTAGCCTGGGCGGAAATCTTACGCTCAAATTATTGGGCGACACTGCCACGCAACTCGACCGACGCATACAAGCCGCGGTCGCGCTTTCCGTGCCGTGCGATCTCGCCAGTAGCTCGGAGCGGCTCGAACATATTAGCAACCGCCTCTACATGCGGCGCTTCCTCAAGTCACTTCGCGCCAAAGTACGTGAAAAGATGCAACGCTTTCCAGGGAAAATCACCGATGACGGCCTTGATCAAATGCGCACCTTTCGAGAATTCGACGGCGCCTACACAGCGCCGATTCATGGCTTCAGCAGCGCCGACGACTATTGGCAGCAATGCAGTTGCACCACAAAGCTACAGGACATCACCATCCCGACACTGCTAATCAATGCGCAAGACGATCCGTTTCTAACGCCGAGCTGCTATCCGATAGACAAAGCCAAGAACAGCGCATCGTTTCATTTAGAGATGCCCAAGCAAGGCGGTCATATCGGATTTGTCCAATTCAACAAGAATGGGTCTTACTGGTCCGAGCAGCGCACAGTCGAATTTCTCGAAACGGCACTATCGAAGTAATACAACTAGGCGATCGACTGCTACTTCTGAATCGGCCGAAAAAAGACCACCTTGGTATTATTCTCCAAGCGTACATCGTCCATCGGCTCTTGCGTCACGACCTGAGCAGCGATGTTCAAGCTGTCTTTCGAATCAATTGAAGGCACCTGCGTATAAACTTTTCGAGTCGTCGTTTGGCCAGGACCAAGTGTGCCGATGGTAAAATCGACTGGCTCTCCTTCGCCCACGATGACCGTCAGCGTGGAAGACGTCAGCCAAGACGTGCCACGGTTTTGCACGATTACCTCGATCGGCATCGTGGTGCCGGGCAACGCATCAGAGGGCAGATAGATTTCAGCGAGCGCCACATCCAGAATCGCGGCAGTGTCACGCTCGCGTAATCGATCCCAATTGACCACACCAGCGCCATAGACTGGATCGACACCAGGTGCACCGGCCTCGTCAAGAGTGCGTCTCATCAAATCTACCACTTCCTTGTGACTGCGCGCAGTATCCGACGAAAGGATCGAAGCCAATGTGCCAGTCACAAAAGGAGCGGCAGCGGATGTGCCGGAAAACAACATCGTGCCACCATCTTCTTTCGCAGTGAGCACACCGACGCCTGGCGCAGCGAAATCGATCGAGCTGGATTGATTCGGAAAAAGCGCCTGTCGCCCAACGCGATCCACGGCAGTCACCGAAAGCACCTGCGGATATGCTGCAGGATATGGCATCTGCGAATAACCATCGTTCCCAGCAGCAGCGACCATGATCACGTCATGATCTTCCGCATAACGAATCGCTTCGCGCATAAGTTGCGTATCCTGATACACGCCCAAGCTCATGTTCAACACATCGACACCAAGATCCACCGCCTGAACGATGCCCTCGGCTACATGAAAGCTGTTGCCCAGTCCCTGATCATCTAGCACTCGAACCACCAACAGTTCTGCTGCGGGAGCGATCCCCTCCGAACCTGCTATGATCGAAGCAACGGCAGTGCCATGCGACGCACCTGGACCAGCCACTCCGCCTCCGGCCAAGTCAATGTGCACAATATACACATCATCAAACTGTGGATGCGCTTCGATGCCTGAATCCAAAATTCCAACCAGTACCCCCGAACCATCACCTTCAACCGAACCACCGACGATGGATCGAGCTGACGCTCCGAAAATTCGCAATTGTGCATATAACTCCGGCGCCACCTCAACCGGTGGTAACGGGCGTTGCACTCGATACGAAAAACTCCCCTGACCACCATACAAGCCTGGGTTCACCGCTGCCATCGCGTCTTTGCCAATTCGCACCACCAACAATTCATCAATCTGTCCCAGAGGATCCAAGCCTGCCTCAGTCAGTTTTTTCAAATAATTCAGATAATCTTTACGACTAGTAAAATGAATTACCATTTCCCCCTGAATCGCCTCGTCTGGAAAAGCGACGTCCCACGTCGCAGGTATTTGATCAGGAGTCGCAGGGAAATGAATCACCACTTCACTGGCAGACGTATCCGTAGTAATGCTTTTCTCGCGACCACCACTCGGCCATTTTGATAGGAACAGACCAATGCATGCACCGAAGAGAATTAGGGCACACAAAATCAAGAATCCACGAGCAGCTTTCATAACACTCTTTTATTAACGCAAAAAACGATAAAAACAAACTCGATTCACACTGCATTTATAGTTTCAAACGACACATAGTTACAACCTCTGAAATCCTCTGCTTAAAACACCGCGCATGAGACCTCATATATTAATGGCGTCACAGTAGCAACGATCGAGACTACCGATAGCCATACTACTCTACTACTGTCACCATTTACCGCATGAGCCATGCCGCGGGACCAAAGGCGCTAAGCCTTCTTCACATATTTCGTCAGAATAACGATATGCTGACCATTCACGCGGCCTTCGATATGCTCCGCATTTTTGGGATCCAGTAAAATTCGACGCACCGCGGTGCCTCGCTTCGCGGTAAATCCGCCGCCTTTCACGACCAAATCTTTGACTAATGTCACAGTGTCTCCCGCTTCGAGCAACGCGCCATTACAATCAATATACTTGAGCACCGCATCCGCCTCTTTAGCTTCGGCTTCGGCCCACGACTGAACTTCGTCTTCGAGAAACAGCGTATCGAGCAAATCCTGTGCCCATGCCTCGTTTGTACTGAGACGACTCAACAGTCGCCATGCCATGACCTGCACCGCCGGCACCTCGCTCCACATACTTTCATTCAAGCAGCGCCAATGGTGTACATCCACTTGTTCGGAAGCAGCGATCTGCTCCCGACATGTGCCACAGAGCAGCAGCGCTTCGTCTGCAGTGCTATTGGATGTAGGCGGCACTTCGTAAACTGCCAAATTCTCGGTCGCGCCGCATAACTCGCAAGTGCATCCACTGCGTTGCTGTAAATCTGTTTCTGTGCTCATCATGGACGCACACCAAACGGAAAGGGCGTGCGGCACTCAACCTCATAAGCAATAAAAAAGCTACAACATCCGCGGGTCCAGCATCCAACTCAACTCACACGGCCCGACTTCGCCAAAATTCAGAATCGGGGACACCGTTAAGCAAGCCATATTGCAGGTGTTAAAGTTGATCCGCGTGCGCCCGCGCTCGGCACTCAGAAGCAGCGAAGCTAGAATCGTAATATTCGGATTATGCCCCACCACCAGCACATCTCGCTCTAACTCTAACAATTCCTGAGCCACAGATGCTGGGTTCATGTCAGGCTCTAGGTACGCCTCATCTCGGCGCTGCTCAAGCGTATGTCCCCAAGCATTCAAGATAATTGCTGCGGTCTCCTGCGCCCGTCGATACGGGCTGCACCACAACACCGCAGGCAGAGCCGTCTCCTTCGATTGCAAAAACAGCCCCAGTCGCTCGGCATCGGCTCGCCCTTTTGCACTAAGGATGCGTTGACTATCTGGATAGCTCGACTCGGCTTGAGCATGGCGTAAAAGATAAATATTCATATAAAATAATAATAATAGTAGTGACTTTCTTCTCGCTCGCAAGAATCAGTCACAATCAAGCTCAACCTACTTTCTGCTTCCAATCTTCTCAAATCGCCTCTTTTCAGTCAGTATCGAAATTCAACTCTGTACCGACATTCGCGGCACAAACACTTGCGTCGGGCTGCAGCATTGATTGCTCAATAGTGCCCAACAAAAAGCGCCACCCGATCAATCGGACGACGCTTCTTAACAAACAACAAACAAAGTTACTACATACTAAGTTTATATGTAAGCTTAGACGTGTTTAAGGCCCCAGCGTTCAAAAAAGTTTTCAAACACTGGAATCCAGACACAAAAAAGCCCCCGTCTCGCAACGGCGGCTTTTGAATTTCAAATGGATGACTGTCTTACAACGCTGCCAGTGCGGCGTTAAAGGTGGCGCTCGGGCGCATCGCGGCTTGGGCTTTCGCCAGATCCGGGCGGAAGTAACCACCGATGTCCATTGCCACGCCTTGCACGGCGTTCAACTCGTCGACGATCTTCGCTTCGTTGGCTGTGAGCGCTTCGGCAAGTGGTGCGAAGCGGGCCTTCAACTCGGCATCTTTATCTTGAGCAGCGAGTGCCTGCGCCCAATAAAGAGCGAGGTAGAAGTGACTGCCACGATTGTCGAGCTCGTTAACCTTGCGCGATGGCGACTTGTTTTCTTTGAGGAACTTGGTGTTGGCCACGTCGAGCGTATCGGCAAGGGTTTGCGCCTTGTCGTTGCTAAACACTACCGCGAGGTGTTCTAGGGACACGCCGAGCGCGAGGAATTCTCCTAGAGAATCCCAACGCAAGTGATTTTCCTTCTCAAATTGCTGCACGTGCTTCGGCGCAGAACCACCAGCTCCAGTTTCGAACAGACCGCCACCATTCATCAATGGAACGATCGAGAGCATTTTAGCACTGGTGCCGAGCTCAAGTATCGGGAATAGATCAGTCAGATAGTCGCGCAATACGTTACCAGTGGCGGAAATCGTGTCTTCGCCATCCTTCGCGCGTTGCAGTGTCAGCTCAGTGGCTTCGACTGGTGCGAGAATACGAATATCGAGCCCGTCGGTATCGTGATCCTTCAGGTAAACATTCACCTTCTTAATTAGTTGCGCGTCGTGCGCACGATTCGCATCGAGCCAGAAGATGGTTGGTGTGCCAGTTGCCCGAGCGCGTGTGACAGCGAGCTTCACCCAATCACGGATCGGCGCGTCCTTCACTTGGCATGCGCGCCAGATGTCGCCCTGCTCAACTGCGTGCTCGAGCAACACGTTGCCATCCGCATCCGTTACCCGAACGGTGCCAGCTGCTGGGATTTCAAATGTCTTATCGTGCGATCCATACTCCTCCGCCTTCTGAGCCATGAGTCCAACATTTGGCACAGTGCCCATGGTGGTCGGATCAAACGCGCCGTTCTTCTTGCAGAACTCAACAGTCGCCGCATAGACGCCCGCATAACAACGATCAGGAATAACGAAATTGGTATCTTGCAGCGCACCTGCCTCGTTCCACATCTGACCGGATGTGCGTATCGCAGCGGGCATGGACGCATCAATGATCACATCACTGGGGACGTGAAGATTGGTGATGCCCTTATCAGAGTCGACCATCGCCATGTCAGGTGCCGAGGCGTAAACCGCAGCGATGTCCGCTTTGATCTCTGCCTTCTGCTCGGCTGGAAGCGCTTCGATCTTTCCATATAAGTCGCCGAAGCCATTTTTCACATCTACACCGAGTTCGGCGATGACGTCTGCGTGTTTCTCAAATACATCCTTAAAAAATACGGTGACGGCGTGGCCGAAAATGATCGGATCCGAGACCTTCATCATAGTCGCCTTCATGTGCAGTGAGAACAAGATGCCGGCAGCCTTCGAAGCGGCGATCTCGCCAGCGAGGAAGTCACGTAGCGCCTGAACACTCATGAAAGTCGAATCGAGCACTTCACCTTCTAGGAGAGCAAGGCCGTCCTTGAGGACAGTTGCACTTCCGTCTGCAGCGATCAATTCGATCTTAGCAGTGGTCGCAGCAGGAATGGTGACTGATTTTTCATTACCAAAGAAATCACCCGCAGCCATACTAGTGACAGTCGAATGGGAGTCTGGACTCCACGCGCCCATGCGGTGTGGATTGTCCTTCGCGTATTGCTTCACAGCACCAGCTGCGCGGCGATCAGAGTTCCCTTCACGCAGAACTGGGTTCACCGCACTACCCTTAATTTTATCGTAGGTCGCTTTGATACGCGTCTCTTCGTCGGTCTTGGCCACTTCCGGATATTCTGGAAGTGCATAGCCCTTTGCTTGAAGTTCAGCGATCGCTGCATTCATTTGCGGCACGGAAGCAGAGATATTTGGCAGCTTGATGATATTAGCATCTGCTGACTTCGCTAGGTCGCCCAACTCCGCTAAAGCATCGGAGATGCGTTGCTCCTCAGTCAATGCCTCAGGGAAATTTGCAAGAATACGGCCCGAAAGGGAAATATCACGTGTTTCAACAGCTACACCAGCCGCACTGGTGTATGCTTCAATAATCGGCAGCAGCGAATACGTGGCAAGGGCCGGCGCTTCGTCGGTGATGGTGTAGATGATTTTGGCTTTATCGCTCATAATGAAATGTTCTTTTAACTTTTAAAAAATAAACAGCTGCGTCTTAAAGACTGACAACAAAAAGGCGGACAGTTTTGTCCGCCTTTGGTTTAGCCTAGTTTGGCGCAGAAACGGGCAAGACGTTCGAGCCCCTTATCAATGACATCGTCGGAAGTCGCATAGCTAAGGCGAATGTAGCCGTCGGCTCCAAATGCACTACCAGGGACGACCGCGACCTTTTCCTCTTCAAGGATACGTGCCGCAAATTCGCTATCAGTTAAACCAAGCTTCGCAATGTTGGGGAAGAGATAGAACGCACCTTGTGCGCGCGCGCACTCAACACCTGGAATCGCACGCAAACCTTCGAGCAGACGCAGACGACGGGCATCAAAGACTTCGAGCATACCGTTGACTGCAGCCATCGACTTATCCCAGTTCTGCATCGCAGCCAGCGCACCGTATTGTGCAAATGTAGTGGCATTCGAGCTGGTTTGGCTCTGTAAATCCGCCACCGCCTTAGCGATTGGCAAAGGAGCCATCAATGTGCCAAGGCGCCAACCAGTCATCGAGAACGTTTTACTGAAGCCAGCAACTGTGATCACCAGATCCGCTGCTGCTTTGGAGAAGGACGCTGGGCTGACGTGCTTCACACCATCATAAAGCAGATACTCATAGATCTCGTCAGACATGATGTAGATGCCCGCTGCAACCGCGACTGCTGTGAGCGCTTTAAGCTCGTCCGAGGAATAGATTGCACCTGTTGGGTTGGACGGGCTGTTGATAATCACCAGACGAGTCTTCGGGGTGATCGCCTCGCGCAATTGCTCAGGTGTAATCTTAAAACCACTGTCCATGCCAGCAAAGACTGTCTTCGGCACACCGCCAGCGAGTTTGACCATTTCAGGATAGCTCACCCAATACGGCGCAGGGATAATGACTTCGTCGCCAGGGCTCACCACGGCCAGAATCGCGAGGTAGCAGGAATACTTACCGCCAGGGCTGACGACGATTTGAGCGGCAGTCACACCCTCGACGCCATTGTTTGTACGGTAGTGCTGCGCCAATGCCTCGCGCAGCGCCGGAATGCCCGGTGCAGGCGCATATTTGGTCTTACCCTCACGGATCGCCTGAATACATGCCTCTTTAATAAACTCTGGAGTATCGAAATCCGGTTCACCAGCACCAAAGCCGCAGACGTCTTCGCCGGCTGCTTTGAGCTCTTTTGCTTTAGAATCAACAGCCAGCGTCGGCGACGGAGCGATGTTGCTGGCCCAGGAGGATAGTTTTGTTTGGTTAGTCATGACAAAAAAAATGCGCTCTCGATACGTTTGCACAGTTAGCAACGTATCGAGAGCGCAGAATCAAAACCTCTGCCTAAGCAAAAGCAAGCCTAGCCTAGTATTCTAGGAAAACGCGATTACTTCTTCTTCGCCTTTTTCTTGGCAGCTTTCTTCTTAGGAGCCGCCTTGTTAACAGCCTGCTTAGGAGCCGCCTGGTTAACCGCTTTCTTAGGAGCAGCCTTTTTCACAGCTTTTTTAGCGACCTTCTTTACCGCCTTCTTTTGGACGGCTTTTTTAGGTGCTGCCTTTTTTACAGCTTTTTTAGCTGCTGCTTTTTTAGGCGCTGCCTTCTTTACAGCTTTTTTAGGTGCTGCTTTTTTGACTGCCTTCTTTGTTGGCGCTGCTTTTTTAGCGACTGCCGTTTTTGTAGCTTTTTTAGGAGCTACCTTCTTCTTAACAGCCTTTTTGGCTGGAGCTTTTGTAGCGATTTTCTTGGTCGCTTTCTTAGTAGTTGTTTTCTTAGGCATAGTTTGTTGGGGGTTGAAATCCGATAATTCGGCTGGTAGAGATTCGAGCGCTGCTCGCAACAGTTCACCCACGCTTATCTGCTTCTGCTTACTCAAGCGAGCAAGTCGCTGACGAAGTTCTGAAGATAAACGCACGGAGATCTGACGGTGAGAGGGTGTTTTCAGATCAAGATCTGAAGAATCAAAAATACTCACTGCATAGCGAACAACTTCGCTAAGTGAGCGTGCTCCGACTTTTTTTTGTAACTGCTTGAGCTTATCAAGCAGTTCTTGTTGGAGGTCGAAAGTTAAAGGGCTAGTAGTTTCGCTACTCATAATTACGTCGCATGCGACACGAGCGAAAATGCAAAATGTAGCAACTATGTCAATACAATAGATTTACACAAATATCCCCGCAAAAAAACAGCCACATTAAACTTACAACACATCAAAAAGTGCCGCAGAAATTTCTGGAGCATCCACATCACAGTTGGGATCAAAGACCGCCGCATCAAAAATTAAACCAACGCTTGCTTGCTTTACCTTGAAGCCAGTGGAGCCTTGAACTTCACCACCGTCGATTTCAGACAATACGATTTCCTTTACGATATACTGCCCCTGCACTTTCTGAAAGCTTCGTAGCGTGAACTCGGAACGTGGCTCACCATTCACACCAAACACTTCAACTCCAAGTAAGCCATAATACATATCGTCTAAGGCGATCCGCACGCCTGAGATTCCATGTCGAGCAGACAATGACCCGGCAGGTGACTTCATGAGAAAACGCTGCCCGATGCGACTCAAGACATTCGCGGGCCCCTCATATGTATAGTCATCCCAATAAATGAATGGCATTTGCAAATCAAATGGGGTGTAAATCACACCATCAAAGATAGGCTCAAACAACGCCCCATCTTTAATGCGCGCAAATGGTTCGGCAGCGTCATGACGCATCCATACTTCAGGCGACACACCGTTTTGCACGATCAACTCAATCGGAGAAACCTCAACTAGTTCACCCCGCTTCACCCGCTGCGGATATAATTGAAACCGGCTGACAGGCCCACGCTCATTCCACGAACCAAACATGACACCATTATATCGGACAGTTCTACTGCTACCCTTCGGTTTATGCTCCAACTGAAACTTGAAACAAAAATCGCCACTCAAGCGTTGCGCTCGAAAAGACGCGATACGCTTGGCTCCCTCCTCTGCATCAATCTTCTGCATAATCGAAGGCCGCGGACCACTATCTCCAGCACGCTGGGCATTAGAGACACTAGGCAAACAGGCATAGAAAAGGCCAGCTGCAGCAAAACCTAGAACAGCTGACCTTAGTCTAAAGAAAAATGTAGGTATCTTTATTAAATGCATTAATTTGAAGTCGGCACAGTCTCAGTCGTTGACGCTTCTACGTCAGCGACTGGAGCAACCACTTCAACAGACTCGACCACCGCTTCAATTGTTCCCCCTGCGTCTTCAACGACAGCAACAACATCTTCAACCACAGCCTCAACAGTCTCAGCCACAAGAGCCACCTCTTCAGAGCTAATTAACTCACCCGCACTGACGACCTGTGTACGATTGGACGCCTCAGATTGATACATTAGAAACAAGCCCAATGCCACTAAGAAGAAAGCAATGATACCATAAATAGTGCCCTTAGTCAGGATATTAGTCGTATTCGAACCAAATGCCGACTCAGCCGCACCGCCTCCAAGCGCCGCTCCCATCCCTCCGCTCTGGCTAGTGCGTTGCATCAAGACCAGCAGGATGACGAAAGCAGAAATAAGAATAAGAACTAGAGTGAGAAGGCTGATGAATAATGCGCTCATAAAATATCGCGAATGGGAATTAGAAAAACTTGGTAAATTGCGCAGTGCGCACCCGAGTTCAAGCGATAAATTCAACAGAAACGGCTCTAGCGCCATAAAAAGACACCAGATCTTATGGCGTCTCCTTATGTAATTGATAAATTTCGCTTTGACAGTCGTCCCTGACTGCATTTTCTGATGCGCACAAATGGAAAACGCACCTTACCAGAAACTACTCACTAAAGGCCACATCGCTCTTGGAGCGATTCTCACACTTGGAGTCTTCATCCTAATGTCGTTTCTATTGCGCCCATTCACTTTTTCGACTGATCCGACAGTTGCACAGCTACAGGCTTGCTTCACCGCGATCCCGATCAGTGCAACGTTCTGGTTTGCATGCCACATGTTCATGCTCGTTCTTGTCGATCAACGTAAGCGCAACAAAGCAGCTCAGTAGATTTCACTGCTGTAAGTTAATTTCGAGACAAGGCCGCATCCTGCATTCAGGATGCGGCCTTTTTTTTGTGCGTGCGCTGTTCGGCGATGGCGGAGAAATACACTGGTTGCGACTCGGTCAGAGGTGGCACTCAGCAGACCGAGTGCCTAGCGCCGAGCGTTAGGAGTAGAATCACAGGGAGCGATGACCTGCGCGTCGTCCACATTGCCCCTAAAACCATTAGCTGCGGTCCCCATCAACCTTGCCCATCTCAGGACGGCGGCCCCACGACGCCCGCTGAGTGCGCAACTCCCCAACAATGCGGGACAGCTATAATTCATCAACCTCAAGCTCAGCGAGTTCAATCGCGCGGCGTTTTTTCTCGATACGTGAACCGACTAAGATCGCCAACTCGTAGAGTCCATATAGAATCGCAGTCGTTAGCGGCAGAGATAGAAAATCGCCTCCAGGAGTTAACAGTGCAGCAAAGATCATCGTCGCGACAAAGACCGCCCGACGAATCGCCTTCAGTTTCTCAACCGCTAACACCTGCATAAAGATCAAGATCACTATAATCAGCGGAAACTGAAAAATCGCGCCCGTCGCCAAGGAAAACCAGACAACCATATTATAATATTCCGACGCGGCCAACAGCACCTGAAAGCCCATCACTTGGTTGAACTTAACCGAGAAAGCCAGCGTGAGCGGCAGAATCGCATAAAATGCGACCGCCACCCCTGAAAGGAATAAGACAAATGCAGCGAAACAAGCAGGACGCACCACTTTGCGCTCCCGATCCGTCAACCCCGGAGCGATGAAGCACGCCATAAAATACAGAACAAAAGGCATCGACAGGACTAAGCCCCCCAACAACGCGATCTGAATAAACACCGAAAAGACACCCATCGGCTTATAAGTAATCAACTTCTCTCCGACCAACTCCGCGGAGCCATAAGCCTGAATCAAAGGCATCTGCAGAAATGCCCCGACATCCGGCATTAAGCAACCAACGATCACAACACCGAGGAGGAACGCCAAAATACTACGGCCGACCGTCCAACGAAAATCCTCCAGATGCTCCAAGAAGGACATTCCGCCCTCTTCCGGATCTGGCTGTAACCCATCGTCCCAATCAAACTCGCCTTCGGCACTGATTGAAAAATCGTCTTCGTCACTGTTTGGATATTCCGTCATAGATAATACACACTTTTGAATAAGACCACAGTGTAACCGCAACACTGAAAATGCGCCGAATAATTAAATCATTCTATGAGACCGACCTCAGAACTTGTAATCCATTGACAGGCATGGCGAAATTCATTTGCTAAATGGTTTCTTTCTGCTGGGAAAATTCAGAAATGGAGCCCCTCAGTAATCAAATTGATCCCATCTAGGTCGTTTATTATGCCAGCTAAAAAAACAAAAAAAAACACAAAAAAAACAGTTAAGCGCACAGTCGCCAAGGCAGTCAAATACAGCTACGACTTCGGTCAAAAAACCGACGGCAGCTCCACACTCCGCGAACTTCTCGGTGGTAAGGGTGCCAATCTCGCTGAGATGGCCCGTATCGGTCTGCCAGTGCCGCCAGGTTTCACGATCACCACAGACGTCTGCTCTTACTTCTACGACAACGGTCGCAAATATCCAAAGACACTCGCCGCTGAAGTTGAGGCTTCGGTTGCTGTAATCGAAAAGGAAGTTGGCAAGAAGCTCGGCGCCGAAAAGAACCCGCTCCTTCTCTCCGTTCGTTCCGGCGCTCGCGAGTCCATGCCTGGCATGATGGACACCATCCTAAACCTTGGTCTCAACGACAAGACAGTTAAGGCACTCGCTAAAGAATCCGGCAACGAAGCATTCGCATACGATTGCTACCGACGCTTCATCCAAATGTATGGTGATGTCGTCATGGGCGTTCAAGCGGTCAACGAAAACGACCACTGCCCATTTGAAGATATCCTCGAAAAAATCCGCAGCGACGCTGGTGTTGAACTCGACAACGAGCTTACCGCTTCTGACCTCAAAGAGCTGATCAAGCGCTACAAGGCAGTCATCAAACAACGTACTGGCACCGCTTTCCCACAAGATGCTTACGAGCAACTCTGGGGTTCCGTCAGCGCTGTGTTCAACTCATGGCAAAATGAGCGTGCGACACTTTACCGCCAAAAATACGGGATCCCAGCAGCTTGGGGCACCGCTGTTAACGTTCAGGCTATGGTCTTCGGTAACATGGGTGACACTTGCGCAACAGGTGTTGCTTTCACGCGTGACCCTGCAAATGGCGAGAAAGTCTTCTACGGCGAATATCTCATCAATGCTCAAGGCGAAGACGTTGTGGCAGGTATCCGTACACCAAACCCGATCGCACAGCTCAAGGACGAAATGCCTCAAGTGCACGCTGACCTCGAAGTCGTTCGTAAGAAACTGGAAAAGCACTTCAAGGACATGCAGGACTTCGAGTTCACCGTTGAAGACGGCAAGCTCTGGATGCTGCAGACTCGTAACGGCAAGCGCACTGGCCTCGCGGCGGTTCGTATCGCAGTTGAGCTTGTTAAAGAAAAGCTGATCGATCAAAAGACTGCACTTCTTAAGATCCCTGCTGACTCGATCTCTTCCCTGCTTGTTGCGGTCTTCGACCCAATTGCAGTGAAGCAGGCAAAGGTCCTGACAACTGGTCTTCCAGCTGGCCCAGGTGCTGCCTCTGGTAAGATCTGCTTCACCGCTCCAGAAGCTGAAGCGGTTGCTGCTCAGGGTGGTCGCGCAATCCTTTGCCGTGTTGAAACAACTCCAGAAGACCTTCGCGGCATGATCGCAGCGGAAGGCATTCTCACCTCTCGTGGCGGTGTTTCTTCTCACGCAGCACTGGTTGCTCGTCAGATGAACAAGGTCTGCGTCTGTGGCGCGTCTGCAGTCGTCATTAGCTACGGCGCTGAAACACTCAAAATCGGCAACAAGGTCTTCAAGAACGGCGACGATATTTCTATCGATGGCACAACCGGTGAAATCTTCGCTGGTGCAGTTGCAACCGCTCCCTCTGAAGTTGACCAAGTGCTCAACGGCAAGTTGAAAGCGAAGGACAGCTATACATTCCAAATGTATGACCAAGTCATGAAGTGGGCTGACAAACATCGCAAGATGGCCGTTCGCACTAATGCTGACTCTCCTGAGCAAGCTATTTCCGCGATCGCTTACGGCGCTCAAGGTATCGGACTTTGCCGCACGGAGCACATGTTCTTCGAAGGTGATCGCATCATATTCATGCGTCAGATGATTCTTGCAACTGACGAGAAAGAGCGCCGCGCAGCACTCAAGAAGCTTCTTCCATTCCAACGCAAGGACTTCATAGGTCTCTTCAAGGCAATGGATGGGCTTCCTGTCACAGTTCGTTTACTTGACCCACCTCTGCACGAGTTCCTCCCTCACGACGAATCCTCCAAGCGCGAGCTTGCGAACTCCCTCGGCGTGAATGTTGACGTGATCTCAAACCGCGTGCACGCACTCCACGAATCCAACCCAATGCTTGGCCACCGTGGTTGCCGTCTCGGTATTTCCTATCCAGAAATCACCGAAATGCAGGCACGTGCAATCTTCGAAGCGGCTGCAGCGTGCTACAAGCTCAAGAAGCCAATCAAGGTCATTCCTGAAGTCATGATTCCTCTCGTCGGCTTCGCTGATGAGCTCAAGAATCAAGTCGCAGTGGTTCACCGCGTCGCCGCTGAAGTCATGGAGAAGAAGGGCATCAAGTTCAAATACCTCGTCGGCACAATGATCGAAGTCCCTCGTGGCGCTTTGACTGCTGATGAGATTGCTGAAACTGCAGAATTCTTCAGCTTCGGCACCAATGATTTGACTCAGACTGGCCTCGGCATGAGCCGTGATGATGCAGGCACATTCCTCGGTAAGTATAAGGATCTCGACATCCTTCCGCAGAATCCATTCGCATCCATCGATGTAGCGGGCGTTGGCCAGCTCGTTGAAATCGGCGTGCAAAAGGGTCGCAAGACTAAGAAGGATTTGAAGCTCGGCGTTTGCGGCGAGCATGGTGGCGATCCAGCTTCCATCGAGTTCTTCCACAATGTCGGCCTCGACTACGTCAGCTGCTCGCCACCTCGCGTGCCAGTTGCTCGCCTCTCAGCTGCACAAGCAGCGCTCAAGGCGAAGAAATAGTCTGGATCCACTCAGTCACATTTTAATTCAAAAGCCCTTCGGTTCGCCGAAGGGCTTTTTTTGCTTCACGAAAGATCGATAAACAAGAGGCGAAGCGCAGAATCATTTATTTTCGCTTGCTGAGGGGGCGTTTGAATGACTTCCTATATGCCATTCCAAGATTGCTCAGCCAAGCTCAGCAGCAAAGTCGCACCACTTCAAATCATGGCAGACTACTACATCCGCACTCCCGACCGCGAAGAATCTCGTGGGCCCTTCGATGCTACACAACTTTTGACCTTAGCTGAAGCGGGTCAAATTACAGAGAATACGCTCCACTACGACGAAAACAAAGAAGAGTGGATCCCCATCGCATTGAACAAACAACTCAAGGCTGAGGTCTTTCCAGATCGCGAGAAACTCTCCCTTAAAGTCCATCAAAAAACAGACGATGCACCTGAAGCTGAGACGAACGCACGAGTAGAACAAGGTGGCATCAAAGTCACCGACATGCTCGCAGCAGCCGAACGCGACTCTGAGGGGACACGCCACCTTAAAAAGAAAGAACAAAGCTTTCAAAAAGCCGCGGCACTCTCGACCAGCAGCATTGGTATAATGATGATGCTCTCAGCTGTCACCCTGCTCGCACCGCACCTCTCCGTCATCAACGAAGCCATCTCAGGAGCAGCAGCGAGCACGATCTTCAACTACCCATTCATCATTGTCGGACTCTTTGATTTCATCATGGCGGCCTTCTTGTTCCTCGCCGTCACTGAGATCTACCCACTACTACGTGGCCGCGCCATGCTCACACTCGGCTTTGGCATCTATGTCGGCTGGGCACTCGGCGATCCGATGATCCTACTCGCATCCGCAATGGCTGGTTTTGGTATTTTTTACGCAACCATCGCGCAAAGCTACTCGACCATGCTCGTGGCTATAACACTCGGCATCGGCGGCAACGCAGCCCTCGCCTACCTGGCAATTGTCGGCCACTTCGCAGGATTTTTCGATAGCATGTATTTCGAGCTGATACCGACCGGATGACACTCGTAGCGAATTATTTTGACTAGCAAAGAACACGCCACGCCTCCGCAAACAGAGGCCAACTGGTCAGTGCGCATGCGCAAGCAATTGTCGCGCACCCGCGACCTGATGGACAAAGATATTTGGGAGCTAGAGCACCTCGGCCGTAAAACAGCACGCGCTCGCTTCTATCTCTTACTGCGCATCCTCACGCTCACATTTCAAGGGCTCCGCCGGAATAAACTACCAGTGCAGTCGGCTGCGTTAACCTTCTATTCGCTAATCGGCATTGGCCCGCTCATCGCACTGGGTATCATGGTCTCCAGCTTCGTGATCGACCAATCTCCAGCGAATCCGACTAATGGCGAATCACCCGCCGAAAATCGTGCAGTGGAATGGATTGAAACTGCGATCAGCTACGCTGCACCTCAACTCTCAATCGATACCAACGATGATGATATTGATAACGCTGAGTTAGCCCCTGAAATTACCGAGATGATCAACAGCTTCATCGCAGCGGCACAGTCAGGCACTGTCGGCGTCGTCGGCTCGCTCATGTTGTTCGTGATCGGCATTCAAGTACTCTCGTCGATTGAAGCCTCGTTCAACTCTCTCTGGGGCGTCGACCAAGGCCGAAAACTCGGCGAGCGCATCGTGGTGTATTGGACTTTTATCAGCCTCGGAGCGGTCATGGGCGCGGCAGCGCTGACCTTGGTCACAGTCTCAAAGATCGCACAATTAATGGAGCGTCTGCCCTTCGGCGGCGAATTCCTATCCCTTGCGCTCTTCTTGAGCCCCATCATTGCTTTTATTCTAATCGCTACGCTTCTGGCGGTCTTCTTTCGTTTTATCCCCAATACACAAGTTAATTGGAAGGCAGCCTTCACCGGAGCAACCCTAGTCGTCGTATTGCTCCAGCTGTATAACATGCTCTCATTTTTATATGTGCAGCGTGTGATCGATACCCGCAGCCTCTACGGCTCAGTCGGCATCATCGTTGTGCTCATGCTTGGGCTCTACGTCTTTTGGTTGCTCATCCTATTCGGAGGTCAGATAACCTACGCAGTGCAGAACGCTGATTATCTGACGAATGAGAATGCCTGGCAAAAAACCAGTGAACACACTCAAGAGATCATTTCACTTGCCGTACTGATTCTCGTCGGCAAGCGCTTTCAAGCTGGCGATTCCCCTTCACGCGCCAGCGAGCTCCACAAAAAGCTGCGTGTGCCCAGCCACATATTAAATTCAAGTATCAACCGCCTGTGCGAACTCGGCTACCTCACCGCAGTCGCCATCAAATCAATCGAAGACGAACGCGACCATGCCTATCAACCAGGGCACCCGCTTGAATCTATTACGCTCGGCGCATTTAAGCAGACATTCCAATCCTACGGTAACAATGACGGTGCCGAACTGGTCGTGCAGCACACCCCCGAACTACGCACCTATTTAGACGGAATCATCAGTTTAAAGGACTGCCCCAATGCCACACTCACGATCAGCGAACTAATTAGTCGCTAGTCACACAAATCCAATCTGTCACGAATCAGTTGACATACATGTAAGCAAGGGATTGACAGGTCATAACCTGCATCTAACCTCCCCATTTTCTTACTTCATTTGTCATGATTTCTTGGATCCAAAACCACCTCATCCGCCACGGCCGCTGGATATTCCTCACTCTTTTGTCGGTCATTATCGTCGCCTTCGTTTTCACGATTGGTAATACGCCGGGCTGCACGTCCGACCAAAGCGCTTACCGCGAGCAAAACTTCTATGGCTACGACCTCAATTCGCCTCACCAAATGGGCATTATCGGTGAAAAAGTTTCGCTGAGTGCGATCCTCAACACTGGTCGTCCAATCCAGAACGAACAACAGTTTCAGTCGCAGCTCACCAGCCGTATCGCTCTACTGTACTTAGCAGAAGAGATCGGCGTGCCAGCCCCCGACCAGAAGACACTTGAAGGCTACATTATGACCAAAGCTGCCTTCCGTGGCGCTGATGATCAGTTTAGCCGCGATGCCTACACTAGCTTTGTAGACAACATCGAATCCAACCCGCGCATGCCGCAAGGTCTTTTCGCTGTCGTCCTCGAAGAAGACTATCGTATCGATCAAATCGGCAGCGCCCTCTCCGGCCCAGGCTACCTTCTGCCCTCCGAAGCACTGGCACAAACACAGCGCAATGAAACATCCCTTAAACTGACGACTGCCGAGATCAGCTTTGCTGCATTCACTCCAGAATTCACACCTACTGAGGAAGCGCTGACTGCATACTACACCGCCAACAACAGCCGCTACCAAATTGCCGAGCGTATCCAAGCCAGCTACATCATCTTTTCTGCAGCCAACTATGTCGACCAAGTCGTCGCAGCTGAAGAGTCTGATCTACGCCCACACTTTATCGCTAACCGCGCTCGCTTCATCGCAGCCTACGAGGCCGCTCAGCCGAAAGCTGAAGACGCCGCTGCAGAGACGCCTGCCGTCAGCTTTGAGAATGTGCGCGATGCGGTCGCGGCCGACCTCGTAACTGAAGCTGCGCAGCGCTTGGCCAACGAAGCAGCACAGAACTTCGCCTACGCACTTTACCGTGACAATATTGAGCAAGACTCCGCCGCCTTCAACAAGCTGCTCAACGAGTCTGGCCTGACACTCACAGAGATCGCGGCTTACACCGCGGAAGGTGCCGCTCGTCGCGCACTATCGACCGAGATGCTCGAATCCGCGTTCGCACTTTCCAAAAACCGCTACTTCTCAGACGCCTATGCGATTGACGGTGGCTTTGGCGTGCTGATCTACACAGGTCGCATCGCACCAGAAATCCCAGCTTTCGAAACAGTCGCCGCAGTTGTCACTGCCGATTATATTACCGAAGAAAAACGCCGTCTCTTCAACGAAAATGGCGAGCGCTTAGAAACCGAGCTCAAAGCCAAAATCGCCGAAGGCAGCACCTTCGTCGAAGCTGCTGAAGCACTTGGCCTCAAAGCCACCGAGAACGAAGCCTTCAAAATTGGTGAGGCACCGCGCACCTTCAATCAAGCTGCCCTACAAAAAGCACAAAGTATGCAAGCCGGAGAAATCTCCCCCATGCTAACCAGCGGCCCCATCGGCACCTTCGTCTATGTCGAAGAGAAGAGCGTTCCAGAAATCTCATCGGACGACGAAAAACTAGTTCAAGCACGCAGCTTCCTGCAACGCTACGCATCCTACGTCAGCTCCAATGCACTCGTTAACGAGTTAGTCGCCCGTGGCATCAGCGAAGACGCCGCCGCCGAAGTACTCGACGAGCAGTAAGCCAATAGCACCCTTCTTACATCAGCTTCGTCCTACTTCGTGGGACGAAGTTTTTTTTTGCACTGCACTCTCAGCCCTACCAGACACTCCCCCATCGGATATAGATACTAGACGCAGAGCGCATCAACTCGTGCGAGGATTAGCAACGATACAGAATACTAGCTGAAATCGAGACGAGTCTGCCTGGAAAAATCTCAACCTAACCCGCGCTGACTATCTGCAGTAAAGTCCAAAAAAGTCTTCACCACGCGATGCTCAATATCTTCATTGGCGCGCAACCACTCGACTGCCTGACTGCGGTTCAGGCCGTCCTTAAAAAACGCTTTAAACATGCGGCGCGCTAAAGAAATATCTTCCTTACTGTAACCGGCGCGTTCGAGTCCGACCTTATTAATGGTGCGCGCGACAGCTGGGTTACCATCGCTGATTACATACGGTGGTACGTCTTGCACGACCTTCGAAGTTGCCCCAACCATCGCGCGTGTGCCGATTCGACAGAACTGATGAATACCCGCGCCCCAGCCAATATTGGCATAGTCATCAACAATCACGTGTCCACCCAGTGCGGCATGGCTACTCATCACCAAATGATCACCGACCACGCATTCGTGGGCAATATGACTGTAGGATAAAATGTTATTATGATTGCCGACCACCGTCAGTTGCTCGGCCGATGTGGCACAGTGCACTGTGGTAAACTCGCGAAAGACATTGTGCGCGCCAATCTGTAAACGATGCACGCCACCCCGATATTTCAAATCATGAGTCTTGCCGCCGATATAGGCATACGGGTGCACCTCATTACTTTCGCCCATCGTGGTCACACCATCGACTGTCGCGTGGTGCATCACCACAGTGCCTTTGGCGATTTTGACTTGCGCACCGATATAAGCATAGGCGCCGACACTGACACCATCGTCAAGTTCGGCACCCTGCTCTATAATTGCAGAAGGATGAACGTCTGTAGCCATTTGATTTGTTTCCCTTATTTCGAAACATCTGCCAGCATGAACATAAGCTCAGCGCTGGAAACGACCTTACCGCCGACGGTGCAAACACCAGTCGCAGTCGCGATCTTGTTACCCCGAATTTTGACAAGCTTCACACGAATCTCGACTGAGTCGCCAGGCTCCACCGCTTGACGGAACTTCACCTTGTCCACACTCATGAAGAATGCGATTTTGTTCTCCTCGACAGGCAACTTACGAAGCAGCAAAACACCCGCGGCCTGCGCCATTGCTTCGATTTGCAAGACACCAGGCATCACTGGACGGCCTGGGTAGTGCCCTTGAAAATACGGTTCGTTAATCGTGACATTCTTCAATGCCACCAATTCGTCTTCGCTCACCACGTCAATCACGCGATCGATCATGATGAAAGGATAGCGATGCGGCAAAAGATCCATCACGCGACGAATATCCATCACCGTCTCAGGCGCATTCATTACTACGGCAGCCTTCTTAGGCGCTGCAGCTTTCTTTGCACCCTTGATCTTCTCCAGCATTTTCTGGCGAAGCACCTTAGACAGTTCCGCATTCAGCGCATGGCCGGGGCGCACCGCAATGAAGTGTGCCTTAATCGGCATGCCGACCAACACGATGTCACCGACGATATCGAGAATTTTGTGACGGACGAATTCTTCCTTAAAGCGTAGCGGTTCCTTAGAGAGAATCTTGTCCCCCTTGATCACGATCGCACTGTCGAGACTGCCACCTTTGATCTTACCAAGCTTCAGCAGCTCTTCGATGTCTTCATAAATAGTAAAGGTGCGAGCTGGTGCGATCTGTGCCACATACGATTCAGGATCAATATCGAGGCTCAAGTGCTGCGTGTGAATGCCACGATCATCTGTGGATGTACACGTCACGCGGAAACCATCGTGCGGCAGCGCAATGATCGAGCTAGCCCCACGAGTTACCGAAATCGGCTCATCCAGCACGAAATACTCACGCTCCGCATCCTGCTCAACTGGTTCGGCCTGTTGGATCAAATTCACAAAATGCTTGGCAGAACCATCCAGAATCGGCGGCTCACTGGCATCCATTTCGACAAGAACATTGTCCACCCCACAACCGCTCAATGCACTCAAGACGTGCTCCACGGTATTTACCTTCGCATGCCCATCGGCAATCGTGGTGCTACGCACTAGATCGGTCACGAATTCGACCAGTGGCTTCAGCTCTGGCTTTCCAAAAAGATCCATGCGCTGAAAGACGATGCCGTGCCCCACGGCCGCGGGTTTTAAAGTCAGTTGAACTTCTTCACCCGTGTGCAAGGACTTCCCACTGATCGAAACTTCTCTGAGAATGGTGCGTTGCTTCATACTATTTATAAATATACGGCTCTGTGACTGAGAGGTGGTCAAGCGAGCCAAAGCGGGTTAAACTACGAGAAGCGGGCTACATGTAAAGCATCGGTTTTAACCTGGGTTTAGCGTATTTCAATGACTGGAGTACTGAGACTCGTGATAATCTGAGACAATTAGCCCCGCAGAAGCCGATCTACTGAAGAATTACTTTGCCTCTACCGTAGGTGCCTATTAGCTCCAGCACCTTAATTTCAACACGAAAATGCTCGAAAATCTTACAGACAAACTGGGTTCAGCCCTCCGAAACCTTCGCGGCGTTGGCAAACTCAGCGAAGACAACATGGCTGAGGCACTCAAAGAAGTGCGCAAAGCCCTACTCTCGGCCGATGTTCATTTTAAAGTGGCACGCGAGTTTGTCGCCAATGTTCAGGCGCAATGCGTCGGTCAGCAAGTACTCAAATCAGTCACACCTGGCCAACAAGTCATCAAAATCATCCACGACGAGCTGGCAAAGCTCCTCGGCGAAGGGGCCACTGACCTCGAAGACAAGAAACCGCTGCGCATTATGATGGTCGGCCTGCATGGCTCCGGGAAGACCACTAGCAGTGCCAAGCTCGCCCGCTACCTCGCCAAAAAGCGCGCATACCGTCCCGCCCTCGTCGCCTGTGATGTGTATCGCCCCGCGGCGATCGATCAGCTCGAGATGCTGGCTAAGAACGAAGGCTGCATCTTCTACGGCGATCGCGAAGAGAAAGACGTCATCAAAATCGGCAAGCGCGGCCTCGAAGCTGCGAAATCGGCTAACGCCAACCTCATTATTTTCGATACCGCTGGTCGTCTCCAAATCGACACCGATCTAATCGAAGAGATCAAGCAACTAAAGAAAGCCGTTCAACCAGACGAAATCCTACTCGTGGCCGACTCGGCACTCGGCCAAGAGGCGGTCAATGTCGCTAAGCACTTCCACGAAGCAGTCGGCTGCACAGGTATTATCCTGACAAAGCTCGATGGTGATGCCCGCGGCGGCGCGGCACTCTCGATGAAGTCGATCACCGAACTGCCGATCAAATTCATGGGACTTGGCGAAAAGCCAGACGAATTTGAAGTCTTCCACCCAGATCGCCTCGCCTCCCGGATCTTAGGCATGGGTGACGTCGTCTCCCTAGTGGAGCGGGCGCAGGAGAATATCGATGAGAAAGAAGCCGAGCGACTCGCAGAGAAAATGCGCAAGGCCGACTTCAACCTCGAAGACTTCCTCTCGCAAATGCAGCAGGTCAAAAAGATGGGCTCACTCGGATCCATCGTCGCCATGCTTCCCGGCGCCAGCGGCATCCAAGTCGGCGACGAAGAGGAAAAGAAAATGGCCCGCACCGAAGCCATCATTCTCTCGATGACTCTTAAAGAGCGCCGCCACCCACGTATCCTTCGTGGCAATCGCCTCAAGCGCATCGCCGATGGCTCTGGTGTTCAAGTACGCGACGTCAACGCACTGCTCAAGCAATTCGGGCAGATGCAAAAGATGATGAAAATGATGAACGGCGGCAAAGGCCGTAAGATGATGAAAGCCATGAAGGCACAAATGGGAGAAGGCGGTGGCATGCCCGGCCTTCCCGGAATGTAATTGCACACGGGTTTTAGCACCACGCCAAACACGCCATGCCAATAGACAATCCTCCACCCTCTCAACTCAACGATCTCGCCAGCGTTCTGCTGTCCGAGAAGCAAATCAACACGCGCCTAAAAGAGCTTGGTGCTGAGATCAATGCAGCCTATGCGGGGCGTGAGATCGCCGTCATCGCAATTATCAATGGTGCGGTGATCTTTGTCGCCGACATCATTCGACAGCTGAACATCCCACTGCGACTCGATTGCATTCGTATCTCAAGCTATCGCAATAATGCATCGCCCGAACAAGCGCCAGAAATCATCGACCGCATTCGCCTCAACATTGCAGGGGCCGATGTGCTACTGATAGACGACATTCTCGACACCGGCAACACACTCGCCGCAGTGTCCAAAGTGCTGCAAAGCATGAATCCAGCCAGCCTCAAGACCTGTGTGCTACTCGACAAGAAGGCCCGCCGCGCAGTTGAATTCGAAGCAGATTTCGTGGGTTTCCAAATTCCCAACGAATTCGTCGTCGGCTATGGCCTCGACTTCGCCGAGCGTTACCGCCAACTCCCTTGTATTGGTGTCCTGAAACCCGAATACCAAAAGATTTAATCTTTAGTTAAACATTTCTCTCAAGTCTGATTTTTAGCACTCAATTATCTCACTGACACATGTCCACATTACACGACAACCGCCGCATCGCCCGCAACCGCCCACTCCTGCCACCAGCAATACTGATTGAGGAAATTCCGCTCACCGTAAAAGCAACGACTGTAGTCGAGAATGGACGCGCGGAGAGCGAAGCCATCCTCAATGGCACAGACGATCGCCTGATCGTCATCGTCGGCCCCTGCTCGATTCACGACACCAAGGCGGCAATCGAATATGCCGAGCAACTGCTTCCACTTGCTGAAAAGTATAAAGCAGACCTGCAGGTGATCATGCGTGTATATTTTGAAAAGCCACGCACCGTGGTTGGCTGGAAGGGGCTCATTAATGACCCCAGCATTGACGGAAGTTTTGAGATTAACTCTGGTCTACGTATCGGCCGCAAACTACTGATCGACATTTGCGAACTCGGGCTCCCGACTGGTGCCGAATTCCTAGACACCATCATTCCACAATTTATTGCGGATGCCATCGCATGGTCCGCCATCGGTGCACGCACCACCGAGAGCCAAGTCCACCGCGAACTCGCCTCTGGCCTCTCCATGCCAGTCGGTTTCAAAAACGGCACCAGTGGTAACGTGCAAATCGCGATTGATGCCGTGCGCTCTGCGGCTCAACCACACTGGTTTCCGTCAGTCACCAAGCAAGGCGTGACTGCAATCTTCCAAACAACCGGTAACCCATCGGCACACGTAATTCTACGTGGCGGCAATCGCACGGGCCCGAACTACGAAGCCAAAGACATCGAGCCAATCCTCGAAAGACTCGCAGCGGTCAACTTGCCACAAAAGCTGATCGTCGATTGCAGCCACGGCAACAGCAACAAAGACTACACCCGCCAGACCGTCGTCGCCCAAGACCTCGCGCAGCAAATCGCTGCAGGCCAACAAGGCATCGCCGGCGTCATGCTGGAAAGCAACCTCGTCGCAGGCCGCCAAAACTACGATCCAGACGGCAACAACGTTTACGGCCAAAGCATCACCGACGAATGTATCGAGATGCCAACTACAGTGGACATTCTCGAAACCTTAGCGCAGGCCGTGCAAGCACGCCGCAAGGGGTAGGCCAACCTCTCTGGAGATCAGGGACGCACGCACTTGATTCGTTTCGCCTTCAACTGTCCACAGCCCGCCGACACATCAATCCCACGCCGCTGGCGAATGGTGCTGGGGATACCGGCATCTTGAATAATTAGTTGAAACGCTCGTGAGCGTTCTTCGGTCGGCATGGTGCCGTCGAAGCCTTCGGTTGGATTGAGCGGAATTAGATTCACGTGCGCATCCATTCCCTTCAAGAGCGCCGCTAGTCGATACGCGTGATCGTCGCTATCGTTCACCCCGCCGATCAAGGTCCAGGCAAAGAAAACACGGGCGCGCTTAATCGCCGAATATTCACGGCAGGCCTCCAGTAATTCAGCCAGTGGCCAGCGCTTATTAATCGGAATCAATTTGCCTCGCTCTTCATCACTGGCGCCATGCAAGCTCACCGCCAATGAATAGCGCTTCGGATGCCGGGTAAGTTTCTGAATGCCGGGAATATAACCAACCGTGCTAATCGCTACACGTGCGGGACCGATATTTAGACCGCGATCATCGGTGATGATATCCAGCGCCTCCATCGTTGGCTCAAAGTTATGCAACGGTTCGCCCATCCCCATCATCACAATGTTACGCAGCGTATCCCCTTGCGTGCGACGTAACTCGCGCTCGACATGATGCGCCTGTGCCACGATCTCGCCAGAAGATAAATGACGCGAAAAGCCCATCTGCCCTGTGGCACAAAAGACACAGCCCATCGCACAACCGACCTGACTGCTCAGGCATGCGGTATAGCGCCCTGGGAAGCCCATCTGTACGGACTCGACTTCGGTGCCATCGTGCAGACGCAGAAGATACTTCCGAGTCAATCCGTCCGAACTGGCCGTATCATCAACTAGTTCCATTGCACAGGGCTTGACCGCTTGCTCACTCGCCAACCAACGCTGAAGCGGTGGTAGGATGCCTTCCGCTAATTCTAAATCATTTCGAAGCAGGCGACGTTGCACGGCACTAAACAGCGGCTTCGCATGCACAGGGTTGACTCCTGATTCTGCAAGTTGCGCCTCTAGCGCCTCATAGCGCAAACCTTCCAACGAAATACTCATATCGTTATTGCGTGTGTGTAGATCGCAGTTTCGTCAACTCCGTAAACGCCAAAAATACATAAGTCACTCTAATAGATGTAGTTAACTATTATTTAGAAACTAACTTATCCTAACGTAAAAAATTGACAGCGTCGCAGACTCGATATATATTAATATTCTCATCATTTCGACCAATTCAGGTCGGAATTATCAATAATCCACGTATATACATATTATTATGGAACTCAAAAAGATCACTCTAATCTTCCTCTCCGTCATCGCACTTGCAGGTGCTAGCTTCCTCACCGGTTGTGGCGAAAAAAGCGATGCTGACAAAGCAGCGGATGCGACTGAAGAAGCAGGCGACAAAGCTGCTGACGCAATCAAAGGCATCACAGACTAAAAAATCTTAACACGATTTATCTACAGGCGCTCCATTTGGGGCGCTTTTTTTGCTTGTTCACCGAGCCTCAGCGCTCAATTCTCAGCTCATTCTGCGTTGCGTATTTGCCGAAAGCCTGGGATTGCCCTGGGATACCAATCGACTAATCTTCACGCTCCTTCCCAAATCAATGGGAATCAACCGACAAACTATTATGGCTAAATCACTCGACTCTAAAAGTCAGCCCAAAAAGGCTCCACAAAAAACCGCTAAGGAAAAAAAAGAGGCTAAACGCCTAAAGAAGAAAGGTCAATAATGAGGCAATTGGGTCGCGTGAATCCGCGCCGCCCCGCTGCGGCGTTGCTTTCCTTCGAGCTTCGGAGGACACCGTGCGACGACAAGGATCTCAAGCCCAGACACATTAAACCCCACCCCTCAAAGAGAGGTGGGGAGTTTGTTTTTTACCTTACTAGTTACCCCTAACTAACATATGAAAAAGCCATGCACTGCATGACGCCCTGTGTAGTACCGTCTCCGGAAAAGAAGTTCCAGGAATTTGTCGTTTTCCTAGACACTTCGTCAATTATTCGAAAACCAGTGATATATCTGCGGATAAAAACGACCCACTTCGCTGCAATGAACAGTTAAAGGAGTGTCGGCGACACGTCTACGTCCACCAACGATGAGGGCGGGTCGCCCTCACTCCTTTACAAAACCCAGCACCAAAGCGGGGAACTCGAATGATGCAATGGAATTGGGACAATCCCGAAGCACGGCAAATATCCGTAGCGACTGGCTTTATGCCAGGATCCGAATCACTGCCGCCGATAAAGCGTGCTATAGAGCATTTCGCCGCAGTAGGTGCTACGAGCTGTCTGTTTAAAGCTAGTCGTAGCCAGAATAGCCTCGGTTGGTGGCACGCTACGTGCCGGAATGCCTGCCACACAGCGGAAGAAGGCATACAAAATGGTGAGCCAGATGCGAGCGCGAACACGTCGCCACCCGCTGTTAGGGACCTGAAAATCAGACAGGATCCATTGTGCGGTCGGCATACTAGCGCGCTCAAGCACTGGCACAATATGCCGAACAGTGGCGGCATCGAAATTATCGAAGAAAAACAAAGTGACGAGTAGATCGTAGCAACCTTCGGGCAGTTGCTCGACCGTCAGGTCTGCTCGTCGAAATGTAATGCGAGTGGTGTCGATACCTGCGGCTTCGAGCCTAACTTGTGCGACCCGCAACATCGCAGGGCTTTGATCGAGCACAGTAATCAGTGTATTGGGAAACTGCTGAGCGAACGGCAGCAGAAAGGAGCCATTGCCCTCACCGACCAAGAGTGCGTGTTGAATCGCAGGCCCTGCAGCAAGCCGCTGCAGGTGCGCAAGCCTTGCATCTAGCAACGAACGCCCGATCGTCACTGATTCGATCAGTTTATAAAATCGAGCTATGCTGCAGTAGGACATGTAGCTGAGTCAAAAATGGAAGACCTCGAACGGACCACACGGAGGCGGTTCCTCCCCAATTTGCAACAGAGTATCATTCTTGATCCCCGTGCGCATCGGTGTCCATTCGTGGTTAAAAAAAATATCACTAAACCAAATCAGCCAATGCTCGGATGAACATTGGCTGATAAAAAGTGTGCAACCTCAGAATCAAACTCCCAACTTCGAGTCTCTGACTACCCTGCGACGTTCGCGTGGAAGTTATTCCCAGCGGTGGTTGCTTTCACGTAGTCCTTGCGAATCACGAAGTCGCCAAAGCGTTCGCCTTCGTTGCGCTCTTTGGCGTAAGCCAGAAGCAGCGGACGTAGCTCTTCGATGATTTGCTCGTGAGTGATCGAGGTGCGGTAGAGCTTGTTCAAGCGCTCGCCGTCGAAGCCAGCACCAAGATACAAGTTATACTTACCAGGAACTTTACCAACGAGCCCGATCTCACCGAGATACGGACGGCCACAGCCATTCGGGCAACCTGTTGAGCGAATCACGATCTCGTCATTGCGGAGTCCGGCTTCTTCGAGAATCACCTCGAGGTTGGTGACTAGTGTCGGCAGATAGCGCTCGGACTCAGCAAGTGCGAGTCCGCATGTTGGCAGCGCTACACAAGCAATCTGGCTGCGACGCATGCCGGATGCGGTCTTGTAGCCATCTAGCTTGTATTGCTCAACGAGGGCGTCGATCTTGCCCTTGTCGGCGGCATCGACATTACCGATCAGCACATTCTGATTACCAGTGAGGCGGAAGTCACCGGTGTGCACCTTGGCGATCTCGAGCATCCCGGTTTTGAGCGGGCTACCTTCGGTATCGACGATGCGGCCACCTTCGATGAACAGACCAAGGTTCCACTTGTCGTTGGTGCCTTCGACCCAGCCGTAGCGGTCGCCCGTGCTGGTGAATTTATAATCGCGCGCATCTTCGAGCTTGGTACCGAGACGTGCCTCGAGCTCGTTGCGGATCCAGTCCACCCCGAGACGTTCGACAGTGTATTTGAACCGCGCGTTGGCGCGTTCGACACGATTGCCATGGTCACGCTGGATGGTAACGATCTTTTCCGCCACTGCGACTGCCTGCTCAGGCTTGCAGAATGCGATGACATCAGCCAAACGCGGAAAGGTCTTTTCATTACCATGGGTCATACCCATGCCGCCACCGACGGTGACATTGAAACCAGCCAGCTTGCCGTCTTCGAGGATTGCGATGAAGCCGAGGCAATTTGCAAAAATATCAACGTCGTTGTACGGCGGAACCGCCACAGCGATCTTAAATTTACGCGGAAGGTAGGTTTTACCGTACAGTGGCTCCACATCGGTGCCGCCACAGTCCAGAGAGCGCTCAGCAGCTTGCTCAACAGTTAGTTTCAGCGGCTTGCCATCGAGCCACATTTCGGAAAAGGCGGGTGTCTGCGGCTTGAGGTGCGCGTCGATCTCATCAGTGATTTGTTGCACCTGAGCATGCACTTCGGAGGCAAAGGGGTTGGGATTGCACATCACATTGCGATTCACATCACCACAGGCGGCAAGCGTAGTCATCGCCACGTCATTACAACGGCTGATGACGTCCTTGAGGTTGCCCTTGAGGATACCGTGCAACTGGAAGGCCTGACGTGTCGTCAGTTTCAACGTGTTAAACGCGCAGTAGTTAGCGAGTTCATCCATCAAAATCCACTGCTCAGCCGTGCAGATACCACCCGGCAAGCAGATGCGGGCCAAGAATGAGTATGCCTTGTCGAGCTTGTGCTTACGACGTGCGCTGCGCACATCGCGGTCGTCTTGTTGGTAGAGACCGTGAAACTTGGTCAACTGCTGGTCATCGGCCGCTATCGAACCGGTGGAGACATCGGCCAGCCCCTCGAGGATGGTGCCACGCAGATAGTCGCTGCTATCTTTGATGCTTTCGTTTTTGTGCAGTTTCTGCGGTGTTTGACTGTCGGAAATCATAATAGAAGTCGGAATAAATGCATTGAGCGAACCCATGTAAATATCGAAGATTACTGGATGCGCAGATAAAACTTGCACTGATCCTAGCTCCTTTCTTTAGTTTGTCACTCATAAACCTAAGAAAAGAATCAAAAGCCCGAATTCGTGCTAGCATTTCAGCCGTACAATGCTTTCATTTCTACACTTTCCAAACCGCGAACTATCATGAGTAACTCTGACGCTTTCTTACCAAACACAGCACCCTTCACACCAGACCAGGTGAAATGGCTCAACGGATTCTTGCCCGATCTGCAATCCGACCAATTGATTTGGATCGAGGCCTTTATCAGTGGCCTCCGTGCTGGTAAAGGTGGCGCAGTGGCAGTCGCACCTGAAGCAGCGCCGACATTAACTGTTTTGTTCGGCTCTGAGTCGGGCAACGCTGAAAGCCTCGCAGACCAAACCGTAAAAGCAGCCGCCAAGGCTGGCTTTAACGCAAAGGCTGTCAGTATGGCCGATATCAAGCCAGCCAAGCTCAAGGGCACAGAAAACCTACTCGTGCTGGTCAGTACTTGGGGCGAAGGCGATCCCCCTGAAAATGCGGTTGATTTCGTCGAAGCATTCATGGGCGACCAAGCACCGAGGCTCGAAGGCACCCGCTTCTCCGTGCTCAGCCTCGGCGACACCAGCTACGAACATTTCTGCAAAATAGGCATCGATTTTGACGCCCGCCTCGAAGCCCTCGGCGCACAGCGCGTGTTCAATCGCAAGGACTGCGACGTTGATTTCGACGACGACTACGCCGCGTGGCAAACAGGTGCCATCGCCGCACTTAAGGTGTTAGCCGCACCCGCCGCTGCGCCTGCGCCTGCAGCAGCAGCTGCCACTGCACCAGTGGCTGAACCAGTTAAATACTCTCGCACCAACCCATTCCCAGCGAAACTCAAAGAGCGCGTGCTGCTCAACGGCGCAGGCTCTGCCAAGGAAACCATTCACCTCGAACTCGACCTCGAAGGTTCCGGCCTGACCTATGAAGCAGGCGATGCACTCGCAGTGATCCCTCACAATGCGACGGACGTCGTCGAGGACATCTTGAAGACCACTGGCCTCGACCGCGACGCGATCGTCACCCTGAAGGATGGCGACTGCACATTAGAGACTGCACTCACCAGCAAGTTGGATGTGACAGGTATTTCACTCCCCGTGCTCAATCGCTACTACGCACTCTCACAAAACAAAGAGTTAGATGACCTGTTGAAGCCTGAGAACAAGAAGCAACTCCAGGCTTACCTCTATGGCCGTGAATTGATTGATGTCCTGCACCAGTTCCGTGCTCCCGAAATCACCCCAGATGATCTCGTCAGCATCATGCGTAAGCTGCCACCTCGTCTCTATTCAATCGCATCGAGCCTAAAGGCACACGAAGGCGAAGTTCACCTAACTGTCGGTGTCGTTCGCTACGATGCCCACGGCCGTAAGCGCAAAGGCGTCTGCTCTACTTATTTATCGGATCGCATCGAGGAAGGCGAAAAAGTCGACGTCTTCGTCTCACCGAACAAGCACTTCAAGGTCCCAGCCAATCCCGACACGCCGCTGATCATGGTCGGCCCCGGCACGGGTATCGCCCCGTTCCGCGCATTCATCGAAGAGCGCCAAGCCACCGAAGCTAAAGGCAAAAACTGGCTCATTTTCGGCGATCAACATTATTTGACCGACTTCCTCTATCAGACTGAGTGGCAAAGCTACTTGGCAGATGGCGTGCTAACTAAGTTGGACGTCGCATTCTCCCGCGACCAAGCGGAGAAAGTTTATGTGCAGGACCGCATGCGTGAAAACGCCAAGGAGCTGTATGCATGGCTCGAACAAGGCGCCTTTTTCTGCGTCTGTGGTGATGCCACCCGCATGGCACATGATGTCGATAAAGCACTGCACGATGTGATCGCCCAAGAGGGAGGTCTCAGCGAACAAGCCGCAGTCGATTACGTCAAGCAGCTCAAAGCCGACAAACGCTACGTGCGCGACGTGTACTAGGAATATTATATTCGTGGCGTCGTTGCTTGCAACGACGCCAGAGTCATCTAGCGAGCAATGGCCGTTGCAAGCAACGACGCCACGGGTATTCGATCTCTGCCTACTTACTCCTTAACCAATGACCACCCCCACTCCAGTCGACGTTCTTTGCGTAGGCTATGCGTGTGTGGACATTAACTTTAACGCAGCTCACCACCCGACAGCCGATGAAAAACTGCGCGCCACCCACATGCACACCTGTGGCGGTGGCCCAGCGGCAAATGCAGCAGTCGCCATCGCACGGCTCGGCGGCTCAGCGCGCTTCAGCGGCTACTTGGGCAACGATGCCTTTGGCGACGCGCACCTACGCGAGTTCGCAAGCCATGGTGTGCATGCCGACGCCCTACATCGCGGCGATGCACCCACACCGGTCGCAGCAGTCACCATCAAGCCCAACGGTGAGCGCTCGATCATCGACTATCGTTCACCCTCGGCGCTCGCAGCGGAGGACACGATCAGCCTAGCAAATTTTCCAGCAAAGGTGCTATTGGTCGACGGCCATCAAGCACTGCTCTCACTAGCACTGATCGAAGAAGCCAGAGTGCTCGGCATTCCCACGATGCTCGACGCAGGCTCCATCAACGACGGCACCCTACTACTCTACAACAAGGTCGATTACCTGATCACTTCCGAGAAATTTGCCAAGCATTACAGCGGCGAAGACGACCCACGCACTGCTCTGGCCGCACTCGATGGTGCGGCGCCGTTTATCGCCTGCACCTGGGGAGCGGACGGCGTGTATTGGCAAGACGAATACGGCCAACACCATACGCCCGCATTTGACATTGAAGCCGTCGATACCACCGGAGCCGGTGATGCCTTTCACGGAGCATTTGCACTCGGTCTCGCCGAAGGACTCGAACCCAAGCAGAACATTCGCCGGGCCTGCGCCACTGGTGCGCTCACTTGCCTCAAAGCCGGTGCCCGCAGCGCACTGCCAACCGGCAAAGCCGTCGGCGCGCTCTGCCAATAGAAAATCAGATTCGGGTTTCGATGTAGTCCGGTCTTTCACTTTGTGAAATCCGGTCTTGTCGTGTGGTCGCCCTCTGAACAACGTTTCTCCCATGTCCAAGACGCTCTATCTTCTCGATGGTATGGCCCTCGCCTACCGCGCACACTTTGCCCTGATTCGCAGCCCGATTTATACCTCCAAAGGCTTTAACTCGTCGGCCATTTTTGGATTTACTGGTACCTTGATCGAATTGATCACCAAGCAGCAACCCAGCCACCTCGCGGTGGTATTTGATACCTCTGCGCCGACCGCACGCCACATTCTGCATCCAGAATATAAGGCGCAACGCGAAGCCATGCCGGAAGACCTAGCCGCAGCAATGCCGCACCTTAGCCGTGTCGCCGAAGCTTTCGGTATTCCTGTGCTCAAGATGGATGGCTACGAGGCCGACGACATTATCGGCACCCTTGCTCACCGTGCTGAGGCCGATGGCTTTGACGAAGTCTTTATGGTCACCCCAGATAAGGACTTTGGCCAACTTGTGACCGAAAAGATCAAAATGTATCGCCCTTCCCGCCAAGGTGACGGCGCAGAAATTTTAGGCGTCGACGAAATCCTCGCGAAGTGGGACATCATTCGCGTCGATCAAGTCATTGATATGCTCGGCCTCTGTGGCGACGTCTCCGACAATATTCCAGGTATACCCGGCATCGGGCCGAAGACCGCGTCCAAACTGCTAACCGCTTACGACAACCTCGACAATATCATCGCCCACGTCGACGAGCTGAAAGGCAAGCAACAGGAGCGCGTGCGCGACAATGCGGAACAAGCCCGCCTCTCCAAGACCCTCGCCACGATTCAACTGGATGTGCCAATTGATGCCGAATGGGATAGCCTGCGCCTCGACGCGCCGAGCAAAGACAAACTCGTGCCACTCTTTGCCGAATTCGAATTCCGCACCTTAGGCAAACGTATCTTCGGCAACGAGTTTAAATTCCAAGAAGCCGCATCCGAGCTCGTGCTTATGAGCGAAGACGACGAGAAAACTCAGGTCGCACAAAAAGCCAACTCCTCAACGCCAGAATCCGGCCAGCTCGATTTCCTGACCGACATCGCGCTCAGCACATTCGCCGAGACCAAGACCGACTACCGCATCGCTGATTCAGCCGAAACACTCGACGCACTCGTCGCCGAACTCCGCGCCGCTGGCAGCTTTGCCTTCGATACCGAAACCACTGGGCTCAACCCGCGCAGCGTGGATCTGGTCGGCATCTCATTTTCAATTAAAGCGCACAGTGGTTGGTTCGTGCCTGTCTCAAGCGACAACTCCACCGCAGTCTTCGACGCTTTGCGCCCCGTCTTTGCAGACGAGACGCTCGCCAAGATCGGCCACAACCTGAAGTTCGATCTCTCGATCCTCGCCGAACAAGGCGTAGCCGTGGCTGGCAATTGCTTCGACACAATGCTGGCACATTCGTTGATCGACCCAGAGCAGCGCCACAACCTCGACACACTGTCGGAAGACTTCCTGCAATACACTACCATCCGTTTTAGCGAACTCGTGCCTAATGTAAAGAAGGGCCAGCGAATCGACTACTCTTCAGTAAAACCTCAAGCCCTCGCAGACTATGCCATCGAAGACGCCGACGTAACACTGCAGCTATGGGAACTATTTAAAGCGAAACTTGAAGAAAGCGGCCAAGCCAAAGTCTTTTACGAAATTGAAACACCCCTGCTCCCTGTTCTCGTAGCGATGGAGCGCGAAGGCATTTTAATGAACGAAGCGACGCTGGTCGAAACTGGCAAGTCGCTCGAAGGCCACATCGAAAAACTGCGCGAGTCGATCAATTCAGCCGCTGGACGCGAGTTCAACCTCAACTCACCAAAGCAACTCGGTGAAATCTTATTCGACGAACTAAAGCTGGTCGAAAAACCGAAGAAGACCAAGACCGGTCAATACGCGACCAACGAACAAGTACTCTCCTCGCTCGCGCCGAAGCACCCCATCATCGCCGATATTCTCGAATATCGGCAACTGACCAAACTCAAAAGCACCTATATCGATTCGTTGCCCAATTCAATCGATCCAGTGAGTGGTCGCGTGCATACCAACTACGGCCAAGTGCAAACCTCGACTGGGCGCCTCTCCTCAAACGATCCCAACCTGCAAAACATTCCAGTGCGCAGCGCCCAGGGCCGCGAGATCCGCAAAGCCTTTATCGCTCGCCCTGGCTGGAAACTACTCTCGGCCGACTACTCACAAATCGAGCTACGTATTCTCGCTGCACTTACCGAAGACGCAGGCCTGCTCAACGCCTTCCGCGAAGGCCGCGACATTCACGCCGCGACCGCTGCGAAAATCTTTGATGTCGCACTCGACGAAGTCACGCGCGATCAACGTAGCACCGCCAAGATGGTCAACTTTGGTATCCCTTACGGTATTTCCGCCTTCGGTCTGGCGCAACGACTGGGCACCGTCTCGCGCACCGAAGCACAGGAGATCATCAACAACTACTTCGCTCAGTTCCCTGGCATCCCGGGCTACATGTTGCGGATGCAGGACAGTGCCAAAGCCAAAGGCTACGTCGAAACTATCACTGGACGGCGACGTTATCTGCAGGATATTAATTCCAGAAATGGCACCATCCGCGCCGCAGCCGAGCGCAATGCAATCAACATGCCGATCCAAGGCACTGCCGCCGACATGATTAAAATCGCGATGGTGAACGTGCACAACGCATTGGTCGCGCAGAATCTCAATACCCGGATGCTGCTACAGGTGCATGACGAATTGATCTTCGACCTCGATCCCAGTGAAGAGACCGCAGTACGTGCCCTCGTCACCGAAGGCATGAAAAAAGCCCTCGACTTGAAGTGCCCGATCGAGATCGACATCGGCCTCGGCAATAACTGGCTTGAGGCACATTAAAGGCGAATGCCAAAGGCCAGCGACAGAAGACACGATACGCCTGCGCCGTTCGTTCGCCTCTCGTACCAGTGATGATGAACAGCGGTGTCCTGCCTCCTAAATGAAATTAATTTCAAGGCCAGCTAGCCAAGAACTGGCATATTTAGCTTTTCTTTCCAAAAAGAAAGGATGCTATATAAAGTGTGAAACTATCAATTTTATCCTGCTCGCCAAAATGCTACTCGACTCTGCGTCTGATTGAGGCAGCCAAAGTGCGGAATCATTCCGTTAAGGTCCTAAATACCATGCGGTTGACGCTCGAACTCGCTCATGGCGAACCAGACATCTATTATATTGGCTCCCAGATTGATACGCCCGACGCCATCCTACCCCGAATAGGCACCTCGCTGACGCGCTATGGCACAGCAGTGGTTCGCCAATTCGAGCAAATGGATATCTATACTCCAAACACGTCCGCCGGTATCAGTAACTCACGTGATAAGTTGAGAAGTTTGCAGATCCTCTCACGCCACGACATCGGCATTCCGCGGACTGCTTACGTCCACGACAAGCGAGACGTGCAAGAAGCATTGGAACGCGTCGGCGGTGCTCCCGTAATTATCAAACTACTTGAAGGCACTCAAGGTGTTGGCGTGATTCTCGCAGATAAGCCGGAAATCGCTAAGGCGATCGTGGAGACTTTGCACAGCACGAACCAGCAAGTCTTGCTGCAAAAATTCGTTGCCGAAAGTAAAGGTAAGGACGTCCGTGCATTTGTCATCGGCGATCGTGTGGTGGCTGCCATTCGTCGCACCGCTCAGGGGCAAGAGTTTCGCAGTAATGTTCACCGAGGCGGTAAAGCAGAAGCCATTGACCTCGATCCCGTTTACGCAGAGGCGGCAGTGCGTGCCGCTCAGATCATGGGCCTACGTATCTGTGGCGTTGACATGCTCGAAGGAGCAATGGGCCCGCAAGTGATGGAAGTTAACTCATCACCTGGCTTCGAAGGCATCGAACGGGCCACTGGCCTCGATATCGCTGGTGCTGTGATTGACTACATCGCGGACCAAGTGAAATTCCCTGAAATTGACATTCGCCAACGTCTCACAGTAAGCCGCGGTTATGGAGTCGCAGACATCAACATCCCCGAAAGTAGTAAATTTGTTGGCATGACTATCGAAGCGACTGGATTACGACAGCAAGATGTTGTGGTGCTCACGTTGCGACGTGGGCGTTCAGTTATTTCAAACCCAAAAGGAACTCGCGTGCTAGAAGCGGATGACTCTCTCCTCTGCTATGGTCGCTCCGATCACATGAAAGAGCTGATCCCCGACCATCCAAAAAAGCGCCGCAAGCTGAAGCCACTGCCAACCACACCAGTTACCGAAAGACACACAACATGAGCCTCAATGTCGGAGTTTGGGGCACTCAAAAAATCGGCCTTGGTCAACGCAAGCGTTTACAACTTCAAGTCGGTAAGAGTTTCAGCGGGGCCAACATCAACTTACCGCTGATGGTCTGGCGGGCCGCCGAGCCTGGCCCCGTACTGGGAATTACCGGTGCGCTGCATGGCGATGAGATCAACGGAACTGGTGCCATTCGTGGTATTATTCAAGAACCACCTTTTGAGTTAAAACGTGGTGCATTAATACTCGTGCCCGTGCTCAACATCATGGGCTTTGAGCGGCACAGTCGCTACAGCCCTGATCGACGCGATCTAAACCGATGCTTCCCTGGTAGCGCTACCGGTAGCTTAAGCGCACGCTTGGCGAATTTGATCTTTAGCGAAGTGGTCGCTCGCTGCGATTACATCATCGATTTACATACCGCAGCTGTGCGCCGCACCAACTTCCCCAACGTGCGCGCCGACTGTGACAATGCTGATTGCGAGCGTCTAGCGAAGGCATTCGGTTGCGAAGTAATCGTGAATGGCAGTGGCCCCAATAGCTCGCTACGCAAGGAATCAGTGAAAGCGGGCTGCCCGACCATCGTACTCGAGGCAGGCGAAGTGTGGAAAGTCGAGCCAGCGGTTCAGGACCTAACAACTCGCGGTATCGTCAATGTCTTACACGAACTAGAGATGACCGACAGCGATGCCTACGAAGCACCGCCGCATCAGGTGGTAGTTAAGGAAACACGTTGGATTCGCTCCGAAACAGGCGGCTTCCTGCACTTCCACGTCGCTCCCGGCGAAGCAGTAGTCAAAGGGCAAGCAGTGGCCAGCAGCACGAGTCTGCTAGGGATGGAAAAGGAAGTAATTCGCAGTCCACACGATGGTATCGTGATGGGGATGACCACGATGCCGGCAGTGGGGCCCGGCGATCCAGTCGTCCACATTGCGCTGCACAACACGAAGTATTCGCAGCGCAAGATGGAGGCGAGCATTGAAGGCCTAGAAGAAGGCACGATTGAGACGGACATTCGCTCTCAGCTGGCAACCAACATAACGATAACCGAATTAGAAGACGACGCATGAAATCGAAAACAACTATTGGTTGGCGCGAATGGGTTGAATTACCCGATTGGGGCATTCGCATTCGTGCGAAAGCTGACACTGGCGCAAAGAGCAGTGCAATTGATTGTGGAGAGATCATAGAATTGCCCGGCGAACGCGTTCGTTTCACGGTCCGTCTGGACCGCAAACAGACGCGACTCCTTACACTCGAAGAGCCGATACAGTTGCGCAAGCGGGTCCGCAGTAGCGCGGGCCACAGCCACGATCGCATTTTCGTGGAAACGACATTACGATTGGGGGATGTCGAGCAACGCATATTGGTCAATCTAGTTTGCCGCAAAAACATGATCCATCGCATGCTGCTGGGGCGCGAAACATTAAGCGGCGCGTTCCTCGTGGATTCTTCGGTCGATCATTGGATAACGCCCAACAAGCCAGCTCAAATCGTTTCGTCTGTTTGTAAAAGCGCATTAATGAGATCACCATTAAAGAATCAGTAGATATCTGTCTAAGAATCAATAGACACTTTGCATGAAAAAATTCTGGATCAAAATCATTAAACCCAAAGCCAATTTGGCAAAATGGTTGATGTTCATTCTACTCGCGGTGGTGGTAGCACTCGGAGCGAGCGGCTATTTTGAGATAATCAAATCGTATACTGATACCGAGATGCTGTCGTTCAAGATAGCCGAGCATGAGTTCAGTGTGTATGGGATCTTAAAGTCGACGTTGATACTCGCGTTGCTATTCTGGTCCGCAGCGATTATCTCCGACATTGCAGATGTGCGCATCAATCAGCTTAGTCACATGCGCGCGGCAAATCGCGCTTTGGCGCTGAAGGCTTCGCAGATCGGGATCTACTTCATCTCGTTCTTTTTGGCGTTGGACATGCTTGGCATTGACCTCACAACACTGAAAATTTTTAGCGGGGCCTTGGGCATAGGTTTAGGTTTTGGCTTACAAAAAATCGCATCTAATTTCATTAGTGGAATTATATTACTTATGGAAAAATCGGTGGAGCAAGATGACTTGGTCGAGATGGGAGATGGCACGACTGGTTTCATCCGCAGATCGAGTGCACGCTTCACCGTAATCGAGACCTTTGATGGTAAAGAAGTGATGGTTCCTAATGAAGATTTCATTACCAACCGAGTAGTCAACTCGACCTACAGTAACACTAAAGGACGGATTGAAATACCGATCGGTGTCGCATATGGATCTGATATTCAGAAAGCACATGACCTCATTCTAGAGGCGGCAACTGAGAACCCACTCTGCATTTCAGACCCTGCACCGTTTTGTTACTTAAGGAATTTTGGCGATAGTTCTGTTGATTTCGTCATTCATCTTTGGATTGAAGATGTCACTGCGGGTCGTTGGAAAACACAAAGTGAAGTCATGTTTAAAATTTGGCATAAGTTTAAAGCGAATGACATTGAAATTCCATTTCCTCAGCGCGATCTACATCTGAAGACCTCCGACGTATGTATTACCCCAAACCATGAATCATAATCCAGGCATTCTTCACGCATATCAAATAGACAACACTGGACAAGGTGTCGCATTGACCGACGATGCGATTACGGAATGCGTGCTAGCGGAAGATACATTAGCTTGGGTGCACCTCGATGTAAATGCCCCCGAGAGTCGTGAATGGTTGGAGCGGGATGTGAGTCATCTAGATCCAATTATTTTGGATGCGCTCCTTGCGGAGGAAACACGTCCCCGAATATTAGAATTCGAGCAAGGCGTCTTGCTAATTTTGCGCGGGATCAATCTCAATCAAAATGCGGAACCAGAAGACATGGTTTCGATTCGCATGTGGGTCGATCAGTCGCATATTATTACACTGCAACGTCGCTCTCTTACTGCAATCACTGAAATCTGTGAATACTTAAAGGCAGGTCGAGGGCCGAAGACTCCCGGTGAATTCATAACGATGTTGAGCGCACGACTGTTTGAGCGAATGGAGCCTATTTTCTCGGAGTTGGATGATCGCTTGGATCTTATCGAAGAGCAAGTTATGGAAAGTCCTTACCCGGAGCATCGCTCTGAGATTACCTCGATCCGTAAAGAGGCGATTATGTATCGGCGTTATATTGCTCCACAGCGTGACGCCATAGCGCACCTGCGAACTTCCGAGCGCGCGTGGTTGAATCAATTGGACAAGCGACACCTGCAGGAGTCGCTCGAGCACGTAATCCGTTATATCGAAGATTTGGATACAATGCGAGAGCGCGCCCAAATCATCAAAGACGAGCTAACGAATGCTTTGTCTGACAAGATGAACAAGAATATGTATATGCTGTCAGTCATCGCAGCAATTTTCCTACCACTAGGCTTCCTGACTGGCCTACTCGGAATCAACGTCGGCGGCATCCCTGGCTCAGACAACGGCAATGCCTTTTACTTTTTCTGCGTCATGCTCGTAGGCATCATCTCACTTCAGATCTTACTCTTCAAAAAGCTCAATTGGTTTTAGCTTTTTATTCGCCATTTATATAGGCGCAAAATATTCCCTGCCTCGCGCCGCACGATCATGATGACTCCACGACTGCGTCCAATTCAGCAATCCACTGTGCACGTGTCGCCTCATCCACTAGTGCGACTTCGAAGCCATTCTTGGCAATCTGCGCGAGCTCGACATGGCTAAAATTTAGGCCAGCACTCAATGCCGCATACTCATCTTCAACATTGTTACCAAAGGAAAAAGGGTCATCCGTGCTAATCGTGCAGCGCAGGCCACGATCCACTAACTGACGAATCGGGTGCTGTTCCAGCTCCTTCACTACATTGAGTTTTACGTTACTGATCGGGCAGACATCAAAGGTCGTGCCACTCTCAATTGCTAGATCCACCACGGCATCGTCCTCGATCGCTCGCACACCATGTTGAATACGACGCACTCCGAGCACTTCAATGGCTTCACGCACATTCGCCGCTGGACCAAATTCACCAGCGTGGGCCTTCATCTCCAAACCCGCATCCCGAGCCTTCGCCCACAGCTTGGGCGTCCACTCTTCCAAAGGTAAATATTCGACGCCATGTAGATCGAGTCCCGCGAGACCGTCCCAATGCACACACTCCTCCAGCACTGGAGCCAATACCTCGCTGTAAGAATTACGCGCCATGCCCATGAACACCCGCACTTCCATCCCGGCAGGCACTGCACTACGAATCGCCGCCAAGATTTCCGGCCCCGGAATATCAATGAATTGAATCATGCCGGCATGAAACGAGGTTTCAACGTAACGCACATTACGCGCGAGTTGACCTTCGAAAATCATCTTAGCCGCTTCGTAATAGCGCTCAGGCGTGGTGAACCACTGCATCGCATGCTCGATCAAGTGATGCTCAAAATCCTCAAAGCACTTCCACTTGAAATCCTGCGCCCAACACATCTGCGGTTCGCTAAACTGCTCGGGATCGAGCTGTTGCAGCAATTGATACGGCAACGCTCCTTCAATGTGTAAGTGCGTCTCGGTCTTGGGAAGGCGACGAATAAAGTCAGCTGTCTTTGGTAGAATCGGAGGATGCATATTAATTAAAGGAAATTGGAGGGTCCCAAGCCGCAGGCGACATGATTACAAGAAAACAACGCTCCGTCGTTTCCAAGGACATCGCCACACGACGCGCACTCAGCGCATGCGGCAACGACGGAGCGTTGCCCTCCAGCATTCATAGACGGTTACCCATTGAGTAGATAATCTGGATTAAGCGTCTTCAGCTCTTCTTTTACGAACAAACCGTCTTTACGGATCAGCTCGCCATCAAACCATATTTCACCGCCACCATACTCCGGTCGTTGGATCTGCACCATGTCCCAATGCACTTGTGAGCGATTACCGTTGTCCGCTTCTTCATACGCTTGACCTGGCGTGAAGTGGAAAGAGCCCGCGATCTTCTCATCAAACAGAATATCACGCATCGGCTCAAGAATGTGTGGATTAAAACCGATCGCAAACTCGCCAATATAACGCGCACCCGCATCAGAATCGAGTATCTCGTTCAAGCGCTGAGCATTGCTGCCGTCTGCATGCACGATCTTACCCTTTTCAAATTTCAAGTGGATCCGGTCAAAGGATACGCCCTGATAAATCGTCGGCGCATTATAAGTAATCTCGCCTTCGACCGAATCCTTAACCGGGCAAGAGAAGACCTCACCATCTGGGATATTGTGCGAGCCACCACAAGCGACCGCGCCGATGCCTTTGATAGAGAAACGCAGATCTGTATCTGGCCCCTTGAGATGCACTTGGTCAGTATTGGCCATCAGCGCCTCCAGAGTCTGCATCCCCTCCACCATACGCGAGTAGTCCTGCGTGCAGACGCGAAAGAAAAAGTCTTCAAAGCCTTCTGTGCTCATCATCGCCTGTTGAGCCATCGCAGGTGTCGGCCAACGAAGAATCACCCACTTCGTCTGATTCACCCGGTAGTCGAGCACCGACTTCATCGCCTTCATCACACGCGATACTTTGGCCGGATCCACATCCGACATCTCAAATATATTATCCGAACCACGCACCGCAATGTAGGCATCCATCTTCTGCATGCGTGCCAGCTCCCAGGTCGCCTGTGTTTCAAACTGCTCGACATCGATCTCGTTGACCAGTTCACGGCTGATACGCGCATCTTGTAGGTTCACAAACGGAATTGCCCCGAGCTCCCGTGCAGCACGCACCAAAGCGACCACCATCGCCTGCGGGATATCAAATGCATCGATCAAGACACGCTCCCCTTTTTGCAAATTCGTCGAGAATCCGGTCAACACCTTAGCCAATTTTGAATAATTCGGTTCCATGCTAAAATGCTCACGAATTCGGCTCGAAGGTCAACAGCCACGCATCACAATTATCGACAAATTGAGCCCGGATCCGAAAAATCCTCAATTCAAGACCCGCATTTGAGTCTCGAAGAGAGCGATTTTGGCGCATCCCTTCTTTTGTCGCATACATAATCCTGTCTCTTCTTATTTACGCGATGGTAACCAGTGATAAGAAAGAGCGCATCGTGTAGCGGGGAGATCGGAAGTTGACCGAAAACCTCCCGCCGAATCAGTGAGTCAGGCCTATCTGCACCAATAAGTAGTGATGACGCGACTGATCAGAACGGCATCATTTCTTTTTCATTGCGGCTATCTTGTTAGGATTGGTTTTCAGCACCTTGGCCAGGCGCTCGGCGATCTCCGGATACTGATCGATTAGATTGTTCGACTCGCCGATATCGTCTTTCAGGTTGTAGAGTGATGGCCCCTTTGATGCACGGGTCGTTTCTTTCACCTTGAATATCTCGCGGGAATGATATTTCCAGTCGCCCTGTCGAACCGCCGTCTGATCATAAAAGAAGAATTCATGCGGCGTTTTAGCGCCGGTCTTGGCCGTCATCAAATCAATGATATTTTTACCATCGAGTGGTTGCACAGTTGGCAACGCGGCACCGGAAACAGCAGCGAACGTCGGCAGCAGGTCCATAGAGAGCGCCATCTCGTCGCAAACCGATCCGGCGGGAATATTCCCCGGCCATTTCATGACACAAGGCACGCGCTGGCCGCCCTCGAAGGTGGTCATCTTTCCCTCAAAAAGCGGCAACGCGCTACCTCCGTTCTCTTTCATGATCAACCAGGGGCCGTTGTCGGAGGTGACGACCACAAGCGTGTCCTCCTCTATCTTCAATTCCTTGAGGTGATCAAGAACGCGCCCTACGTTGTAATCCATCTCTTCGATCACATCACCGTAGAGACCGCGCTCGCTTTTCCCCATAAAGTCGGGCGATGCGAACAGCGGAATGTGAGGCATCGAGTTCGCCAGATAGAGGAAGAATGGCTTCTCTTCTGTTACGCTTTCCGAAATGAAGGCGATACCTTCATCGGCGTACCGTTTCGTGATCGTGGTCTGATCCGCGGGAAACTCGATGCATTCTTCATCGCGCATCAGCGGCACCCGATCCTTCATCGAGCGCGGGATTCCTTTTTGCAATTCACCGGCGAACGCTTTTTCAAGAGTTGCTAGACTCTGCCCGTCGCGAAACAAGCAGGCGTCTGCGTATTTCATGCTGAACGCAGGATACATATCGTTACTGTAGGGGATCCCATAGTAGGAATCGAACCCCTGATTGGTGGGGAGATATTTCGGCTCGTCACCCAGATGCCATTTGCCGACGGCCTTGGTTTTGTAGCCGACGGTCTTGAGCATTTCAGCGATCGTCACCTGCTTCGGCGGGAGGCCGCCCTGATCACGATTCGGGAAAAAGACCCACGGAACCCCCACGCGATTCGGATAACAACCAGTCAGCAACGCGGCGCGCGATGCAGAACAAACCGGAGAAGCCACCATAAAGCTGGTGAACTTCATCCCCTCTGCGGCCATCTGATCGATGCGCGGCGTTTTGATGTCCGGCGAACCGAAGCAGCCCAGATCCTGGTAGCCTTGGTCATCGTTAAAGATCACGATAATGTTTGGTTTTTCATTCGCGGCTGCGGCAATGCCACAGCCCATAACCGACACCATGGCCGCTATCACAATTATTGCTCTATTATTCATAAGTTCTTTCCATTCGTATTCTGTTCGACGGAAACTCGCATCAGGTATGCGAGCTGTATCAAATTTCCATATTAATCGTTCGGGTTGACGATGTTTTTCCAATCGGGATAAACGGGCCGGTTTTTCAAACGGTTTCCGCCTTCGACCAGCGGTGCCGGAGGGGCGCTTTCCAGCACCTGAACAAGCTGGGCTCGAGCCGTTTCCCCGCGTTCACCGGCCTGTCCTTTAGAGAGATCGGCTACTTCCTTTAAATCATTCGGCACATTGAAAAAGCGTCCGTCGCGGTAGAGCTTGAACCGCTCATCGCGTACATATTGGGATCCCGGTCTCTCTCCCCAATAGGGTTGGTAGTGCATCAGCACCCAGTCGCGCGGATGGCTCTTTTCTCCATTCAGTAGCGGAAAAAAACTGCGGCCATCGATTGGGTCATCGGCACCCAAGCCCATTCCAGCGGCTTCGGCGAACGTCGCGTAGAAATCGGTGAAATCAATCAGGTCGTCCAGCACCGCTCCTTTGGGCGAATGTCCTTTCCAGCTGGCGATCAATGGAACATGCGTCCCCATATCGGTCGTGGATCCTTTGCCTCCCCTTATATTTTGCCCGTTCCAACCTGAGGTGATGCTTGGGTGAGTGCCATTATCGGCGGTGAAAAGGATGATGGTGTTTTCGAGCTGCCCGACTGCCTCCAGCTTCGCGACGATTTTGCCGACGATCTTATCGAGGTAATGGACCATCGCGACAAAGTTTTCCTTTTGAGCGGCCATACTTTTTGGCGGATGATTCGCAGCCTGCGTGCGCGGCGCATCACCAATGGTGTCGGGCGTCGGCACAAACGGATCGTGTACCAGCACGGAGGGATAGTAGACGAAGAAGGGCTCGTCTTGGTGGCGCTCAATAAAATCGCAGACAAAGTCCGACATAATGTCCGGGCCATATTTGCCCGCGTTGTCCTGCACCGACAGGAGTTCCCCATTCTGTTCCAGCGGCGCGCTCCAGAACCGTTCGCTCATATCCTTGCCATTTTTCTTCACGCCGACGGTCAGCTGCCACAAGCAATATTCATCAAACCCTGCCTTAACCGGTCGAGTGTTGTCGTTGTGCCCCTCCGCCTTGTGATAGAGGCCGTTGAGCTGCCACTTGCCGGCGATGGCGGTTTTATAACCCGCGGATTTCATTAGATTTCCGAAAGTTTTGTCTTTCGGATTGAGATAGCCAAAATGCGTGTAGTTGCGGAAATTATATTGCCCCGTCATAATTTTAACGCGTGACGGCGTGCAGATCGGCGTGGAATAGCCATGACTAAACTGGATGCCATGGGCTGCTAGTTTGTCGATATTCGGCGTTTCGTAATCCTCCGCGCCATAGCATCCAAAGGCCTCCCAGCTGACATCGTCGGCCATGATCAAAACAATGTTCGGCTTCTGGGTTTCGGCACAAAGAGGCTGAATGCAAACCAGAATTCCCGCAATGACACCACAGGCTATAGTTCTCATTTTTGCTTTTCTCATTTTTGCTTCGCCGATTTAACTTTGATCAGTGATTTTTCCGTTTCTATAGGATCCGAATCATCCAGTTCCGCGAGCCTCGAATGGAGCTGTTTTTTTAACTCCGCGGCCACCGCGTGATATTCTGGGTTGTTGATCTCATTCTTGAGTTCATAGGGATCTTTTTCGAGAAGATAGAGTTCATACTCCGGCCGATGATGCAACTTGTGCACCAGCGGGTCCGGCCGGGATCGTTCCACCCAGGATGACGCGACATCCCTTCCCCCTTTGGATGAATTGTCCAGCATCGCCAGCGCGTTATCGAGCGTTACGTTGGATGTCTGGCTTTCGTAGTTCGGATTATAGATTAAGGAAAACGACTTGTTGCGAATGACCCGTATCGGGAAAATCCGTTCTTGGCTTCCGATAATGTTGCAGTTGGAGAAGGCGCCATAGACATAGGGATGCAACGTTTGTTTCTCTCCCTTGAGCATCTTCAGGAAACTCTTTCCGTCGCAGTCATCGGGTTCCAACGATCCACCGGCGGCCTCAACTAAGGTTGGCGTGATGTCCGCAATGGCAATCAGCTCGCCCGCGACAGAGCCCGGAGCCGTTACTCCGGCCCAGCGCGCGACTAAACCGGAGTGTAGCCCATTGTCATAGCAGGTCCATTTCGCAAACGGAAGCTGCGTGCCCTGCTCACTACAGACCATGAAAATGGTATTGTCCCACAATCCGCGCGATTCAAGTTCGCCGCGCATCTGTCCAACCAACGTATCGAAATTTGAAACCTCGGCATAATATTTCACCAACTCCTGCCGCAGCAAAGGGGTGTCCAGCCAATAGGGAGGAATCGTGAGCGACGCGGGGTCATAAGCGGAGCGGTCGCCGGTGGTAAACGGCGCGTGTGAATCGTTCGATGCAATAAAGAGACAAAACGGCTTATCCTGTTCCGCGCAGGAATCCATGAATTCCCCTGCCAGTTCCAGGCAGTCGGGATTCGGATCTTTCGATTTATCCTTATCCCCGGGGAAGAATTCGAATGGATAACATTGCTGGGGGGCGACATGACCTTTGCCCACCAGAGCAACCCGATAGCCGAGCGGCTTCAGATAATGCGGAATACTTTTGGTGTCCGCTTTGGACGTTGAATGATTCGGCAATGTTCCGGTGCGCCATGGAGAACGGCCACTATACAATTCCTGTCGATACGGCGCGCACATCGCCACCGAACAATAGGCGCGATCAAACCGCATGCCCTCGCTCGCCAACTTGTCAATATTCGGTGTTTTGCAATCTACGCTGCCATAAATACCCCAGGAATCGCGGTTCATATCATCCGCGAGAATGAAAACGATATTGGGGCGAGATTCCGCCAGCGCACCCAACGTGCCGACCGCAATCGCGATCATTATAAAAATCCGTTTAAACATGATTATTTCCACTTGTTGAGTCTCGTCGATTTTTTCACTTGTTCTTATCCCATCTCAATCCGCGTTTCACTTCCTGATCGTATTGATTAGGCTTGGCCGCGATCTGATCCTCGGGGCCGAGAAGTTTTAACTCGTGAAAGGACAGCCCATAGCGCCCACCGGGAGGATTGATCCCCAGCTTCGCACCATTCCAGCCAGGACTGAAGTTCGCTGAGTAACATAACCAGAGTGATTTCCCGTCGTCAGAGATAAACTTGGTGGGAAAATTGAGAAAATAGGCCTGCTCGCCAAAGTCTTTCAGGTAAGCGACCATCTTCCAAGGGCCCGTAATCTTATCGGCTTCCAGGATGTATGAATCCATTTTGGCGACTGTCGGCCATCCATCCGTGATGCACATCAGGTATTTCTTGAGCCCTGGAACCCATGTGGCCGTAACACAGCCCATGTTGTTGTTCCACTCGATCAAGGGCTTAACCTGCTCGAAGTCACTGGTCCACACTGGTTCGCCGTCGGCATCGTGGCCGCCGAAAAACTCGTAGGCCTTAATGTCGTTGATCGTTTCCGACGAAGGCTTGACTCTTGTGAGATAAATCTGATCACCTGAAATCCAGCTCAGGTTCGCATGAGGGAAATCGGAGTCGCACTCCCGCACCGCATACTCACCGTTTCCGACCGTCTCAAGACAGGGACGTGGTTCAGGATCGTCTTCGACCGCCCCCATGGCCAACAGGTAGGCTTTACCGTCGGGTGAATGCTCCATGTTTTTTCCAAAATCCACAAAATGAGGCGCACCGAACTTCACCGGCCCAAGGTGCACCTTCGGCTCGGGAAACAGTGGATTTTTGGGTGAAAGCGGTGAAGACTCCCAGGTCTTTCCCAGATCATAAGAAATCTGGAACCCAGGCATGGGGCCCATCGTCGGCCAGTTCCATCGGAATCCCTCGTGGTTGTGTGAGCCCCCGGGACCGAGGCAATAGGTGCCGTAATACCAGACGCCGTCATGAACCAATGAACCTGCCGGGTAGCGTCCGCCATAGGGCAACGCGCTGCCGAGTTTTGGAGGAGAGGTATTCGTAATCGTCAAATTAAGTGGATCATCGCCCTTCATGACGGCGTGACCGGTACTGGCATTTCCAGCACCCCACGAATGACATCGGATTTCATCCGTGATCCCATCCGTCCAGGGAGAATATAGATTTCCATCGCTGGCCCAGGTCGGGTAGAAGGTATCTCCCGCGTAGTAATCACCGTGACGACCGGTGAAGTAAACCCCGGTTAATGTTTCAGATTGTTCGAATGGACAATCATTAGGAACTTCGGATTTCCAAATGAATCCGTTATCCGTGGCGGTGTCCTTTGGTGTGTCCGTGGCGCTAGCTGCTGACACGCCGAGCGTTGTCATTAATAGCATGCAGTAAAGTGATCGATTTCTTACTCTCATAATACAGTCATCCTTTAGTGTTGTTTAATGTTTATGATTATTTGGTAAAGACGTCCGCACCCTGGCGCCGTAGCAGGTCATATCACAACCGATGTCTTCTGTGACAATCCACAGGATGTTTGGTTTCTCGGCGGTCGTTGAGCCTGCCTGCGTCGCCGCAAATACAGCAGTCGAAAAGCCCGCAACCAAAGCGAATAACTGAATGATGGAAGTCGTCATTTTTTTACCTATTCTTTTGACTGCGACTGCTAGGAATTTGTTTTTGGGTAAGGCGGTCGAGAGTATCGTGTAGGCGGGGAGAGCGAGTTTGATGCATACGAAGCATGCCGAGGGGATGTGTCGCATATACACTAGAGCTAGGCAACGGAACCTGTTCGATCTTACACGCGACAGTACATCAGGCTTGGCAGGACTATACAATAAATTGATAGCATTATTTCACTCACGGTTTGGCATGCGCCAACAGATCAAATGATGACCGCAATCTGGAATTTAATAGAACAGGCGGGAGGGACAGTCATCCGCCATACGCCAGAATAGGGTTAACCCTCTGCATCTTTATTGCGTTAACGCAACTGAAGGTTTCTCTAGCGACAGGCTCTTTTAATCCCCTTGCATGCTATTTTCCGGTGTGGCCTGCTTCGCGTTTCGCGATCAACCTCCTCACACCCTCCGCGATTGCTGTTTTACCGCGCGACCTGTTTGACAGTCGTTTCGTAATGGGACACGGACTGAATGCCGACCTTCTGGATATCAGCAATGACGTTTTCAAACACAGCAGTTTCCCCGAAGTCATAGAGGATCCAGGCGGCGAGTAGGCGAACTTCCTGGGCGGAGTCGTGTTCAGCAGCCTGAAGGATCTCTTTTTGTGCTGACTTCGCATACGGCCCAAGGTTCTTGAGACCATTAATAGCCCACCATCGTAGGCCTTCGTCGGGATCGCTGAGGTTTTCCAGAAACGTGGGGAGGTTTTCCGGGACCCTGCTAAGGGCAAGGTCGGCGGCATCAAGATACGCTTCCAGCGGATAAAGCCGAGGGTTACGGACCAGTTCGTAGAGGGTGATCTGATGCTCAGCGGCACGGCGGTTGCGCATGTCCTCAGGAAGAAGTCCACTGTCGTAAAACTCTAGTTGTTGTTGGCGCAGGGCTTGTTGAAGAGATGTGATTTTTTCCTGATGCTCGGGCCGGTCAATCAAGTTTTGGATATTATCGTAGTCGGCTACATCATCGAAAAACTGGTATGGAGGTCGCGGGAGAAAAAACTGGCTCTGGATGGGAGTGGTCTTGCCTTCCAGGAAATGCTGTTCCCAGACTTGTGTGGCCTGGATGCGCCAGAGATAGTTCAGCTTCTGGCCGTTGGGAATATAGGGGTAGTAGTTCTTGATATACGTGTGGGATTTATCACGGATAGCGCGCGCCATGTCGAGGCACTCGTCAGCGCGTCCCCGGTAGGCAAAATGATGTTTGGGTTCCGGCTCCGTATGTTCACCAAGGAAGATGGTTCCTTGGTAGGTCGAGGGGATCTCTGCACCGGCAAGCGAGAGCCAGGTTTTGGGCATGTCCACGAAGGAGACCAGCCGGTCAACGGTGCTCCCAGGTTTTTCCGCGGGCCAGAGATGTTTGAATTTCTCTGGGATGCGGATAATCAGGGGGCAGTGTGTTCCGGAGTTGTAGAGGAATCGCTTGGATCGAGGCAGGACACCGCCATGGTCGGAGCAATAGATGATGATGGTGTCTTCGTAGCGCCCCGTTTTTTTCAACCAGTCAATGTTCTCGCCAATCCTTTTATCCAGCGACGCAATGGAGTCGGTGTAACGGGCATAACTTTGGCGAATACCTGGAAGGTCGGGGTGATAGGGATGAAGAACCATCGCGGCGGGGTCAGCACGAACCCGAGTCTCCTTGGGGAAAGCACGGCTTTCGTGGCTCTCCGCGTAGTTGCGGACGATAAAGAACGGTTGATCGGAAGGGAGTTGTCCCCAATCTTTGGAGAGGTTCCCCCTTAGCGTTTCGCCATCGCGACCAGAGAAGTTATAGTCTTGTTTGTATTTCGCAGAGACATTGTAACCGGCGGCGAGAAGTTGGTCGATGTAGGTCTGGTTGTAGACTTCAGCAGGCAAGGCATAGCCACTGCGCATTGGTTGATTCCCCGTAGAGATACAATGCAAACCAGTGAGCCAGGTGTTACGTGTCGGTGCGCAGACCGCGGAATTATCGTAGCAGTGGGTGTAGCGAAATCCCTCGGCCGCGAGTTGATCAATATAGGGGGTCTTGGCATTTGGACTGCCGTAACAGGAAACCCAAAAGGGGCTATTGTCTTCGCTCACGAGCCACAGAATATTTGGCTGGGACGCTGCCTCTCTAGGTGGCAGATTGATGCGCTCACGGGAAACGCCTTGGTGATTGGTAGTCACATCGCCCGCTTGGGCCATGTCTGCTGCTTTTGAAATCGTCCGTAAGGGCTGCGCTTGAGAGCCGCCAGTTTTATCTGAACCAGATTCCGAGACATGATATTCGGTCGCCTGCAGCGTGCACGCCAGAATGAGAGAGGCGAGAAGTGTGCTATGTTTTTTCATATATTGTCCTTGTTTGATGACTCAATTGTTTAACGACTGCGCATCCATGATGATGACATCCTTACTGCGGGACTCAGGCGTGACCTTAAGTTCAACCAGTTTCCCATCCACCACTCGGCCTTCGACCGTCGTGTTTTGCGGGGCATGCAGTTTAAAGTCGGCATTCCACTCCTTCGGCCAGGCGGGTAGCAGGCGGATGGTGTCGCCGTCGCACAGCATCAGCATGCGCTGTAGCGCGATCATGGTAACCGAGCCATGGCACTGATCCGGAGTCCCGTCAAAGTTCGGCCCCCAGAAAGCTGGGAAGCGCGGGCTAACGACTGGGGGTGAACCAATGGGAGAACGATTCGTGACATTCTTTACCACATAGCCTTTTGCCTCATGAGTCAGACCGAGCATCGCGGCCTGGATAGCATCCTGCGACCAACCGCCAGTGCGTTTGACTAAGCGCCGCCGCCAGGTTTCGCGGGCGAGCTCCAGATCAGGTTTGCCCACGGTGTAGGTACGATACGGGAACACGGCATACAGTTCCGGATTCTCGCTATTCTTCTTTTCCGAATAGACATGCGCAGGTTTGATCCATTTGGTTGCGCCCTCTTCACCGACAGGAATCTCTGGCAACTCCGAGAGGAAGCGTTTCCAGTCGGCCCGTTGCTCTGGCGTGGTCAGTTTTTCCGGCAGGTCCAGCAGGCGGGTCAACACCGTCTGTAGCCCGACAACCACCGGCAGCGGATCTTCCGCTTCATGCCAGGTTTCCAATGCCATGGATGGCGAAAAGTGTACTTTCCCCTCCGCATTGCGCTGATAATGTTGATCATAAAACTTCACCACTTCACCCGCGATCGGGATCAGGGTGGTTTTAGCGAACGCCTCTTCCTGCGAATGCGCGTAGAAATCGAGCATCATCAAAGAGAGCTCGTTGCCGCTATCCCAGTAGTAACGAATCCACGGGTTTGTCGGATAGAACGATGGGTTATTCCGTCCAAAATCACCCGATTTGTTCAGTCCCCAAAATTGCATCGTCTCCGAGCAAAAAATGCCGTCGTGTTTAAAATAGCTGTGCGTCCTATCCTTTAACAGCGGGAGCGCATCGCGATACATTTCCCACAGCGCTTCCATCTGATCAAAGTCCCCCGAATAGAGCATCGCCCAGTAGGGTTCACGCGTATTCTGGAACCAGTAGCAACCGCCCCAGCGACGATAGTCGGGGCCGTGCTCGGTCACCACTTTTGTCTTTCGGTCAACTTCCAGTCCATCGACTGTAAAGAGAGAGCCGTTAAATTTAATCGGATACGCCCCCCGCCCGGCGCAGGACTGAACCCAGCGCTGCAATACATAGGCTTGTGCGACACGCTCGGCATCCGGCGTTCCGCTCAGCAAAAGTCGGCTGCGCGACCAAAATTCCGTCCAATAGGTTTCATGCTGCTTTCGGGTGTTTGCAACGGGCAGAGCTTCCACCGTGTCGCGCTGCGCTTCGATCTGCTTAATCCACTCATCCGATGTTTCGGTCTGCGCGGTTAATGCATGCACTCGAACATGCAGGCTTTTTACCGGTTTTTTTGTCACCATTATTTGGGCGTCTTTGGTCTCCAGCCCTTCGCCGGAAATCAAACCGCCGAAGGTGAGGTCTTTCAGGGGGTCAGGATACTTTTCGATCAAATGCCCAAGATGTTGCTGATTCAAATTATCCGCGTAGACAGATCTTATATTTCGCTGAAACCAGCGAATCGTGTCCCCCTCCGCACACAGAATCGTATCCGGCTCCGCGCCTCCGTAACGCTTCACCTCTGGTGTGCGCCAGGACTCCAGCGACACCTGTGCGTTGAACGCTTCGGAGCCTTCGATCTCTACATTTACCACTGGGTTGTTGGCATCAATCCAGAACCGGATTGCCGATTTCATATTTCCAATTTCCGATTGAATGCGAATGGTACCAGTCGCTAGATCCAGTTCCTGTTTGAAAACAGATCCCTCCTGCATCAACGGCTCATCGAGCCGAACGCGAACCCGCCCAAGTTTAAGCAGATCCTGATCACCACTCCAGGCATCGCTCTTCGAAAGATAAAACACCAAATCACCATTCGGTTCCACCCAAACATTGGCGGCCAGATCCCCGTTTCCAATCGGCATCGACCCGTGACAGTCCGCGCTCGGCGAATCCCACACCACATTGTATGCCTCCAGAGAATCACTGGCCACAGCCTCAAGCCCAGCACAGGCAAACAACAGAACGAGCCACGGTCGCGAACCACACATCTTAATTCTTCTTTTCATTTCGATCTCTATTTTTAATGACGATGACAGACCCTTTATACAGCCCCCCCCCACACTTTAACAAGACTAGCCCGCCTCGCCTATCATGATAGACGAGGACAGCGAAACTTACGTCAGTCGTCGCACACTTTACAATAAATATGCGCCAGCCATCAGGCGATTGTGCGCGAACGATCAGTATAAATTGTCGACACTCGTCACTTCAGTCCACTTTGGACAATTCCTCAATTCCCTAAAATCGGCCATGCCGCTCACCCAGAGACAGCAAATCCCCTAATTATCAAATGCGTAGGGGCTTAAAAATGGAGCCAGCTGAGCGGTTGACTGAGGCTGCGCCTCACTGCGACGCAGCGTCCAACAAGGTGGGGTCATCTCCGCACGCTGCGCGAACTACGTCAAACTCTCTAGTCGAGTTCTCACCGCTTCATTGTTGCAATAAAAAACCCCCGATCGTTTAGACCGGGGGTTTTAAAAATGGAGCGAGCGAAGAGGTTCGAACTCTCGACATCCACCTTGGCAAGGTGGTGCTCTACCAATTGAGCTACGCTCGCTTATTGGAAGAAGTCGCAGAGAATTCTAAATTAGCCACTTCTGTCAACGTGTTTTTGAAAAAAAGGCCTAAGCCACGCGAAATAAAAAAATACCTTATTTTGCATGTTAAAATATAAATTATTATAAATTACTGACGATTTATGTGGCTTTTCTAAAAAAACCCCATACACAATACATTTTTAATTCAGGAAATAATACATATGGAAACAGGAATAGTTAAATGGTTCAGCTCGGAAAAGGGTTACGGTTTCATCACGCCAGATAATGGCGGAACTGATCTTTTCGTTCACCACTCAGAAATTCAGATGGATGGCTATGCCTCCCTCGACGAAGGCCAAAAGGTTACATTCGAAATCGGCTCAGGGCAAAAAGGTCCCTGCGCTACGAATGTAAATGCTGCTTAATTTCGAAAACATCGACGCTCTCTAGCGTTACTTTACAAAAAGCGCCCTAACAGGTGCTTTTTTTTTGGTTCCTCGTCGATTC
>DJBY01000111.1:33643-37399 GCA_002430605.1 Opitutia bacterium UBA5964 | reverse complement strand
AAGCATGCACCACCACTTATAATAAGCCATGCCCGCTTAGTGCCGTGATGATCGATGGTTCCCCGGGAAATGACGAACAACCTTTTTTGCGCCAGCAGCGCACGGTACAATCTTAGCTTTCAACCGATCCACCAAGGTCAATCCCGCGCGGGTTGGCAGCAAGGGCACCGCCGGCCATTTATCGGCAATATTCGGATCGACCAGTGCCCTGCAAGTCCGGCGCTTTACACGCTCCAACAAAGCTAGCCCGTTCAGTACATTCGTATCAGCACCGACGACTACATCAAATAAGGCACTGTACACCGCGACTCCGCACCAAATCGACTGACTCAATCGATAATTATTTTTCCATTTCGCCCATAATCCTAACCGTCTTACGTAAAAAATAGCCTAGACATGAAATCCCGATCGAACAGGCGGATCTAAGATCTGACCTTGGCGGATTTCCGTGGCGCGTTCGCCAGCTTCACAATTCCCCAGATGATTAGGCCAAGCGACGAGAACGCTGCGACCCCAGCGAGCAAAAATCCCTTTACGATAAGTTCGACGAAGCGGCCAAAGCTGAATGGTGAGAACGAAAAGATGCGCGACTCCGCTCCTCCAGTTACATCAATCGTGACCTGACCCACTTTGCTTAATTCGACATAGCCAACGCTCTGGCGTGCGCGACCGATCGAGCTAAATCTTGCATTCGGATCACTGACGAAATCGAGCGGCATTCCGCCCTTATCCGTGATTTCGATCAGCAAGCCATCTGGCAATTCGATCGGATTGTTATAGGTCCGACCATCATACACCGTTTGATAATCATGCCAGAGATAATAGCGACCAGGCGTATCGACAAATGCGATGGCAGCACCTGGCACCTCAAATTCGAGGAGGTCCAAACTATCGCGCACCAGTGTCAGTACGATGACGAATGGCACACAAATTGCCCCAATTCCAAATACGACCAAACCCGCAATGATTTGTTTAACTCCAGCCTTCATATGAATTGTCATGAACGCCGTTTCTTTGGCAGGCCTTTGGCATTATAAACGGCTTTCTTGCGCTTGTGAACTTTAGTCTTAGCTCCGCCACTGGCACCGCCACCGTGCTTGCCAGTTTGCAGTATCTCGATTTGGTCGCGCAGCATCGCTGCTTTTTCGAATTCAAGTTTTTGTGCAGCTTCGAGCATCTCGGACTCTAACTCAGCAATGACATGCGCCACATCGATGTCAGCTGACTCCGCTACAAGTAAGTCGTGCGATTCGCTCTCATCGTAACGCTTACCAGGCGTTTGCAGGCCATCATCGATGCTACGTGTCACACCCACTGGAGTGATGTCGTGTTCAAGATTGTAAGCCACTTGCTTTTCTCGACGGGCACTCGTCACCTCCAAGGTTTGAACGATCGATTTCGTCATGACATCGGCATAAAGAATAACACGACCCTTTATGTGACGCGCGGCGCGGCCTGCCGTCTGAATCAGACTCGTCGCACTGCGTAAAAAACCCTCCTTGTCGGCATCGAGAATCGCAACCAGCGCAACTTCTGGCAAGTCGAGCCCTTCGCGCAGAAGATTGACTCCCACCAAGACATCAAACTCTCCCAGTCTCAAGCGACGCAGAATCTCAACACGCTCAATCGCATCGATATCCGAGTGCAAATATTCCACATTCAAGCCCGCTTCGCGCAAATAATCGCTCAAGTCTTCCGACATACGCTTCGTCAAGGTCGTCGCCAGCGTGCGTTCGCCCTGCTCGGTTGCCTTACGCACTTCGCCGATAAAATCTTCCACCTGTCCCTTAATCGGCCGGATCTCCATCTCTGGGTCAACCAATCCCGTCGGACGAATCACCTGCTCAGCAATAACGGACGACACTTCCAACTCAAGCGCTGAGGGGGTGGCGGACACATAGATCGTCTGATCAGTGATCGACTCAAACTCGGCAAAGGTCTGTGGACGATTATCCATCGCCGATGGCAAGCGGAAGCCATACTCAACCAAGCGCTCTTTACGCGCGCGATCGCCATTATACATAGCGCGCACCTGTGGTAAGGTGGCGTGGCTCTCATCGATAAAGAGCAAAAAATCATCTGGAAAGAAATCGATCAGGCAAAACGGTCGCTCACCTGCCTTGCGACCGGAGAGGTAACGGGAGTAATTCTCAATTCCCGTGCAGAATCCCATTTCTTGCAGCAACTCGATATCGTATTCGGTGCGCATCCGAATGCGTTGCGCCTCCAATAAAAGATTCTGCGACTCAAACCATGCAATGCGCTCTTCGAGCTCGGCGCGTATCTGCGGCACCGCGCCTTCAATCTTGTCCTTGGGTGTGGCGTACTGGGTGGCCGGATACAGATTAAAGAGCTGCAGTATACCGCCCGTCGCACCAGTCAATGGGTCGAGTTCCCGTATGCTCTCGACTTCATCGCCCCAAAACTCAACACGAATCGCAGTCTCCATATAGGCAGGGAAAATATCCACGACATCACCACGCACTCGAAACTTGCCACAGGTAAAAGAGGCATCATTACGCTCATACAGAACTTCGACCAAGCGTTCTAAAAAATCGTCGCGCGAAATCTCCAGTCCCGCACTCAGTGGAATCATCATCTCTTTAAAGTCTTCGGGCGATCCAAGCCCGTAAATACAAGAGACGCTCGCGATCACGATCACATCGTTGCGACTGATCAACGACGACGACGCAGCGATACGCAGGCGCTCGATTTCCTCATTAATCGAAGAGTCCTTCTCGATGTAGGTATCTGTCTGCGGGATATAGGCCTCGGGCTGATAGTAGTCATAAAAACTGACAAAATACTCGACCGCATTGTCTGGGAAAAATGCTTTAAACTCTGAGTAAAGCTGCGCGGCCAGTGTCTTGTTGTGCGAGAGAATTAATGCTGGGCGCTGCAACTGCTGGATCATGTTCGCCATGGTGAATGTCTTCCCTGATCCCGTCACACCAAGTAGCGTCTGTCGCTTGTTGCCCGCGCGCACGGAGTCCACCAAGGCCTTGATTGCCTGTGGCTGATCGCCTTGCGGGGAATATACACTACTGAGTTTGAAATCCACGAGGCCAGAAAAGCGCAGGAAACCTAAGTGCGCAAGCCGAAGCGCTCGAATGCAGGCTTTGGCAATCGACAAAGTCACACCGCTCTCCATGAATTAGCCCTGTGAAACCTAGCAACCACGCGATTGTATTTTTTGATGGCGACTGCGGCCTATGCAGTGTCTCTGTTCGTTTCTTAATCAAGCGCGATAGCCACCAGCACTTGTATTTCGCGCCACTGCAAGGGATCGCCGCGCAGGCCATCCTGCCACAGCAATACCGCGAATCACTGCGTACCATGGTCTACCAACGTGTGACTGCCGACGGCCAACCCACGCTGCTGATCCGCTCCGACGCAGTGCTGCTGGCACTGATTGATACCGGAAGTGCCTGGCGTTATCTCGCACAGATTGTCCGTCTGTTACCTCTGAGCCTTCGCGACTGGGTTTATGATCGCATTGCCGACAACCGAAAAATTTTCTTCAAAGCCGTCGCCTGTAAATTGCCCAGTAAAGACGCACATGCGCGCATTTTGCCGTAGTGGCTACGATACTGAACTTGGACCACTCGGACTCGAGGCACGTGACAACAACTGGCATGCGGAGCAGTCTATTCGAGCTAATTGTCGGAGTATCGGCGCCCACATAGGTTCTCAATTTCTAAATCAGCCGCTGCGGTTGCCTGCGTGTTGCAAAAGGAGTGCGGGCGACTCGCCCGC
>DJBY01000111.1:24952-33446 GCA_002430605.1 Opitutia bacterium UBA5964 | reverse complement strand
GGGCGACTCGCCCGCGTTGTTGCTTAACGTGGGCGAGTCGCCCACACTCCTTTAATTGTCTATTGTAGCGACGCGGTTTTTTTCAAAAAAAATCAACCGATCTAATGCTATTGGGCCAGGCGTTCAGACTGTTGCGGTGACGGCGGTTAAAACTAAAACAGGCTCTTCGTAACCGAAGAGCCTGTTGCAGAAATCAATGAGTACTCAAACTGCCTAGTGAGGCAGAAAGATAAAGACACAAGCCATCACTACTGTTGGGAACAGTGCGCCGAGCATCAACTTAAGTGGTGAGACACCACCATCGAAATATTTGCTCAGGATGCTCTGGCCAGCTGGATTCGGGGCATTGGCGATCACCGTCAAACCACCACCAGTAACTGCACCAGCAACCACTGCATATTGCAGTGCGACTGCACGTGCGGTGTCGGTCGCTAAATGTTGATCAAAGGCAGGCACCTGCGATGCGAGGAAAGTAATTGCGGCATTATCATTAAATGCAGTCAACACAGTCGCACCGATGAAGAGCGGCACTTCACCAAGCGCAGAGAGCACGGGGGCGATCCACCACCCTTGCAGTCCGCCATGCGTGACGAGGCCGGCAAGAAAGAAACCAACCAACAACGGCCCCTTCAGCGAGATCGCATATTGATGATGATCGGTCGCAATCGTAAAGGCGATAAAAACGAGGAAGCCACCGATAAAGAACGCCGGGTGGTGCAATGTGAACACCGTCCATGCGAGGAAGAACAGATGAACACCAATAATCCATAGCGGTGCAGGCTCTTCATCGTTTGCAGTCGCTTCAGCGGCAGCCGCATCTGCTTTTCCCTTCAAAGCCACAAAATCCTTACGAAAGACTAAGAAATAAACCCCAGTCGCGATCAAAATACCGAGCACCGCACGAAAACCGAAATGGGAGAGCATGAACGGAGTATCCCATCCCCACTTCGTCGCGACCATCAGCACGGGAGGCGCCGCAAAATGCGTCAACGTGCCACCGACGGAGATGTTCACAAACAACAAGCCCATGGTGGCATACTTAAACGTAGGCGTAGGATTGTAGCAGTAGAACTGATGCCCAAGCAGTAGTGCAGCAATCGTCATTGCGGCAGGCTCAGTAATGAAAGAGCCGAGTAAAGGTGCGATAATCAGAATCGAAAGCCACCACGCTGCCGGTGTGCGATTGCCGATTTTAGCCACCGAACTCAAGGCACGCTCGGCAAAGGCCACCACAGGGCGCGATGCCGCGATCGCCATGATCACGACTACGAAGATCGGCTCGGTGTAATTACGCGTATCAATGTAGTGCGTGGTATGATCCCAACCATATTTATAAGTAATAAACAATAGCAGCGGAATCAGCCAGATACCAAAAATTGCTTCGATCTCGCCAAGAAAGTGAAATAAGGTCGCTTTAAAACTCACAGGGTCTTTCCCGTCCACAAAGACACGCTTATCTACTTTCGCCTTGGCCTCGTTCTCATGCTCGTATTTATGCGCAAGCTTCATGAAATGCACCGACGCGAAGGTATGCATGATCGCCCCCAAGAACAGTAAGGACGCAATTAAGTTGATCGGATCCGCTGTTGCGCGGAGTTTGAGTATCTCCAGCACACTGAGTTCATCCTCAGAAATATTGAGTTCATCAGCGTACGATTCTTCTAGTGCAGCGTAATCCTCTAACGCCATGGGGAACGAAATATCTGAGACGCCATGACCATGCCCATCGCCACTAATCGGATTACCAGCCGATGCATGCAGGCTAGACGTCATAATGAAACTGGCGAGGAAGAGTAGAATGAATCGTATCGGGTAGATGATCATAGGTTATGAAGGTGTAAGGATTTATGTATTACTTAAAAGGAAAAACGCGACCAGCTCTGCGAATTCTCATCTACTACCGCAGTTGATCGCCGCGCCTATTCAAACGATTATAATTAAGACAGCTTAGAACAATTCCGCACGGCTAGGCGTGATGGTAGCTGGAACCGGCGTTGATCGAGACGGCGCGGTAGAGCTGCTCGCACAACAGCATGCGGGCGATCTCGTGGGTGAAAGTGAGTGGCGACAGGGCAAACAGCACGTCCGCCCGCGCTTTGACTGCGGGGCTCAACCCATAAGCGCCACCGATGATAAAGATGGCTGGCTGCCCTTGCAGATCGAACAGCTCTTTGGCGAGGCCTGCGGAAGTGCGTGTCTTGCCCTCTTCGGCCATCGCGTAGACGCGGGCGTCTTTTCGTTTGGCCAACGCTTCGAGGATGCGCTCGCCCTCGCTATCGACATCGCCGTCCTTGAGTTCGAGCAAGTCGAAGTTGCCGGTACGCTTAAGGCGCTTGGAGAAATCGTCGCAGAGCGCAGTCAGCGGCTTATTCTTCATGCGGCCTATAGCAATGGTGGTGTAGCGATACATGTTAGTCTGAGTGGTGATGAGGGTGAAAAAACTGATATTCAGCCGCTTCTACTTTAGTTAATTGAGAATCTCTAGATCCACCACGACGGGGCGATGGTCACTAACGTAGCAACGTAGGATCTCACAGCGAATTACTTTATAGCTCGGCGGCACGAGAATAAAGTCCAACCCGTGGATCGGAAGAAGTGACGGAAAGGTGCGACCGTTTTTCGGGTAGATCTGGTAGGCGCATTGATCCTCTAAGTATTTAAACAGGTGCGCAACAGCGTCATTGGGCTTACCAGAGCGACTATTAAAATCACCACACACGACTGGCGACAAATAGCCTTCACCACCCTTTTGGGCATGGCGTTCTTCTAAAAATACGATGAGTCGCTCGATTTGCTCAATCCGGCGCAGCCGCGATTTATAGTCCAAGTGCAGGTTGACGATTGGCAGGTGCCCATCCGGCAAAGTTAGCTCGGTATAGAGAAAGCCTTTCTCACCAATCTCTGCGGTGCCGAACGCTTGATGATCGGCATGCTCGATCGGAAAACGCGACAGGAGGCCATTCCCATACGCGAGCGGCAGCCGCCCACCGCGCCGGTTATGCACACCGAGGTGGCTATGCGAATAACTGGCCTCAGCTTTTAAAAAATCGAGCAAATGAATCCGCTTATTCCAATGCGAGTCCTCATCAACTTCCTGCAGCGCCACGACATCGGCCGCTTCACGGTTAAGTAATCGAGCGACCCGCAAGAGATTTCGCTCAATTCCCCGTGCACCATGAAATCCCTGATAGGTCGAAAGCCCGCGCCCATGTGCGATGTTGAGGGTAAGGATACGAAGCTGACGAGCGGACATGAGCTATAAGGTAATGCCTAGGCGCCGTCCTGGATAGAACGTGCGTATTTGGCGACGGATTTGAATAATGAATCTGCAAACGATGCGACGGAAACCAACACGAGTTGTAACTCGACATCGCTGAAGACCACCGCTTCGCCCTCGCGGAAGACTTTACGCAGATCCACTAGTTTTCCCTGCGCCTGCCCATCCACGACTCCCGCATTCTGACTCTCAACGGACTTCAGCTCGATGGCGAGTTCACCCTGTCCGTCAATCTGCGCTGCTTTGACGATACCGCCCTGCTGCATCAAAATTTGCATCATCAAACCGATCGAGATGATGCTATCCTCAAGTTCGCACATGATGCCGTAGTCCTTTTCGAGGCGATTAAACTTCTCGTCGATTTGGGCGGGGATGAAAGCTTGCTGCGCTGCTTGGGCATCTTTCTGCGCCTCAGGTGTCACATCTTTATTAGCACTGGTGGCCTTGACCAGCGCTAGGAAGAAGTGGGCGTTGTTCATCGCCGTCATAATCAGATTCAAGGAATCGCCAATCACTTGGCGCACCAGCAGGTCGCGCGCGTAGGCCTGCATTTGCTCGAAATTCTGATGGCGCTGAGCGGCCGGCATGATGCGGGGCGCATTCACACGCTGATTATAACGGTCTTCCTGCACCGCCTCACGTGACGCAAGATTGAAAGCCAGCATATCGAAATGGCGTTGTAACCCAGACATGAACTGTTGCGCGATTTGCTGTAAGTTAACTTGCTGCGGCTGCCCGCCATTGGAATTGGATTCAGCTGTCATAAAAATTCTCTTTATAATGTAATCTGGGAGGGACGCACTCTACTCAACAAATTCTAGCACTCGGGACAACATCGTATTCATTTTATCCACAAAATGATTTGAAGCAAATCACCTAAAGGCTCGTCTGAGGGCATATATTTGTTATAGTAACGTTCATGTGGGAATGGCTCAATGATCAGCTACTTGAGCCCCTAACCTCTTGGTTGGGGGGCGCTTTCGTATTCTTCGTCACCAACGCTACGGCCGTGCTTGGTTTCATCCTCGCGCTACTCATTATCCGCCGCGTCTTGATCGAGAAGCGAAGCCCTAGCAACTTTTTCGCGTGGTTCTTCATCGTCGTCTTTTTCCCTCTAGTCGGCGTGCCTCTGTATTTTATGTTTGGTGGCCGTAAGAGCCGGAAAAAATCGCGCATCAAACGTAAAATAGCCGACGCCGCTCGCTCACTCAGCGTAGGATTCGACAGCAACCAGCCATGCAGCCACGACATGCTCGCTTACCAAGGCAGCAACACCACAACCACAGGTAATCACTTCGAACTACTGCCCGACGGTGAAAGTGCCTTTCACCGAATCTGCCAAGAAATCGAGAGCGCAGAGCACACCATCCACATTGCCACCTACATCCTGAGTCGCGATGCCACTGGTAAAAAAATTGTCGCACTCCTCGCCAAGCGCGCCGCCGAAGGTGTGACGGTGCGCCTCCTGCTCGACTCGCTCGGCAGCTGGAATCAGACTCGCGCCGCACGCCACAAGCTACGCAAAGCCGGCGCACACGTTGCAATGTTTATGCCCGTGCTACCAATTCAAACGCATATCTCCTCTAATTTACGCAACCACCGAAAGATCGCCATCTTCGACAACTACCGCGCCATTACAGGCGGGCAAAACCTCGACATACGCTTCCTCGGCAGCACGCCCATTGCCGAGCGATTTACCGATTTCAGCGTCATTACCCAAGGCCCGGCAGTCGCGCACTTAACCCGAACTTTCCTGGCGGACTGGGCTTTTGCCGCCAAAGAGTCGCCCGCGAAATATGGCGATCTACTGCGCCATATTCCCGAAGAAGCTGGTGATAGCACGATCGAAGTCATCGCCAGCGGCCCCGACGTCGCCAGCGATCCACTGTGGGAGCAGATCATTCGGATCATCCAAGAGTTCAAACAAAGCCTGACGATCATCACGCCTTACTTCATCCCCGACGAAGTGCTGTTCCAATCCCTCATCGTCAAAGCACATACGGGGCGCACGATACGCCTCGTGCTGCCCCTGCGCTCGAATCACTCGATCGCCGATATCGCCCGCTACCACTACCTACGCCAGCTGCACGAGGCGGGCGTGGACATCCGCTTCTACACACCGCGTATGCTCCATGGCAAAGTCATCCTCGCCGATGGCAAAGTCGCGTTGGTCGGCTCCGCCAATATCGATATGCGCTCACTATTTGTAAATTTCGAGATCGCGCTGCTGCACTACAGCGCCTCAGACATCGCTCAACTCGACCAATGGGCACAAAACATCATCGCCGATAGTATTTCCTACCAACAAGCCACAGCGAATAAACAACTGATGCCCGCCAAGTTCACCGAAAATCTAGTGCACTTACTCGTGCCCTTACTTTGAAGCACATCCCACAGCCCTGCTTTGCCCTTGAATACCTGGTGAAATAGCGCAGCTTTAGGTTTTATGCTTCAGTAAAGCCACGACACACATTCCCCCGTCAAAGATGCTCATCCTCTACACGACCGAAGACGGCAAAAGCCAGATTCAGCTCCGCGCCCAAGATGACAGCGTCTGGCTTTCTCAGCTTGAGATCGCGAAACTGTTCAACGCGACTAAACAGAACATTTCGCTTCATCTCAAAAACATCTTTGACGAGGACGAGCTAAATGTAATTTCAGTTGTCAAGGAATCCTTGACAACTGCCAGCGACGGCAAGGATTACAAAACCAAACTCTACAATCTCGACGCGATCCTCGCCGTGGGCTACCGCGTGCGTTCAGCACGAGGAGTGCAGTTTCGCCGCTGGGCGATCACCATCCTGAAGGAATACCTGCAAAAGGGCTTCGCGATGGACGATGAACGCCTAAAGAATCCCGATGGCCGCCCCGATCACTTCGATGAGATGCTGGAGCGCATCCGCGACATCCGCGCCTCGGAAAAGCGATTCTACCAAAAAGTGCGCGACCTCTTTTCCCTGAGCAGCGATTACGACAAAACAGATAGTAGCACGCGTCAATTTTTCGCTACAGTTCAGAATATTCTACTATTTGCCGTTACGCAGAAAACAGCAGCCTAACTGATCACAGATCGAGCCAAGCCGACAGACCCACACTTCGGTTTACTCACATGGGAGAGCAATCAAGTCCACAAGCATGACATTCTTGTCGCGAAGAATTACCTATCCGAAGACGAGATCGATACGCTCAATCGTCTAGTCGTGATCTTTCTCGAAACCGCTGAACTCCGCGCGAAAATGCGCAAGGAGACTCAGATGCGATTCTGGAAAGAAAACGTCGATCAAATCATACTCTCCAGCGACTTCCCCCTGCTCACCCACACTGGTTCCATCAGTCACCAAAAGATGGAGCAACAAGCCAGTGAATTGTATCTCGAATACAATCAACGCCGTAAACAACAGGAAGCACTTGAAGCCGATCAAGCAGATGAGCTCGATCTCAAAGCCCTCGAAGACAAACTGAAAAAACACAGGTAACGGAACGACAGAAAATTCGTGCGCTTAAAAAGACCAGCCAGCTGTTTCGCCTTGCTCGAAAGCAGCAGGCCACTTATCGAAATAGCCTGCGATGCTTTCCTTACTCACTCAGCGACTACAAACTGGATGTCTTATTTTACTAGCGCTCGGCCTTTTGGTTGGCTGCGCGAAGCAGCAGAGTAATGTCGAACGAGGCAACGCGAATCAAGAGCTCTACATTGGCATTGGCACAGAACCATCCGGGCTCGACCCGCAACTCACCACCGGCCTCACCGAATACTCCGTCATGACCGCCTTACTTGAGGGGCTCACCACACTGGACCCAGAGACGATGCAAGTGCGACCGGGCGTCGCTCAGTGCTGGGACATTTCGGAGGACGGTCTGACCTACACCTTTCACTTCGCCCCCAACGCACGTTGGTCGAATGGCGATCCGGTCACCGCAGCAGATTTCCTCTTTTCCTTTGAGCGCATCTTATCACCTCTACTCGGTGCACCCTATGCCTACATGCTGTACCCCATGCGTGGCGCCGAAGCGTTTAATCGCGGCGAGCTGACAGACTTCAGTACAGTCGGCGCACGAGCAGTCGATGCCGCCACACTCATCATTGAGCTCGAATCAGCGACGCCCTACTTCCTTAGCTTACTCGCGCACAACACCTGGTGGCCAGTCCACCCTCCAAGCATTCTTAAGCACGGCGCAATGACCGACCGCATTTCAAAATGGACCAAGGCGGGGAACTACGTGGGTAACGGCCCTTTTAGTTTAAAGCACTGGCGCCTCAACAGCGAAATCCACGCAGTTAAAAACCCCTACTATCGAGACATTGAGAATGTGCATCTCAGCGGACTGCACTTTTTACCAATCGAGCCGCAGACAGAAGAGCGTTCCTTTCGCGCAGGCCATCTACACGTGACTAGCACCGTGCCGATTCACCGCATCGACTGGTATCGTGCCAACCAACCTGAGCGCATGCGCTTCGATACTTCGCTCGGAGTCTACTATTACATGCTCAACACCTCGCACGGGGTGTTCAAAGATCCGCGCGTACGCAAAGCACTGGCGTACTCAATCAACCGTGAAGAGATCACCAAGCACGTACTCAAAGCTGGCCAGCAACCGGCCTATCATTTCACACCGCCCAACGCCGGCGGCTATAATGCCGAAGCTCGCCTCCCGCACGATCCTAAACTCGCGCGCCAACTTCTAGCTGAAGCTGGTTTCCCTGAAGGTAAAGACTTCCCCACCTTTGAGCTACTCTACAACACCAGCGAATCACATCGCACAATTGCCGTCGCAATTCAACAAATGTGGAAAACCGAACTCGGCATCGACATCGAGCTCCACAATCAAGAGTGGAAAGCCTACCTCTCCACCCGCGAAAGCGGCGAGTTCGACATTCTCCGCGCAGCATGGTTTGGCGACTATGATGACCCCAACACTTTCCTCAGCCTCGGCCAGACGGACAACGGCAACAACCACTCGCAATGGAGCAACGCCGAATACGATCAACTCATCCTAGATGCCGCCATTGAGCAAAACCCCGCAGCACGCATGGCGCTCTTCCAGCAAGCGGAGGCTATTCTCTTGGATGAAATGCCCTTCATCCCGATTTACTTTTATGTCACTAGCCGATTGATTGACCCCGCTGTTCAAGGCTGGTATCCGAGCATTCTAGATAACCACCCTTACCAAGCAATTTCACTAGAAGATTAAGTCAGCCCTCAAGTCTCAGCCCTC
>DJBY01000111.1:22381-24680 GCA_002430605.1 Opitutia bacterium UBA5964 | reverse complement strand
AAGTCTCAGCCCTCTCAAGTCTCCCATGCTCTCCCTCATTGCCAGACGCCTACTCCAATCCATCCCCACTCTCTGGGTGGTGGCTACGGCGACTTTTCTACTGCTGCGACTCGCGCCCGGCGGTCCTTTCGACGATGAGAAACCAATCCCACAGGAAATCAAAGCGCAGATCGAAGCGCACTACGGACTAAACCTTCCTCTCTACCAGCAATACTTTCAGTTCTTCGGCAACCTCCTCAAGGGTGACCTCGGCCCCTCCTACAAGTATCCCGGTTGGGATGTGCAAGAGATCATCATTCAAGCCTTTCCCGCATCATTAGAGCTTGGATTTTGGGCCCTACTGATCTCGCTCGCACTTGGCATCCCGATTGGCACACTCGCCGCGCTAAAGCACAACAAGCCTGCCGAGACGAGCCTAATGGCGGTTGTTATGATTGGCATTTGTCTGCCCTCCTTCGTGATTGGCCCGATCTTATTGATGACCTTCAGTCTACAATTCGGGTGGTTCAATCCGCTCGGCTGGAGTTATGCCGGCGACCGCGTACTTCCGGCAATCACGCTCGGGTTGCTGTACGCCGCGTACATCGCGCGCCTTGCCCGCAGCGGCATGCTGGATGTCATGCGCAATGACTATATTCGCACCGCTCGCGCGAAAGGCTTAAAGGAACGGACCGTTGTCATGCGCCACGCATTGCGCACCGCCCTGTATCCAGTGGTTGCCTACATGGGACCGGCAGCAGCCGGATTGATCAGCGGCTCGTTTGTGGTCGAAACGATCTTCTTCATCCCCGGCATGGGGCCATTCTTCGTCAACGCAGCACTGAACAGAGACTACACCATGGTCATGGGCACCGTGCTCTTTTACGCCACACTGATTATACTTTTCAACCTACTCGTCGACATCGTCCAGATGTGGATGAATCCACGGACTCGTAATGATTAAGCAACAACGAGAAAGTGCTGCCAACTCGGTCGCATCCAAATCACTTGGGGGGGACGCATGGGAACGACTCAAACGCAACCGTATGGCACAAATCGGCGGAACGATTTTTATCTGCATTACTTTACTCTGCCTAATCGGCCCCTCGCTAAGCAGTTATAGTTTCGAAGAGCAAAACCTCGCATACGGCGCACAAAGCCCGTCGACCGAGCATTGGCTTGGAACCGACGATCTTGGGCGCGACTTGTTCCTGCGCATTCTAACTGGCGGCCGCATCTCAATCGGCGTCGGCTTTGCTGCGACTCTGATCGCTTTAATTATTGGAGTTAGTTATGGCGCACTGGCCGGCTACATTGGTGGTAAAACAGAAGCAGCAATGATGCGCTTTGTGGATGCGGTTTACGCGCTACCATTCACCATGATCGTCATCATCCTTACGGTGACTTTCGACAAGAAGAGTATCTTCCTGATCTTCATGGCAATCGGAGCAGTCGAATGGTTGACGATGGCGCGCATCGTTCGTGGCCAAACACGAGCTTTACGAAAACAGACTTATGTGGATGCCGCACTCGTCATCGGTTCAAGCCACAGCCGCATTCTCTTTAAACATATCCTGCCAAATCTAATCGGCCCGGTGATCGTTTATACGACGCTCACCATCCCAGCCGTCATATTACTTGAATCCATACTCAGCTTTCTCGGACTCGGAGTGCAACCACCCGCGAGTTCTTGGGGTATCTTAATCAACGACGGCGCACAGAAACTCGATATCTACCCGTGGATGTTGATCTTCCCAGCCCTCTTTTTCTCGCTCACAATTTTTGCACTCAACTTTATGGGCGACGGCCTTCGCGATGCGCTTGATCCCAAAGAGTCGAAGTAAGTGGTTAATCAAATGAGTCATCTCCGACCTTGCCCGCACCTACCGACGCCCGAGACGAAGATGTCGCACCGCTGCTTAACGGCTCTCAATGGCGCAGACCGTGAACTCTTTTACCTCACCGCGCTCAAATACGGGCACTTCCTTTGGCTGCAAGGACACGCAGGGCGTAGCATCTTGGCAATCACACGCGCGCTCTATGCCGATATCCCGCCAAGTGCTGCGACTCTCAACCAATGGCCACTGCCTTATGCCGCGCTAGGATGGATCATCGTAAACCATCCTGACGATCATTTCCCTGGCAACCCACGTATTAGCTTTCAGCACCAAGCCACCCGCCTACGTGGCGATCGACAAGCTCTACGCCGCGCCCGCGCATGGGCAGTCTGGGCTCTCATCCGCAAAGCCAAGCCCACCTTAGCTGGCGATCACACGCAGGGCATCGAAGAACCCGCACTCAGTATAATTAAAGCTCAACT
>DJBY01000111.1:7144-22257 GCA_002430605.1 Opitutia bacterium UBA5964 | reverse complement strand
ATTCTAGCCGACGTAAGGCGTATACTCAGGGATAAATCGTTGTATCGCGCGTTTAATCTCAGTCGGATCACTCCCCGACGACGCCGAACCAAGCGCAGAAACAATCGACTCAATCGAATCCGCACGCTTCTCCTCGGCCACAAACCGCATCACTCGCGGATGGTTGGTCGGCTGCAGCGTCTCACTGAGATGCTGCACCTCCTCGTATAATTTCTCGCCTGGCTTCAGACCAATAAACTCGATCTCAATATCTTCGCCTTCGATATATCCGCTCAGCGCAATCATCTGACGAGCCACGTCCACGATCTTCATGGATTCGCCCATATCGAGGACGAAAATCTCTCCACCGTCCCCCTGAGTCGCACTCTGCAATACTAACCCGACCGCCTCATGCACCGTCATAAAGAAGCGAGTCACCTCGGGGTCGGTCACCGTCACTGGGCCACCTGCCGCAATTTGGCGCTTAAATATCGGTATGACGCTACCCGACGAGCCCAGCACATTGCCAAACCGAACTGCCATAAACTTCGTCGTGTTTCCCTCCACCCCTTGTTGCTCCAATAAAGACAACTCGGCCAGTCGCTTACTCGCGCCCATCACACTGGTTGGATTGATCGCCTTATCCGTGGAAATCAGAATAAAGCGCTCCACGCCAGACGCACTCGCGAGACGAGCCAAGCCAGCAGTCGTAAAGAAATTATTCTTCAAGGCTTCAGCAGGTTGCGCTTCCATTAAATTAACATGCTTATGGGCCGCCGCATGAAAAATAACTTCAGGCTGAAAACGCTTAAATACTTTCTCAATCTCATCCACCTCATGCACATCTAATATCAAAGTTTGCGACAGTCCCGCAGGATCGTGCTGCTGTAAGACTTCCTGCTGCAAATTAAAAATAGCGATTTCAGTCTGATCAATACAGAGTATCGATGCGGGCACATAATCCAACACTTGGGCCACTAGCTCGCGACCGATACTGCCACCCGCCCCAGTGACCAGCACACGTTTGCCCGCAAGCATTGAGCGAATCTGATCCGAGTTCAGGTCGATTGTTTCGCGCCCCAGTAAATCTTCCAACTCAACCGGACGTAGCTGCGTCATTTGCGCACGCCCAGTCACCAAGTCTGTCAATGCCGGCACTGTATCCACCGCAAGCCCAGCCTCGCCCGCCATCTTAGCAACGGCACGCACACGCCTTACCGATGCCGAAGGAAATGCGATGATCACCTTGTCTGCCGCGTAGCGCTTCGCCACTTGAACCAAGCCATCGACTGCATCAGCCACTAATACGCCATGCACATAGCGTCCGATCTTCTTCACATCATCATCGAGAAAGGCGACGGGGCGCATGCCGAGACGTGCCTTATGTTTGAGCTCCGAGCAAAGCCCTGCGCCGACCTCACCTGCGCCAACAATTAATACATTCTCCATCTTATCCCAGCTGAGCCAATCTTCCAATCCACTACTTGCCTTGACGCGTAATGCTACGCGAAACCCTGCCAACATTAAAAAACTCAATAACAAGTCGGTTATAATCACCGCCCGCGGCGGCACTCCAACCCCATCATACACATACCACATCGAGGTTAAAATACAGCTCGTCACAAATAAGCCGAGTGACAAGCACACCGCATCCGGCAATCGGAAATAAGCGAGCACACAATCCACCTGGCCCGAAGCCGCCAGTAACATCAGCTTCAACGCCACGACCCACCAAATGGTATTAATTAAATCTAGAGCATGATACTCTGGCACGTTGAAATCGAAGCGCAACTGATACGCCACGAAGTAACTCAGCCCACAAAGGAGTGCATAAAACAGTAACAACCCTAGGGTCCGAACATTGAAGTAACGCGATAAGATGCTAACAGCCATAGTGAATACTTTTTTGGTTATGGCTGCAGTTACGCAAAACACGAGCGCACAGTCTCGATGACCTTCGAACGATCCTCCGCGCTCATCGCCGAACCACTCGGCAAACACAATCCATTGGCAAACAAACCTTCCGCGCAATCCCCTCCAATCGACGCACAATCCTGAAACACTGGCTGCATGTGCAGCGGCTTCCATAGCGGCCGAGCCTCTATATCAGCATCCGCCAGTGCCTTTATAACCAGATCCCGCGAACTCCCACTAGCCACTGGCTCGACGGTGAGGCAGGTTAGCCAATAATTCGCCGCATCCGGATCGACGATTGGCATGAATGCGACACCAGGCAACTCGCCCAAGGCATCGCGATAGGCTTCAAAATGCGCACGCTTCACCGCAATACGCCGTTCTAGGTCATCCAACTGACTTAGACCGAGGCCCGCCAAGACGTTACTCATCCGATAATTATAGCCGACCTCGCGATGCTCATAATGAGGGACTGGCTCTTTTGCTTGAGTCGATAGAAAAAGCGCACGCTCAATCGACGAAGCCTTATCCGCGAGCAACATGCCGCCCCCTGAAGTCGTAATGATCTTATTACCATTGAATGAGAAAAAAGAAAACGCACCCATGCTACCTGCCGGACGTCCTTTGTAAGTCGCGCCCAATGCCTCGGCGGCATCTTCCACCACAGGAATACTGTAGCGCTCGCAAACCGCCAAAATAGGGTCCATGTCCGCGCACTGACCATACAGATGCACCACGATCACCGCCTTCGGCAGCTGCCCCGAAGCGGCACGCTCGCCGAGCTCCAGTTCCAGTAGAATTGGATCCATATTCCACGTGCTCGGTTCACTATCCACAAAAACCGGATCAGCACCACAGTAACAGATCGGATTCGCACTCGCGGCAAACGTCAACGTCGGGCAGATCACCGTGTCCCCCGGCTGCACATTGAGAATCTGCAGCGCTAGATGCAGCGCAGCAGTGCCAGAATTTAGTGCCACCGCATGCTTACGGTCGGCACGCTTGGCCAGCGCCGTTTCAAAAGCCTCCAGATGCGGGCCCACTGGAGCCACCCAATTCGAGGTCAATACAGCAGCAACCGCAGCGTGGTCTTGCAGGCTGATATCTGGCGGCGAAAGATAAATACGGGGCATGGTGACGGGCATATTTCCCTCATCAGAGGTATATTTCGATCTTTTTCGACACCCTTTTCATGAAAAACCGGTTGTTCACGATAGTGAGCTCAGCGTTTGAAAAAAATGATACATGAATCCCGAATCATGCACTATTTGAACGCCAGCAGCTCTTCGGCATGGGCGCGGGCCGAATCGGAATGACGATCGCCAAGCATTCGGGAGAGCTCACTCAAGCGAGACTCACGACTCTGGTGTATCGGACCGATGGATACAGTGGTCGAATTATCATCCTGCGATTTTGTGACGACAAAATGATTTTGCGCGAGTGATGCCACTTGCGGGAGGTGCGTCACACAGAGTACCTGATGTCGCTCTGCAAGTCGCGCCAGCTCTGCTCCCACGGCGCGACCGACTTCGCCGCCGACATTGGCATCCACTTCGTCGAAGACCAGCAACGGCGTGGCATCTGCCTCGGCCAGCACCGTCTTCAGTGCCAGCATAACTCGTGCGGTCTCACCACTGGAAGCGATCTTATTCAACGGCAACAAGTCTTGCCCGGCATTGGGCGCAAACTGAAAGCCGCAGCGGCAATCGCCAAAATATTGCAGCTCACTTTCCGCAATGATCTTGATTTCGAGGCGTGCCTTTTTGAAGCCTAAAGCCTGCAAAAGTGCCGCAGCTTTGTCGGCCAAAGTCTTAGCGGCTTTTTCGCGGGCCTTGCGGAGCTTCGCGGCTTCTTTGCGGAGCGACGTTTCGAATTTGGCGGCAGCTTCGCGTTTGGCTTTGAGCGTGCCTTCGATATCGCCCTGCACTGCCAACTGCTGCGCCAGCTCCTCGCGTTTAATCAGCACCGCCTCGACACTGCCGCCGTATTTACGACGCACTTCCTGCCAGAGATTCATTCGCTCGCTAGTCGCCTCAACCGCTTCGGCATCGAACTCAAAATCACTGACCAGACGACTCGTTTCCTCACCTAGGTCCTGCATCTCGATCAACAAACTACGCGCACGCTCCAACAGCGGCTCGGAGTCGGCATCGAGCCCTACCAGCGAATCATAGTGCCCAACAATCAAGCTAAGTTGTTCGCACAGCCCTTGCTCGCCTGCCAGTCCTTCGGAGCAATACGCAGCGAGCGTCACCAACTCTTGCCCACTCGACATACGCGTGTAGTCGCGCTCCAGTGTTTCGATCGAGTCTTCAGAGACATCGACGCTGTCGATCTTGTTGATCTGTTTACGCACATAATCGATTTGGTCCTCATCCAAGCGTTCGCCTGATTCGAGGCTGTCGATATCTTTATGCGCGGCACGCCATGTGGCATAGCCGTCCTGATAGCTCGCCAGTAGATCGGCATTGCCCGCATAGAGATCGAGCATCTCCAACTGTCGGCGCTCTTGAAATAGTTTTTGCGGCTCACCGGGCCCATGGAAATCAATCCACGACTCCCCTAGCTCCTGTAATTGTGTGAGCGTTGCCATGCTGCCATTGATCTGCACACGTGGCATTTTGTTGCGATGGATACTACGTTGTAGCAACAGCACGCCGTCTTCGCAGCACGGCAACCCGGCGGTCTCCAGCAATGCATCCATCTCTACGGAGTCTTCAAAATACAACGCCGCTTCGACCTCCAGCTGATCGCTGCCCTGGCGAATCATGGTCTTATCTGTACGTGCACCGGAAAGCAGGCCCAACGCACCGAGTAACACACTCTTACCCGCGCCAGTCTCACCCGTGACAGCGGTAAACCCCACATCCAACTCCAGCGTTACCTCAGCGAGAAGCGCGAGATTCTTAATTTTAAGATATTGCAGCATGGCTAAACAATTAAGCGGCGGAGCCAAAAAGAGTGACCAATAGTTGCGCGAGCAAGGTCAACGGAAACAGACTGACAATAATCGTCACAGCCAAGCAAAGGAAGGTCTTCAACACACTCAGTCGCAGTGCCGCAGAGAGCGACAGCAGAATAATCACATAGCCATAGAAAAACACGCAAAAGAAGACTGGTGCGAAGCTGACAATCACTTCGGGGTTCACCTCGGCACCGAGCATAAAGGAGAGTACCATCGACAACAGCGTCCACGGCAACAAGCCGAGGCCAAGCGCAGTGCGTGCATCGCGTTGCGTGGTTTCAGCACCGAACCAACGGCCGAAATTACGCGTTAACCAGCCAAACAAATACAAGCCACACAAAGCCGCGAGGCCACCGACGACAAACGGCAGCGGCCCCGACTCTGCTTGTGCCAGTGAAAACCGACCACTTTGCACCGCGCCAAAGAAGGCCGCAATCATCACCGCAGCAGAATGCCCCTGCCCGGCATCGAGCAGTGCACGCATCGAACTGGCTGGTTTATACCAAAGCGTGAGTAGAGAAGACTTGTTATTTATAGTGCTCATTTGTCCAAGTTCTTTTCAAAAAAGACAGAATGCATCGGACATGCAAGTCTGCGTCGAACAGAAGGCTGATTTAAAGTTTCTTTTGTTTTGCCTCTTTGCTCGCTTCGACGAACCTCTGCGCACTTTCTATGCTTACCTTCTCAAAACTCAGTAAAGGCTTCGGCCAAAAGACGCTCTTCACCGATATCTCGTTTCGTATCCTACAAGGCGATCGCATCGGTCTAGTCGGACCCAACGGAGCTGGTAAGACGACGCTGTTCAACATCATCCTCGGCACCACGGAATGCGACAGCGGCAAGGTCGAGCTCGACCGTGGCACCGTCATCGGCTTCCTGCCTCAAGAAAGTGCGCCTGCTGGCGAAGAGACGGTCGCTGAGCTGGCCACATCGATCTCCCCCGAGTTTGTCGGCATCTATAATGCCCTGCGTGCGTTTCCCGACCCTGATGCCCCTGAGCGTATCGACGCGATGGAGCAGTTTGTCGACTTGGATGGCTATACACTGGAAGCAAAGGCCAAGCGTATCTTGGCAGGCCTCGCATTCCGCCCAGAAGACTTTGATAAGCCCGCACATACCTTGAGCGGTGGCTGGATCATGCGTGCGCACTTGGCCCGCTTGCTGGTCATGGAGCCAGATTTACTGATGCTCGATGAGCCGACCAATCACTTGGACCTCGAGACATTGGGCTGGTTTCAGAATGAATTAAGCAACTACTCTGGCGCGATCCTCACCATCTCGCACGACCGTGAATTCCTCAACGGCATCTGCGACGGCATCATCGAGATCGCCAATGGACACCTGCACCGCTACCACGGCAACTACGACTATTATCTCACTCAAAAAGCGGATCGCGAAGTGCAGCAACTCGCAGCTTACAACAATCAGCAACGCGAAATCTCACACTTGGAAGATTTCGTGCGCCGCTTCCGCGCCAAAGCATCCAAAGCCTCGCAAGCACAAGCTCGCATGAAGACGCTCGAAAAAATGGTGCGCCTGTCGCCGCCCGAAAGCGCCGCCGACACCATCTCATTTAGCTTCCCGCAGCCACAGCGCAGCGGTCAGCGCGTCGCTACCTTTGAGAATATCCAACAGGCTTACGGCGACCACGTCGTTTATACCGACCTAAATCTCATCATTGAGAAACAACAGCGCATCGTGCTGGTCGGCCCCAATGGCGCAGGTAAATCCACACTGCTTAAGATCCTGTCAGGGAGTGTCGAAATCCAAGGCGGGGTGCGCGAAATGGGGCACAATGTCAGCGTCGGTTACTTCTCGCAACAACGTGTCGAAGTGCTCGACGTCGAGCGAAGTGTGCTGGACGAAGCCATGGAACGTATCGTCTCCGGCATGAACGAGCAAAAGGTGCGCGGCATCCTGGGTGCCTTCCTGTTCCGCGGCGACGACGTTTTTAAGAAAGTCAAAGTCCTCAGTGGTGGCGAGAAGAGCCGCCTCGCTCTAGTCAAACTGCTACTCAATCCGCCCAATCTTCTGCTTCTCGACGAGCCGACCACTCACCTCGACATGCCCAGTATCGATGCGCTGATTGGCGCCCTCAAGGATTACACTGGCACACTCGTCTTCGTCAGTCACGACGTGCACTTCATCCGCGCCATCGCTCAACACACGATCCAGATCCAAGCTGGCAGTACCACTAACTTCGCCGGCGACTATGATTATTACCTGCGTAAATCAGATGCGACTTCCGAAAAAAGCGGCCTAGTCGCAGGTATTAAGAACGCCCGCCCGGACTTTGAAGCTAAGCCGAGCAACAAGCCGAAAGTCGTCAGCGCCAAAGAGCGCCGCCGCATCGAAGCAGAACAGCGCAAACTCGAGTCCAAGGGCCGCAAAGGCGTCGAAAAGCGCGTGGCAAAGCTCGAAATCGAGGTACTCGAGCTCGAAGCAGAGCAAGCCGCAGTCACTGAACAACTCGGCAATCCCGGCGTTTATGCCGACAACGAGAAAGCTAAAGAGCTCAATATGCAATCGGCCCGCATCTCGAAACGCTTGCAGGAGAAGAACTACGAGTGGGAAACAGCGGCTGAAGAATTAGGAAAGTTAATGTAGCTTCTCGAACACAGGTAATCATCCACAGCCAAATAGCCCCCGCAAAAGCGCACCGGCTTAAGGTTTACGCTTTACAGCACAGACGGGAAAAAGGACTCTATTAGCTTCTGGAAATTGCTTCACCCGCATCAGCCGTCTATTTTGCTTCCCCGCTCCATCAAACAATCACTTTCGATTGCCGCTCTAGTTTGCTGGAGTGGCATCGCTCCTATTCACGCACAAGATGCCAGTCAGCTCGGTTTCTCCGATCTGCAGGGGCAAGCCAATGCGCTGGTCGAAGCAGGCCAATTGGAGCAGGCGATGCCATTTCTAGAGGAGTTAATCAAGCGCGTCGAAGCGAGTGATAACTCGGAGATCAAGCTCGACTTCCCTATCTTCCTGCTTGGTACGGCTCACATTCAGCGCTTTGTCGCCACGCAAAACGGAGGTGAACTCAACCAAACCCTGAAATGGTATGACAAGCTTCAAAAAGACTACCCCGATAGTCCCAAGGTCAAAGACGCTCTCTTAAAGAAGATCGATGTGCTACGCATCTTAAAGCGCGAAGACGACGCGATCGCCTTAATGAAGCAATTGCTGGATGGCACCTACTCCTTCCGCCTCAACCTACAGCAGGAAAGTAAGCTACTCAAAGATCTCACACAGATCTATTATAATAAGGGCGACTGGAAAGGTGGCCTACCGATCTTCACCAAGTTGATGAACACATCGCGCAACTTCGAAGACCAAGCCTGGGCCGCAGCCGCCAGCTTCGAAGCATTTGTCACAGAGAAACGTCTCGACGACGCGATGTCGCTGCTACCGATGCTCGCTCGCGAATCCGAAGTGCGTTACTTGCCGCGACTCAACGTCGCCCTACTGAAGAGCAGCGATACCATGGTCGCCCAAGCTCGCCTCAGCGATGCCGCCATTTTGCTCAACTTGATCAAGACCACCGACATCATGATCGAGCATAATGAAGCGGTGATGGCAGACAAACAGGCCCAGATCAAATTCAACACCAGTATTGGGCGCAGCGAAGAAACGACCGAGCGCCTCAAGCAAGAAATCCAGAACCTCGAAGCAACGGTTGCGCAGCTCCGCACACTGCCTACACTGCGCAACGAATTACTGGTGCGCCGCGCACGTAATTATACCAAGACCGCCCGTCGCTACGAAGCCTTCTGGATGTTCTTCGACTTAATGACCGAGAACCCGAAGGATGCGCAGACCGAATTCTACACCTACGCGACCTTCTCAAACGCCCTCCAGCTCAAAAAAACCGAGACCGCCATCACCGTGGGCAGGTCCTATCGCAATCAATTCCCGCAAGGCGACTATTACTCAGATATCACCATCGCCCTCGCCAGCACCCTGAAAGCCGGCGGCGACACAACCGAGTATGTTCAAATCGCCAAAGACTTCCTCGACAGCCATCCGCTCGACCCCGTATCCAGCAACATGCTCGCACTCTGGGCAGGCAACAAAATGGAGAATGAGCAGTTTGAAGATGTCATCCAACAGTGCAACCAATGGCTCAGACTGCACCAAAACCCGATTTTCGAAGACGGCCTGTTTTACTGGCGCGGCATCTCTGAACTGCAAACCAGTAAATTCGCCGACGCCGTTCAAAGCTTCGACAGCCTGCTGAAGCAATATCCAACTAGCCTCTACGCCGAAGACGGCCTGCTGCGTAAAGGTGCTTCCCAATTTTATGCGCAAAACTTTGAAGCCGCACGCGAGACACTCTACAGCTACACCAAGAAATATCCACGCGGCAACGCACTTGACCAAGCCTACTATTTCCTCGGCGAAGTGGAGAATCTGGCTGGCGATTACGAACTCGCACTCAAGCACTTCAAGCGGGCGGACGAAATCACCACGCTGCAAGACATCCACGATGGTACCGCTTTCAGCATGGGCACGATCTATGAGACATTACAGCGCTACGAAGACATGGCCGCACACTTTAAGGCCTACACCGATCGTTTCGGCGAAGATGGCCGACTCACCGATGCGATCTTCGAACTCGGCCGCGCTTACGAATTCCTCCGTCAGCCCAATCAAATGCTGGCGCTCTATCGTAAATACATCGAGCTATTCGCCAACGATCCGGATAATGCTGGCGTCGATACGCTGGTCGAAGGCTACGCAGAAAAATACAACACCAACAAGGCCACATTGGAAAAGACCGTCGAATTTCTCGACATGCTCGACAACGATATTGAATTCCGCACTCAAATCGTTACCGATCGCGGCTACTTGTTTGAATACTTCTACGTCAACAGCGATCTCGATCAGACACTCTACAATCGCCTGCGCAACCACCCACAATTCGGCGAATGGCTAGTCGAAGACCTCGCTCCGATCAGCGAAGTCACCGCGATCTACCGCAAGCAATTGGCCGACTACCCAAAAGAGACGCCGGGCGATTTCTTCCGCGACAAACTCGCCAAGTTTAAAGCCGCCAAGCAACGGGTCGCCGAAACCCGTATGTTGATGGGTCTCTACCGTAGCGATATCGAACTTGCACCCACACAAACTTACGACAGCGCGTTCTTAAGCGAAGTCACTCCGCGCGTACTGCTCTATGTCGCCGACTACTCTCGTGCTGATCGGCTCGACTTCGCAGTGGAAGCATGGAATACAGTGCTCACGGAATACCCGATAGACGATGCTGCCATCGTAGCCTACATGCGCCTTGCCGACGTTAGTGAACAACGCGACGACAAACCCAGCGCACTCAACTATCTCGAAGCAATTCAAGCTCAATTCCCTAGCACACCGAAACTCCCCGGAGTCATCCTACGCCAAGGCGAATTACTCTCCTCGATGGGCCGCGGCGAGGAAGCCCGCGAGAAATATCAATATATCCTTCGCGTGCCGGACTGGCGCGGCTTCGTTCACGCTCGTGCCCTGTTCCAAACAGGCGAGGCCTACATGGCTGAGAGCAAATATGCCGAAGCGCATGGGTTCTTCGAGCGCACCTTCCTCGGCTATTCTCAATTTAGCGAATGGTGCGCACGCGCCTATCTTGCGGATGCCGAAGCCCTTTTAGGCATGGGAGCAAAGGTCGACGCGATTGCGACACTCACCGAGGCAAGCGAGACACTCGCAGAGACGGCACCCGCAGCACTCGTCGAAGCCATTCAAGCGAAACTGAAGGAACTACAACCAACAGTCGCTCCATCGCCCCAGTCATAACAGCCCCACACCAACGGATGCGTTACTTTTCACTCAAAGCCCTGCTCTTCGCAGCCCTCTCTCTAGGTTTCTCACTCCTCAGTTTTGCCGAAAATGCCTACTGGGCAGAGTTTGGCAATCAACCCGTCTATATTGAGCAAGTCAACGCACGCTCGAAGCAGACACTTAAATTTATCAATTTTAAAGATGGCATGTTGGTTGCGGAAATAACGGTTGATGGCGGAGTCGGCGAAATATCGCTCCCTGTTAGCGAATCGATGGTGAATACACTGCGTTTCGACGTCAGCGAGATGCAAAAAGCAAACCGACTGATCCGAGATGGCAACGACGCCGGCGCAGTCGAAGTATTGCGTCCGGTGGTCTATCCGCTGGTCAAATTCAGTCAGGTTCCGGAGTTGTTCAGCCAATTGCACTCGCCCCTTCGCGCCTTGATCGGCAGCCTGATAAGCGCTGGTGAACTCTACGAAGCTGACGACTTACTCCGCCGCATCCCACTCGATAAGGTCGACATCAAATATAGCCAACTGGCGATTCAACTGATGCACAGCCACATCGCCGAAGAAGACTTCGATGCAGCCGCACGGATTGCCCGTGAACTGCCTAAAAGTGGTGCGTACGCAGCCAATATCACCGAAGTTGTGAGCGCCGCCGATGCACTGCGCGGCGCAGGTGAATATGAAGCCGTGATTCCGCTCTATCGCGAGATCGAAGGATCCGTGCCGGAAGAAGTGCGCAAGAACGTGCGCATGTGGCTGGCCTACAGTCTGGTGCTCGCCGACCGTGTCGATGAAGCCTCTCCAATGATCGACAGCATGAAAGAGCCGGATGGCAAAGACCGCCTGTTCTCTTTATACAAGCTCCTGCAAGGCTCGCGCGAGCATCGCAATAAGAACTATGACGCGGCACTCGATGTCCTTACCCGTGGCTTCGTTCGTGCGCAGACCTCTTACGTCTGGGTGCCGGAAATGCTCTTCCTGATCGGCGATTGCTACGCACGCGCCGCTGACCCGATTGCCGCGCGGAATGTCTGGTTCGAAATCACAGTACTCTATCCCGATTCCCCATGGGCCGAGCGTGCCGCCGAATCACTCAGCAAACTGCCAAAGCCAGAACCCGCGCCTCCAAGTAGTTAATCTATCACTTCACAAAACAACAACACACTCAATCATCAGTCTTTAATACCAAACCGTTATGAAGCTATCAAAGTTCCGCCTCCTTCCTTCCTTTGCCGCGATCGCCCTATTTGCCGTCGTCACGCAATGGACAATGACCCAATCCCTCAGCGCACAAACTGAAGAAGCAACCGTCGAGTCAGTCGAGGCAACCGAACAGGCTGCGACTGCCGAAGCCGCAGCGGGCGATCAATCCCTGATCGATATGTATAAGAATGGCGGCTGGGCCATGTATCCACTCACACTCCTGTCGATCTCGGCATTCGGACTGATCGTTTACAACTTCATGGCGATTAATCCGAATCAAATCCTGCAGCCTTCAGTGCTGCCAGAGATCGATGCTGCGCTGCTAGCACTGGATATTGAAAAAGCCCGCTCCATCTGCGATGAGAACCCAGCACCTTCGACTAACATCATCCATGCAGGGTTGGTACGTGTCGACATCACCCGCTACAATCCAGAACAGGTCAAGGAAGCGGTCGAAGAAGCTTCGGCCGAAGAACTCGCCAGCCCATTCATCTTAATCAATTACCTCTCCGTGATCGGATCACTGGCCCCCATGGTCGGGCTACTCGGAACCGTCTCTGGTATGGTCAAGGCCTTCAATGTGATCGGCTCTGAAGGCGCTGCCAATGCCCAAGCGCTTGCGGGTAATATTTCTGAAGCCTTGATTACCACCGCCAGCGGCATGATCGTCGGTATTCCTGCCATGTTCTTCTTCTTCTTTTTCAAGAATAAATACGGCAAGATCACTTCCCGTGTCGCGCGTGTCGTGGGAGACCTGCAATTCACACTCAGCACTGCGATCAGCAATCGCTAATCCAAACACCTGCGATTACTAACCGATGAAAACATGGTCCCCAGAAGAAGTTGATCCGGAGTTTGAACTGACTCCGATGATTGACATCGTGTTCCTGCTCATCGCGTTTTTCATGACATTGATCAGCTTCATTAGCGCCGAACTCATTGAACTCAAGCTGCCGGATGCCAATCAGTCGAGCATCCCAGAAGAACCAGGCGAACGCCAATACATCTCCGTTGATATCAGCGGCCAGGCTTTCCTCGGCTCGACGCCAATCAGCTACGAGGCACTGCCCCAAGCATTAGCCGCCGGGCGCGCCGCTCAGCCCACTCTGAAAGTGTTTCTTCGAGCTGACGCGAAAACTGCACACCGTTATGTCAACCGCGTCATGGAGGCCTGCGCTGAAGCTGGCATCTATGACCTCATTTTTGCCTCCAATAAAAATTAAACTGTGGCTGCTGTTAACAAAGTTTTAGAATCAGAAGAAAAAGTCGATATCACCCCGATGATCGACATCGTGTTCTTGCTGCTCGTTTATTTCATGTTCCTGCCGCTGCAACAAGAGGCCGATGTTGGGATCAAATTACCCAGCGCGACCCCACCTGCCGAGAACCTCAAATTGCCCAGCGAACATATCATCGAGATCTTTCCCAATGGCTTGATCTTGCTCAACGGTGCACCAATGGACGCTTCGGATGACCGTGTCATGGCACGTCTCTCTAGCACACTCACGCGGCTGCGCATGTCTTCGGACCGAGTGGGCGATGATATCGTGGTGAAGATCCAGGCCGATCCTGACTCGCCGCACCAACGTTCAATCGATGCACTGAATGCCTGTGCCAAGGCTGATATTACCAAAGTCTCGTTCACCGCATACGCGCTCTAGCAATGTTCGATTGATCTGATTCGACCCCACGCGCTCGGCTGCAACAACCGGCTTTGTTTGGTCGACTTCCCAAAAAACGCTCGCTTATAATTTCTCCCAGATGCTGCCTACTACCAAAAAACGAAAAATAAATCCGCTGCTGCTGAAGGTCATCGTCATCAGCGTAGCCATTCATCTGCTTGCAGCGCTTATTCTCGGAAGTATCACGATCTACAAATTTGTCGTTCCCTCTGAGGCGCAATTCGAAGAGCCGCCCGTCGTGGAACAAGAAGAACCGCCACCACCGGTCAAAGTGCAGATCAGGCCTCAGCAGCCCAAGCAAAATGCATTGTCACAAAACCTGACCATGCGTCCGGTGGCGAACATCGCAGTGGCCAATGTAGACGTCAATTTGCCTAGCATGGAGCAAAACTTCACCGTCAGCGCAGGCCTCGGTGGCATGAGCGGCGGTAGCCTGCTCGGCGGCACCCGCGGGAGTATCGGCATGGGCTTGTCCGATGTCAGCGTCTTCGGTCTCAAGACACGCGGCGAGCGCATCTTGTTTGTGATCGATGCCAACCGCCAAATGGTAACCGACCAAAAAGGCGGCCTCAATAGCTACAAGATCATCAAGGACGAAATCACCGACATGGTCGGCAACCTCTCCGCCGGCACCTTGTTTAATGTCATGTTACAAGATGGAAGAAAGATTATGCTGTTCAGGCCACAACTCGTGGCAGCAGGCTCAGAAACAACCCAGCAGCTGATCCAATGGATCAACCCAATCAATGCCACCGCAGAAAAGGTGGGGCTCGAAGGCAACCCTCGGGCAAGCACTCCTAAGCTTCAGGCACTTCCTGACGAGCAAGTGCATAAGATCTTACCGTGGTCAGGCCACTCAGGTAACGAAACTTGTTTCATCACTCAAGTGGCATTGGAACAGCAGGTGGATGCGATCTTTTTTATTACTGCCTATCATAGTGGCTTCGGTCCCCTACGCTCCCCACCGAGCGAACGCGCACAAGCTGACTGGGCACGCACAATCGCACAGCGCGGCTACATTGAGCAACTCGCCAAACATATGGCGGAAGTCCCTAAAATGCAAAGTAGAATTAATGCGACGATGGCGAAGATCGATGCCGACCGCAAAAAGAAAGGCCAGCCACCACGCGTGCTGAATCAACGACATGGCGTTTATTCCAATGCCAGAGAACTTGGCCTGAATTGGACCACTGACCATCCAGGACATGGACCACAACCCGAGTGGCTCAAAGATAGCGACGTATCGAAATATTTCCGCAAGCTGGTCGAGAAACTCTACGAGAATAACGACAAACCGGTGCCCTCGGTCAACGTGATACTTTTCCTTGCTGGCGATGAGACGTTCAATGAAAATGCGAAAAAACAACTGGATCAATTCGTGCGCCTCTTCGGCGGTAAGAATCGTGTGATCCGTGGCGGCGACGAGATCAAGAGCGCAGGCAGTTCAAAGGCAACAAATAACTAATCCTAGCAGCGCATAAACACCTCTTTCAACCGAAAGGCAGCCGAATGATCGGCTGCCTTTTTTGTGTGATCGACCAGCAATAGGAGTGTGGGCGACTCGCCCACGTTCAGCCGATGTTG
>DJBY01000111.1:0-6930 GCA_002430605.1 Opitutia bacterium UBA5964 | reverse complement strand
TCGCCCTCGCTCCTTCAACCTAAAATCCGACCTTCGGGATCAGTCCGTCGGTGAGTGATTTCGATGCCTGATCTTTCAGTGTATCGGTTGCAGCATCAGTCAACTTCTGCTCGGCGTCATCGATCACTGCAGCGACTTCCTCCATCGCTTCGGCCTGAATCTCTGCAACCTCTTGTTCGACCGCAGCCACGGCCTCGGTTTGCAGTACCTCCACTTCCGCTTGCACCGCTTTAATCGTTTCGGCGACTTCTTCTTGCGCGGCTTCGACGATAGCATCGACTTCTTCCATCGCTTCGGCGACGACGGCAGTTGCGGCGGCGTCCTTCTCAACAGGAGCAGGTGCGGGTACTTCGGCCTCTTTCTTACCGCATGCGGTAAGCAGGACAGTGATGGCGAGCAGGGAGAGGATAGGTATGGATGTTTTCATAATGATATCGGAGAAGTGATTATTTAAACTAGAATTTTGAATATAGGCAAAACACTCGCGAATACCACCACAGTTGAACATTTTCTTGGATGAACAAAAAAGCGGTCATCCCAATGAAGAGACGACCGCCAGATAAATCAAAGACTCAGACTCGGCTTACCAGTGCTGGCAGTGAGCAGCCTTATAAAGCAAAGAATGCGTAGATTGAAATCACAGCAATAACTAAGATCGCACTGGCAAACTTAGCACCTTTCCAAGGAGTCATATCAATCGGAGTGCTCATTTCCAGCGTCCATGCTGTTTCACGAGGCGCAACCTTCGCCCAGACAATCATCACCAAGCAAAGCAGAGCAAAGACGAATCCGAGGAAGTGGAAGTTATAAACAAAGACACTATCGAACGCGACATCCATACCAGGGACAAAATATTTAACTGCAATCAATACAAGGCCGAGAATCAACGATACGAATGCAGCAATACTTGGAACACGTGAATGCAGCATACCGACTAATACTACCGAGAAAATCGGAATAAAGTAGATTGCATTCATGTTCTGCAAGTAGCCGAAAATACTATCTTGTCCCGCCAATAAAGGCGCCACAAACATCGCCGCCAGTGCGATACAAACCACAAAAATCTTAGCCGCACGAACTGTCGATTCTTCGCTGCCTTTCGGATTCAAAACATGCTTATAAAAGCCGAGACTAAACAATGCTGAGGTGCTGTTCAAAGCTGCATTAAACGAACTCAAAATAGCACCCACCATCACAGCTGCGAAGAACCCGGTAAACTGAGGAGGTAGCACTTCTCGGACCAGAGTGCCATAGGCTTGGTCGTTTGAAATACCATCTTTAGCGAACAAATGGAACGCGATGATACCAGGGATCACTAGATAGATTGGACCCAGTAATTTAAGACCCGCTGTCAGCAGAACGCCCTTTTGCCCTTCGGCGAGGCTACTTGCGCCCAGTGTCCGTTGAATGATTTGTTGATTCGTGCACCAATAGAACAAGTTAAGCAATGCGACACCCGTAAACAGCGTGCTGAATGGCACACTAGAATCACTCGTTCCAATCGAATTTAGACGCTCAGGATTCGCAGTCTTCAAGACATTCCAGCCCTCAATGATCCCTTGGCCATCACTGACTTTATTAAGCGCAAACCACACGATCATGAAACCACCGACCAGCAAGCCAATGCCGTTAATCGTATCAAGCACAGCAAGTGTTTTCAGTCCACCAAAACGCGTATAAATACCTCCCATGATACCGATCATGAAAACAGTCAGCCACAAGATAACTGTATCCGGCTGATAAATAGAACCTAGAAAAGAAACGGGCTCTGTGATGCCAGTTAACGATTTGAGATCCAACATCTCGGATAGGCCGACCGCACCGCTATAGAGAATAATTGGAATCAACAAGAATGCATAAGCCAACAAAAAGACCATATTCGCCAAGCTCTGCGTGCGGCGATCAAATCGATTCTCCAGAAATTGAGGCACTGTGGTGATACCAGCCCGAAGGAATTTAGGCAAAAAGAACAAGGCCATCAGGACTAGAGCGATGACCGCAACCACCTCCCAAGCCATAACCGACAAACCATCTTTAAATGCAGCTCCATTCAAACCAACCATTTGCTCGGTCGATAAATTCGTCAGCAACAGAGAACCTGCGATGATTGGGAAGGTCAGCGACCGACCACCAAGGAAAAAGCCCGTCGCCGATGCTTTTTCCGAATTGCGCGTGATAAAATAAGTAAGCACCGCGGCAAAAACGGTAAATGCCAAAAATGAAGTGAGAATCATAATCGAAAATATTTGTAAGGGTATGAGAGGACGAAGGGCTATCTTTCAGATTTATGAATCTGAAACAAGTTTTTACCTATTTTTATCAACAGACGATTTAACAACGTATGTAATCAGCCGCGCTTTTAGGCTTATTTCGAGCCTGCGGCGCGCTCGGTTTTCCTTACGCCAACAGACCCTTGATATCCTCTAGGCTAACTTTTGCGTTGGCCGCCTCACTCTCTTCGAACAGTTCCTTTAAGATCTCGGCCTTCTTCGCTTGGAGTTCGATCACCTTCTCCTCCACCGTATTCGCGGCGATCAGCTTAATGCTGGTCACCACCCTCTCCTGCCCAATTCGGTGCGCGCGGTCTGTCGCCTGTGCCTCGGCTGCGGGATTCCACCATGGGTCGTAATGCACCACAGTGTCGGCGCCAGTTAGATTGAGGCCAGTGCCGCCAGCTTTGAGTGAGATCAGAAACACCGGAATGCTGTCGTCCTCATTAAAAGTGTCACACATCGCGAGCCGGTTCTTGGTCTTGCCGTCGAGATAGCAGAACTTATGGCTCTTTGCAGTCAAATGCTGTGCAAGCAACTTAAGTGCGGTCACAAAAGAGGAAAACACCAAGATGCGACTGCCCGCATCGATGCACTCATCCAGTACTTCGTCGAAGGCCGCGAGTTTGGCTGAATCGGCCGCTGGAAAGGTGTCGTCGATAATGCGCGGATCGACACAGACCTGACGTAAGCGCAACAGCTCCGTAAATGCGGCAAACTGCACGCGTCCAGCATTTGCGCCAGCCATCTCCATATTAGAGATTTCGCGACGCGTCTTTTCGAGCGTGTCGTTGTAGAAGCGCATTTGCTTCGAACCGAGTTCGCAGAAGAAGGTCTTCTCGATCTTATCGGGCAACTCCGGCGCGACCTCTTTCTTGGTGCGGCGCAGAATGTAAGCAGCCGCGCGTTGTGTCTGACGGCGCGAGTGCCACGCGCGTTCTTCCTGCGAGAGCTTCCCCGTGGCCTTGGTCACATAACCGGGCATCAGGAAAGCGAACAGCGAGAGCAAATCGTCGAGCGAGTTCTCCACCGGCGTGCCGGTGAGTAAGAAGCGGCCTTTGCTGTGTAGCCGGGTGAGCGACTTGGCATTCTGCGAGCGACGATTCTTAATGTGCTGCGCCTCATCGCCAATGACGACCGACCAATCCATGGTCGACAGCATCTCAATATCCTGGCGAAGCGTGCCGTAGGAGGTGACCACGATATCCACCTCCTCAAGCGCCATCGGCTCTTTCGCCCGCTTGGTACCATGATGCTTCGCCACCTTGAGGCCGGGCACAAAGCGCCCAGCTTCACGTATCCAGTTCTCCACTAAACTTGCGGGGCACACCACCAACGCCGGCAGCGCCGCTGTGTTGGTAGTGCGGATACACTCGATCAAACCAAGCGCCTGCAGCGTTTTACCCAGACCCATTTCGTCGGCCAGAATACCGCCCAGCTCATGCCGATACAAATGCCACAACCACGCCACACCAATACGTTGATAAGTGCGTAGAATCGTATCAAAATCCGGATGGATCGGCGCGGCTTCGAGCGCACCAACTTGCTTGAGCGCACGGCTGCGGGATTGCCATGCCTGCGGCGGCTGCCAGCCCTCGACCAGCTCGTCCAGTAAATCTTCCACATCGACCAGCTCCTGTGTATCCAAGCGCTTTGAGAACGTCGGCGTAAACGGCCGATCTGCCTGGCCCGAGACTGCGCGTTCGATCTGGTGCAAGCGCTCCACCGCAGCCCGATCCAGTAATGTGATTTTCGCGCTGGAGTCCTCGTCCTCGACGTAACTGCGACCGGTAGCAATCGCGCGGCGTACAGCCGCCTCATCGCCGTCTTTGCTGAGCGTCACCTCCAGTGCAAAGCGGCCGTCCTCTTCCTTGGTTTCGATAATCAGCTCAGAAAGCTGCACATGTGCGAGTTTTTCCTCGAAACCGTCGGTAAATTGCGCGCGCCATTGTTCCCGCAGCGCCTTCCAGTGTGCGGCGAGGAAATTGAGCGTCTTATGCCGATCCCGTAGCCACCATTTACGATTTGACGGCTCGAGCATGAAGCCTTCTAGCTTTAAAATATTACGTAACGGTTTAATTGAATCATCGTCGCGTCCCGCCGGCAGTCGGATCGCTAAAAAGTTGGGCGAACCATCCACCACCACCCGATTGCTAGAGTATTGCTCCATCGAATCCGAAACCGCCTTCGCGACTGGATAATCTCCGGGCTTCGCCTTAAAAGTGCCTTGCATACGGGCTTCCGCGAGACGCCGCGGGTTGGGCTTCGACTTTTCCCGCAAGCTGATACTACGACTCAAAATGGGCCGTTTCAGCTCGTCTGGCACAGCGACGACCTCATCCTCATCATCTGCTGCCGGATCTGCTTGTTTGAGAAACTCGTGCACGCCGGGCAATTCGCCGCCTTGCCATTCGATCGGCGCATTTGGCTGCTTGACCCAATACACCGTCGGTTCATCAATGAGCGTGGCGAGCAATCGGCGCAGGCGACCTCCAGTCAACTCCAACAGACTCGCGAGCTTACCACCACACCACGACTCGACTAAGGCCAACGCAGCTTGTTGCGGTGCGGACGCATCATAATCGCGCGTCGGGCTCAGTTGATTGAGTGGCACAATTTCACGCCCCGCCGCAGCATCGAGCTTCACCACGATGGCATCGCGCTCGGCCGCTGCTTGCAAATTGGGCGGCAAAAACACCAGCATGCGCAACTTATCACCCGCAGGGGACAGCTTGATCGAACGCACACCGCGCGACTTGGCCGCTTCGGTCTCTGGCTCGGGTTCCGCCACGAAATCAGGATGTGGCTGTGCCGCATTGGCCAGTTCGTGCTTGAGCGCTTCATAGTGCAGCGCAATGGCAATCGCATGCGCACAGACCTTGCGGCGCCGACCTTCAAGACAGTTGCAATGGTTGACCGCAAAAACGGTAGAGCGCAGATTCAGTTTCGGTTGGTAAGTATCGTCGATGCCTTTAACCGTGCCCGTCAGGATCGGGCTCTCCCACGCAACCGTAGTCACCGCGCCCGCCTCAAATAAGCGCTCGGCTTGCTTGAAGACCAGCCCCCCAGAGAGTTCCAGCAGAAAGCTGCGGTCAAATACCGGAGGTGATTTGGATGGAGGTGGCATAGCGGCTCAGCACGCTTGTGCTTCGAGAGCGGATGTCAAGGTGGAGTGCGTGTCATTCACCGGAAAGAGTGCCGCAAGTCTGCAACCGTCATCGCCAACCGCAGGATAGGTGCTCATCCATGGCTAAGCACGACCCTAGCCCTGTGACTCTGACAACTTGCGGTCCACTGAATATGCGCCGCCGCCAGCGATCACCAACGTCAGACACGCGAGCAATAACATCAGTGGATATTCAATTCCTCCATTTTGGGCGAAGAACACACCCTTATAGGTGGTAATAATCGCAACGGCCATCGTGGCTACCAACGACACGCCAGCGAAACGGGTCAGTAATCCGACTAACAACAGCAGCCCACCAAAAAATTCAGCTCCACCTGCCAACGCAGCCATCAACAGCCCCGGCTTCAAGCCGAGGTTTTCGGCGAAAAACTGCCCAGTTCCTTCAAGCCCGTTGCCGCCAAACCAACCGAATAGCTTCTGCGCGCCATGCGCTGCCATCGTTGCCCCGACGCCAATACGAATTGGTAAGAGTGCGATCTGATTGCTTGTCTTGAAAAGTGTTTCGTTGATTTTCATAATGGATAGCGTTATAGGGTTAAGAGTAAGCTTGGCATCAAGCCTTATAGGAGAAAAGAGCTTTTACAGCTGCTCTGCGCGCTGGCCGATTTTGCGCATCAGTTTGGCGAATTGGCTGCGCTCGGACTCGTCCAACACATCAAACAACTGGTTTAAATCTTTCGCATGCGCCTCAAAGCTCGGCTCGATCAATTCATGGCCGAGATCGGTCAAGTGCACCAGCACCACACGCGCATCTGTCGTGCTGCGCTCGCGACTCACCAGACCGCGCTTCTCTAAGCGCTGCACTGCGGTGGTGATCGAGCCACTGGTCAGTAGAATCTTCTCACCGATAATGTTGACCGGCTGCTCGCCCTTATGCAGCAACAACTCCAAGATCGCAAAATCACTCAATGATCCCAAGCCCGCGGCAGTGATACTCTTTTGGCTGAAGACATTCACCGCATGCGATGCCTTCCACAGTAGAAGAAAAAGGTGCGGTCCGGAGTTCTGATAGATCTTGGCCATATAAAACACCTTCAACGAATCTTAACTTGATGTCAAGTTATAATTCACTTTACTTGAAGGATTTATCCGACTCAAAAGGACCTCTCGATCTAACTGCGGACGCCGAGGACGGCATCCCTCCATCAATAATGAGATCTAGCCAGGACTGGAGAGACATCGTCCCGATGTCCGCGGGTTCCGCTCGTCTAGTGTTGATCCGAATCAAAAGGACCTCTTTGCCTAATCCACCATCTTAAACGACATCGTAAAGCTATGCGCCTGCCCGCTGGGCGTAACGCCGCCGGAACTGACTCGGGTAAATGCAGCTTTTACAGATGTATCGAACGAGGGATTCCCCGACGCAGGCCGTAGGCGAACATTTGAGATGCGTCCCGAACTACTGACATCAAACACAACAGTCACCACCAAGCCCACTCCGGCAAGGTTCGCAGGTTTGATCCAGGCGCTGTT
>DJBY01000067.1 GCA_002430605.1 Opitutia bacterium UBA5964 | reverse complement strand
GATGTCGTTAATCCCGGCGCAAACCATGTGCAGGTCAAAGTGACCAATTGCTGGAAGAACCGGATTCTGGGTGACTGGAAGGTGCCGTCCGATCAGAAGATCACCTGGACACTCTACCCATTCTATCACGATGACAAAGAGGCGCCGCTGATGGAATCCGGCCTGCTCGGTCCGGTGCGCCTGTTGAGTTCACAAGTTCTTACGTTGAAACCATAAACCGCTCGCAAAAGCCCAACACGGTCAAAAAAACCACGTCGGGGATTTTTTGGTTCATTCTATCACGCAAACACGTGATGTTACAGCGATGATCGATGTGTTATAGTCGTGTGAGTGACTCGGCTGGGTGACCTCAACCACTTGAAAATCGAATCAAACCGAATTCTGGGCTATTAATGATGAAAAACACGAAACACCAAAACCCGTGCCGTCAAAATGGTCTTTTCAGCGCGAGCCTGCTATTTGTGCTGGGTGCTATGTCCATGTTGGCACACCCCCTTTATGGTGAAGCGACCGCGCAAGCCGACCCCGCACAACGGCCGAATATCGTATTCATTTTGAGCGATGATCAGGCCTGGACGGATTATGGCTTTATGGGGCATGCGGATATCAAGACGCCTCACTTGGATAAGTTGTCCGAGCGGAGCCTGTTGTTTGAACGTGGTTATGTCGCCGCGCCACTGTGCCGTCCATCGCTGGCTTCGCTGGCCACCGGACTCTATCCCTTCCAACACGGAGTGACGGGGAACGATGTAAACGGAAACAAAAACCGTGCGGAGCTGGATAAGCCGGTTCGGCAGGCTTTTCATCAGCATCCCAGCTTTATTAAACTGCTGAGCGCGAACGGCTATCTGACTCATCAGTCAGGAAAGTGGTGGGAGGGTTCGTATGAGGATGGCGGCTTCACGCATGGCATGACCCACGGTGATCCAGACCGCCGTGGCCGGCACGGTGATGAAGGCCTGACCATCGGGCGCGAAGGAATCCAGCCCGTAACGGATTTTATCGATCTTGCGGTTGCGGAAGAAAAGCCTTTTCTGATCTGGTATGCGCCGTTTATGCCGCACACGCCACACAATCCCCCTGAAAGGCTGTTGAAAAAATATACGCGACCGGACCGCGCAGAGGATGTGGCCAAGTATTATGCGATGTGTGAATGGTTTGACGAAACCTGTGGGGAACTATTGGGCGCCATCGAGCAGCGTGGCCTGACGGAAAACACCGTCGTGCTCTACATCTGTGATAATGGCTGGGTGGCGGCCAGCGCTAACACGAATGATCCGAACCAGAAAAAAGGAAAATACTCCCTGCGCTCCAAGGCCAGCCCCTATGAGAACGGTATTCGCACGCCTATCATGGTATCATGGCCGGGCAAGGTGAAGCCGGAGCGCTCTCCAAACCTGGCGCATGCCATTGACATCTTTCCCACCATCGCAGCGGCGGCTGGTATAGAAGCCCCGGCGAGTCTTCCCGGGATTGACCTGCTTAATGAGAAAGCCCGCAAGGACAGGAAGACTGTATTCGGGGTTTGCCACGCCGCCCGTAACATGACCCCTGGGCGTCCAGATGATACCTTGCAGTATCTCTGGCGTGTGGAGGGAGACTGGAAGTTGCTGCTGCGCTATCACGTTTCGAATCCGACCCATTACCCTTATCTAAACCGGTGGGACAAGGCGCCTGTCCGGCTCTACAATTTGAAGGACGATCCCCATGAAAAGAATGATCTGGCGTCAACGCGTCCAGAGCTGGTTAAGCGTCTGTCCAAGCAAATTGAAAATTGGCACAAGGTCCCCGGGAATTAGGAGAGAGATAATGGAGCGACAAAATTTCAAAATAAAATTTAGGAACAGCTTAAGCTTATTCATATTGATGTGTGTTGGTGTAGCAGCGGAAGAATCAACAGTGCCAGGCGTTATGACAGCAGAACAAAAACCCAATATCGTCATTATATTGGTCGATGATATGGGGTATTCCGACCTGGGATGTTATGGGGGAGAGATCAATACTCCGACCATCGACCGTTTGGCGTCAAACGGTTTGCGCTACTCACAGTTTTATAACAGCGCACGTTGCACGCCAACACGAGCAGCGCTTCTGTCCGGTTATTACGCTCAGCAAATAAACCGGGATACTGTTCTGGATATAATGGGAAAAGGTGCCCGGCCTAAGTGGGCCCGATTGTTGCCGGATTATCTAAAACCTGCCGGATACCGCTCCTATCACTCCGGCAAGTGGCACATTGACGGCAAGCCAATGGGGAATGGATTCGATCGTTCGTTATATATTGATAATCATGGTGAATTCAGCCCCAAGGTGCTTTTAAAGAACGGCAAAAGAATAGAACCCAAGGATGGATTTTATGCAACGACCGCTGTCGCGGATCATGTGATCGAAGTGCTAAAGGAGCATCAGAACAAGCATGCGGACAAACCCTTCTTTTCGTACGTGGCGTTTACCGCACCTCACTTCCCGCTGCATGCCTTGCCTGAGGACATCGAACGGGTAGGGGATCGGTACAAAGTCGGTTGGGATGTCATTCGAGCTCAGCGCTGGGAACGTTTGCAGGAATTGGGATTGGTCAAGGGATCGCTCTCTAAGGTGGAGTACGATCAAGGTCCTCCTTTCGATTTTTCCGAACAGCTTACCGTCCTCGGAGAGGGTGAAGTCACCCATCCGGTCCCCTGGAATAATCTCACGGAGAAACAGAAAGCATTCCAGCAGGTCAAGATGACGATTCATGCGGCCATGGTCGAACGGGTCGATATCGAAGTGTCCCGTATTATCAAACAACTCAAAGCAATGAATGCCTTTGAGGATACCGTCATCTTCTTCTTATCCGACAACGGAGCGAGTGCCGAGATGATGGTGCGTGGTCATGGCCATGACCCGGATGCAGCGCCGGGTTCGGCAGGCAGTTATTTATGCCTGGGACCGGGTTGGTCGACGGTCGCCAACACGCCGTTTAGAAAACACAAAGTGTGGGCGCATGAAGGCGGCAGCTGCACCCCCTTGATTGTGCACTGGCCGAACCAGATTTCGCAACATGGAGCGATACGGGAAACGCCCGGACATGTCATTGACATGGTTCCCACCATTCTCGATCTGGCGGGCGCAACACCAGCCAAGAAAAAGGTCCCGTTCCCGGGGCAGAGCTTGCTCCCCTCATTCAAAAAGGACTTGGGTGATAATCGAACGTTCTGGTGGTCACACCGAGGGAATCACGCCGTTCGAAACGGAAACTGGAAGCTGGTCAAAAGCAACAATGAGCCTTGGGAACTTTATAATCTAAAAGAAGACCGCGCAGAAACGAATAACCTGGTGGATCAATATCCGGAAAAAGTCAAAGAGCTCGAGAAACAATGGGAAGCCCAGGTTGAGCAGATTCGACAAGTAAGGAAGCTGAAGTAATGCTACTTAATACATCATCAAGAAGAGCCGAATCCGAAATAAACACGATAACTAGGAGATTGAGTAATATGAAAAGTATATTCCTGATGGGATTGTTGGCGGCCACCGTATCGGCGACCGAAATGAATACCAGCAAATCACCCAACCTGGTTTTTGTTTTTGCGGATCAGTGGCGAGCTCAAGCCACCGGCTATGCTGGAGATCCGAATCTTAAAGGCAAAACACCGAATCTCGACAAACTGGCCGAAGACGGTGTCTGGATGCGGACTGCCGTTTCGACCATGCCAGCTTGCACCCCTTACCGAGCCAGCTTGTTGACTGGGCAATATGCGTTGTCGCACGGTCTGTTCATTAACGATGTGCCGCTGAATCCGGAGCTGAACACGATCGGTAAGGTATACAAGGCCGCCGGTTACGATACGGGCTATGTCGGGAAGTGGCATGTGGACGGACATGGCCGATCCAGCTTCATCCCTCCAGAGCGCCAGCACGGTTTTGACTACTGGAAGGTTCTGGAGTGTTCGCACAGTTATAACGACTCTCCTTACTATGAAGGAGACAGTCCGCAGATGAAAAAATGGAAGGGGTATGATGCAGCAGCTCAGACCCGCGATGTGCAGAACTACATTACCGAACACGCCAACAGCCCTAAACCGTTTGCTGTCTTCCTCTCGTGGGGGCCGCCGCATGGGCCGGTCAAACTGGCTCCGAAGAAATATCAGAAACAGTTTCGGCCCGAAGCCTTTCAGTTGCGGCCCAATGTGCCGGCGGAGATGGCGAAAACCGCCCGCATGAAACTGCTCGGTTATTATGCGCACATCATTGCGCTCGATGAATATGTGGGTGATTTGCTGAAAACCATTGATGAGGCAGGGATTGCCGATAACACTATTTTTGTATTCACGTCAGACCACGGCGACATGATGGGGTCACAGGACGCGATGATGAAACAGCAACCGTATGATGAATCCTGTCAGGTTCCCTTTTTAGTAAGCTATCCTGCGGGACTCGGGCGTGAAGGCCGGCAGATCGATATGCCGTTCGGTACGCCGGATATTATGCCGACGCTGCTGGGATTGTGCGGCCTGGAGATTCCGGAATCGGTTGAGGGAAGCGATTATTCCCAGGTGCTGGCCGGTCAGGCGAAGCCGGAAAACGAAGCCGCGCTGATTGAGTGCATTACACCGTGCGGGAATTGGAATCGTCGGCAGGGTGGCAAGGAGTATCGGGGCATTCGCACTCAACGGTATACCTATGTCCGCGATCTGGATGGCCCATGGCTGCTGTTTGATAACGAGAAAGATCCATATCAGATGAAAAATCTGTTGAGTTCACCGGAACATAACAGCCTGCAGGAACGGCTCGATAAGGTTCTCGCGGACAAGCTGCGGGATCGCAACGACGAGTTCCTGCATGGGGATGAATATATGAAGAAATGGAGCTATAATAAATAATGTATGAGCAATGGGGGCTGACCCGGGCATACATACTCCACGGGTGGAACACTCGATGCAGAAGACTGCATGGATGAAGTTATTGAACTGAGAAATGACCTAGAACCACAGAACCCAAGAAGATTTAGAAATGCCCATCATTCTTCCACCGATCACTCGTCGTCAATTCATCCAGCGCTCGCTCGCTTTGGGGGGCACGGCGATGATAACATCTCGCGCGTGGGCCGCCACAGATAGCGAACGCGTTGGCTTAGACCCAAACCGTGTGGCTTTGCTTGCAGATACACACATCAGCGCCGACCCGAATAGCGTCTACCCAGGGACCAAGTGGCCTGGATCTCCCGTCGGGGAGGGCGAACATGAAAGCGTCAATATGGCATGGTGCCTTGCCGCTGCTGCCAAGAGCCTCCTTGCACTCAATCCTCGGCCGGCTCACCTGATCGTCAACGGCGACTGTGCGCTCAGCAATGGTAGAGAAGCCGAGTATAAAGAGTTTCTCAGGCTAGTTGAGCCGCTTCGAGCTGCGGGCATCACCGTTCATGTGACGATTGGCAATCACGACAATCGTGAGAATTTGTGGAAATTGCTTCCGTTCCTAAAGCAAGAGCAAGAGCAAATGGGCGTGCAGGCGGGTGTGATTGAATTGCCGCACGCGAACCTCGTGCTGTTGGATTCAGGCAAAAGGGGGATTCTGGGAGACCAACAGTTGGACTGGCTCGCCAAACA
>DJBY01000120.1:14569-17125 GCA_002430605.1 Opitutia bacterium UBA5964 | reverse complement strand
AAGTACGCTCCCTTCCTTTTCCTACGCCGGTGTCAACCGGATCAGGTTCGAAGGGATCATTTCTGTGCAGTTGCAAGGAAACATCTCAGACCCAGACTAGGTCACCCCTAAGGAAGGCCGTCAGAAAAGAAGAATGGCTGCTGACTTGTCAACCTAGAATTAGAACAGCGCACGGCGGCGGGGTGAATTCATGTCGGCGCTAGCGCAGGAACGTCTCGCGTCGTCTGTCAGTCCGAGAAGCGTCCGTGAGCATGCCGCGCTGCCACCGAGACGCTGCTGCGCTGTCTCTAATCAAATAAAGGCTTTCGGATAGGCTGCAGAGTTAAAAGATGATGTAGCCGATCAAGGCTAGCACAAGGATCAGTGATACCACCGATAGGCTATACCGTTCTTGTTGAGTCAAACGCATGTAAGTATATGATTGTATTGATGAATGCACGACAAGGTTTGAATTTTGCAGGGACTCTAGTTTAATATGCATGTGAGATTTCATTTTAGACCCTGTTTGTTTGCTCTATTCTTTGTAGCTTTGCTGTCAGGGTGTGCATCCTTTGAATCGACAACTCTTATTGGTGATTTTGTTAAACCAACTGACATGTCCTCATTTGGTAGCTTTAGATATGAGCATACAATGGTTTCCGGAATAGTCGATCGACGGAACTCTCAGGAATTGGTGATGAAGGAATTGTCGGAGAATGTGCTAACCCAGGAACTTAGTCAGCGTGGCTATGCTTCGGCAGGGCAGAAGGCCGATTTTTATGTTGTATCGAAGTGGCGTAAGGAAATCAACTTGAGTGCTGCCGATGCGGTGCGTTTTTCTTTAATCGTGGAGTTTTATGATGCGGCCAATAAATCCTTGTTCTGGCGCGCTGAATTGCCTTACATTTTTAATGCCTTACAGTGGTCTGATGCACGCGTTTCGCAGACCTTGCGACTGGCGGTTCAAAATTTTCCTGATTACATGGCAAAAGTCTCCGAGTTGCCAACTGTCGACTAACATTGTCCTTATGAAATCTTCCTATCCACTGCTTAATGTCGTGTTGCTATCTGCCGTGTTCTTGACTGGGTGCGCTACGTTGAAGCCGACGCGTACTTCAGGGGACTTTGTGCGGTCGATTCATTTTTCACCACTCGACTCGTTTAGTTACGATCGGACTGTCGTGTCGGGCATGAGCTATAGAGACGTTGACGAGGCAGAGCTTAACACATTGTCTGAGCAGGTGCTGACAAATGAGCTGCGTGCGCGTGGTTTTGAGGCGGTTGAATCGAATGGCGATTTTTATGTCGTCGCGAAGTGGCATAAGCAGATCAGTACTTACGCTGGCCTGTTTGACTCTGTAGATGGTCCGACTTCGACCATGCATCGGCGTAACTATGGCAGTTCTTCAACTGCGGTTCGTTTCTGGCTCACGGTGGAGATCTATGATTCGACCACCAACGAAATTTTTTGGCGTGCAGAGCTGCCCAATATTTTTGATGCGATCCAGTATTCGGAGGAGCGTGTGGCGCAATCATTAAGTCGGGCGATTCAACAATTCCCTGGACGTATCGAGAAAGATCCGAACTTGCCAAATATCGAGTAGCAGGGCCTAGAGCTGATGGATGAAGCGGCGGACTGCGGCGGCCGTTGCCTCGGGGGCTTCTAAGTGTGGCATGTGGCCAGTATCTGGTATTTTGATCCACTGCGCCTGTGGCAGTGCACGCCGCATACGATCGGCGATCGTACAGTACTTTAAGTCGTGCTCGCCGCTGATCAATAGGATCGGGCACTGCAGTGTGCTGAGCTGAAGCCATAGGTTGGGGCAGGCTGCTGGTCCGAATTGTTCTAAGCTCGCTGCGAGCCCTTCGGTGGTATGTTGCAGCCGATGTTGCTGCATGGCGGCTCGCCAGTCCGCGCGTATCTGTTGCTGGCTTCCAATGATCGGGGTTTGTTGCCAAAACTCAAGGAAGCTGGGCACACCTTCGCGGGTGATTCGTTCGGCTAAAGCAGCATCGCTGGTGGCACGGGCGATGCGTTCCGCTGCTGATTCGATGCCAGGGTTCGGGCTGATTAGAATTAAGGCATCCCATTGCTTGGGATTGGCGATGGCATGAAGGAGGGCAGCGCGCGCACCCATCGAATACCCGAGCAGAATTCTGGGCGTTGTAGAAGCGACACTCTTGTCGCTTTTTAGGTCATGCGACAGGAGTGTCGCTGCTACGTCGTTTGATCGCTTCGCTGGCCGTGCAGTCGCGTGTGCCTGCACTAGTTCGACCGTCGCTTCGGGGCTGCAGTTGAGCGACGGCTCTGGGCCATGGCCGGGGAGGTTCGGGCAAGTCCATGTGTTGGCCGAACCGCAAAGTGGCGAGAACTCCGCAAAGTCCTCGCCACATCCAGTAAACCCATGAAGGGCAAGAATCTGTGCCTGTTTATTCAGCAGTTTTGATGCTGATGATCTTTTGATCTTCGACTGGCTTGTCGCCAGCGCCTTTTTTCACGCCTTCGAGCGCATCGACGACATCCATGCCGTTGACGACTTCACCGAAGATGGTGTGGCGCATGTTGAGCCAAGGAGT
>DJBY01000120.1:11955-14449 GCA_002430605.1 Opitutia bacterium UBA5964 | reverse complement strand
TCAAAGGAGTGAGAGCTGACGCACTCGTCTTTGAAGTTTTTGCCCCAGATCGACTCGCCACCACGGCCAGTGCCAGTTGGGTCGCCACCTTGAATCATGAACTCCTCGATAATACGGTGAAAAATGATGCCGTTGTAGTAGCCGTTTTTCGCGTGAGTGCGGAAATTTTCGCAAGTTTTGGGTGCGATATCGTCGAACAGCTTGAACTCGATGCTGCCCTGTGTGGTTTCGATGATGAGATTATCTGACATAATTATTTGATATTTAAGTGTTTTATAAAACTCAGCTAGTAGGCTAGCTTCAGCGCTCAGGCGCAACCGAAAATTTCTGCTCAATTCGACTTAGATAAATCTGCCAGCGCCTTCAGGGTAGTAGGCAGCCTCGCCTTCGAGTCCGAGTGTGAGAGTGATGTTGAGGAAGGTGAGTTCGCCCATCGAATGACAGAGCATGAAGCGATGGTCGTTGTGCATTTGCGCAAGTTCTTTGCGTAACTGGTAAGTCTTTTCAATACTGGAAATTTGATCGGCGCACATACATTCACGTAAGTGCTGCATGCGGTGCAGTGCGAATTTGAGGCGTCGTCGTATTAAAGACCGCTCTTCGCGTTGATATTGTTGACTCGTCTCTAGATTGATCAGCTCCGTGCAGAGCTTCACCACCGGTAAGTTGTTTTTGAAAAACTGCGGCAGGTAGAGGCTGCGGCGGCCCTCGTAGCTTTGTTGGTCGAAGTCGATCGCGCGCACACGGTATTGGTTTTGCTCAAAGTCAGGTGTCACCTCGACCACATAGTTATAGGCACGCATATCGCCGAGCAGTCGTACGAAGCAGCGCTCGTTGAATTTGATAAACTCCTTGGCGAGGCGGACTTCGTGCAAGTCGGAGCGCGGCAGGTAGTCGCGGATGAAGTCGTCGCCCGGCACGCCGATAATGTGCTCTTCGATCAGGGTGTCGCCGCAGACGATGAAGTTCATATGATTGGGCGAGAGCAGCTCTTCGAGTTCCAGTCCGTAGACACGGGAGGCATCGGCTTTTTTAACGTAGAAGTAGTCGTGGTTATCGTTGTATTGATTCACAATGCGCACGCGCATCGGCTTGGTATTGCCGAAGGTGCAAAAATCGACGCGATCGATGTAGAGATTGCTTAAGATCGACTCGTCGCCGCCGGAGCGGAGCTGGACGTAGATACGTTTGAGTCCTTCATAGACATCACGGCCGAATTGTTGCTCATAGATCAAAGTCTGCCATAGCGTGTCGTTGCCCTCCTTGTTGATCAGCGGAAAGGAGTCGTCGTATTTGAGTAAATCTTCGTAGCTAACTGGTAGATCCAGGCTGCGATGGAAGATATTGAGGTATTCCCGGAAGAGGTTGTTAATTGGGAAAAATTGCTTTCGCTGTTGGGTGACGGCTGGCTGCATATGCCAAAAGATCGAAGATTCAGCCGCGAAGGTCGAACCTGAAACGAGTCGGGGCGTAATTTTCCCTTAATGTACTGAAAATAGTTGATTTTAGTGTTGAACGAAGGGCAAGAGTGGATGTCTTCTGTCGGTGGCCGGGTCCTATGCAATGTTGGACAGGTTGACCTCGTCAGATCCGGAAGGAAGCAGCGAACACCTAATCCTCATGTGCCGTAGGGTGCCTGGCCACTTTTGTGTCCGGACATGTGAATCGGCCGGAATCCGTAGCTATTTTTCGACTCTCTACACTGGATTTTCGAAAAGGACAAAGTTCTTGAAAAAGCCCCTTGCAACTTTCCTCAAATCAGAGCTTTTCTTTAAGTCTCGATGGAAAAAGGCTATCAAGTAATCGCACGCCGCTGGCGCCCTAAACAGTTTGATGAGCTGGTAGGGCAGGATCATATCGTGCGCACCTTACGCAATGCGATTGATACCAAGCGTATTGCACACGCCTATCTTTTTGTCGGGCCGCGCGGCACAGGTAAGACCAGCACTGCGCGCTTGTTTGCCAAAGCGCTCAATGCCGAAGGCGGACCCAGTGCCACGCCAGATAATGAATCTGAGATCAGCCAAGCCATCATGGGTGGTTCCTGCATGGATGTGATCGAGATCGATGGTGCTTCCAACAATGGTGTTGAGCAAGTGCGCGCTCTGCGCGACGACTGTCAATATGCGCCGACTCAGTGCACTTTTAAGATCTACATTATCGACGAGGTGCATATGCTTTCAACTGGAGCGTTCAATGCGTTGTTGAAGACACTCGAAGAGCCGCCTGAGCACGTTAAATTTTTCTTCGCCACGACCGAAGCGCACAAAGTGTTGCCGACCATCGTCTCACGTTGCCAACGCTTTGAATTTCGGCCAATTTCGGACAATGTCATTGCTGAGAAGCTGACTGAAATTTCAAAGGCCGAAGGCATCGAAGTTGAAGCTGAGGCGATCGCTTCGATTGCCCGTCTCGCCAATGGCGGCATGCGTGATGCGCAGTCGATTCTCGATCAAATGATTTCGTTCTGCGGCAGTAAAATCGCCGACAGCGA